>JAAXJF010000093.1:0-30955 GCA_012269985.1 Acidimicrobiaceae bacterium
AACCTGCGCACACGGCTCCGGAGGCCGATGCTCTATCCCCTGAGCTACGAGGGCGGGACGACGTGGAAAGGCTACCGCCGCCTGAAGGTGTCGGTTGCAGTGAGAATGCTGGCCATCACCAGCATCGACGTCACACCCAGCACCTACGATCGTAGGAATGGGAATGCACCTCGTCGTCGCCAATGACCTCGAGACGCTTGCCGACCGGCTCGTTGACCGTCTGAGCGGGGTGCCCGATGACCCATTTCTCCCCGAAACCATCGTGGTCCCAGGTGACGGCGTTCGTTCATGGCTAACTCACGCCATCGCTCTTCGCCTTGGCATTTGTTCCAACATTCAGTTCTCGTATCCGGCGAGATTCCTCAAAGACACCTTCAGTCTCGAATCGAAGATGGGCACCTGGGAGACAGGTCCGTTGACGTGGGCGGTTCATGCCATCCAAAAAGAAGGCGGTGTCGACGATCTCATGCGGGCACGTGCGATTGCCGATGTGTTCGATCGTTACATCCTCTACCGACCCCACATGGTGAGACGATGGTCTGATGGAGAAGACGTCGACGGATCGCTGCAGACCCTCGCTGACCATCATCTCTGGCAACCAGAACTCTGGCGGCAACTCGAAGCACGTCTAGGGCGATCAGATGCTCGTGCATACGAGCAACTCACGAATGCTTCCGCAGATGAGATCTCATTCACTGGTTCGATACCACCTCGGGTGTCGATATTTGGATTGACGACGATGCCGCAGCCTCAACTCGATTTGTTTCGAGTGTTATCAACGAAGACCGAGGTCGCAGTGTTCGCTCCCGTGTCGTCATCATCGAGGTGGGAGTCCGTTCGATCAGCGTGGCGAGAAGAGTTGCGATTTCCGGCGTTGCGCGACGCACATCCTCGCCCAACAGGTGGATTCCGACTCAATACGGTGTGGGGTCGCACCAACGAAGAGGGCCACACGCTGCTACTCGATTCGGTGCTGGCCACCAGCGGGGAAGTGGAGGGGCCTGTCAATATCAAGCGCGACTCTGCAGGTGGTGATGACATCACTCTCCTGTCATCACTTCAAGATGCCATTGATCACGACACCATCCCTGATGCTGAAGTACCGCTCGACCGTACCGTTGTCATTCATCGAACGTTTGGGGCAACACGCCAGGTTGAGGTACTGAGAGACCATCTCCTTCATCTTTTCAACGAGCGGCATCGTGACGGGTCGGCGGTGTTTGCGCCACGGGACGTTGTGGTGCTCACGAACGATGTCGAACGTTTCGCTCCACTGGTGCAGTCGGTGTTCGCTGGGAACCCAGCAGCCGGCGTTCCCGACATTCCGGTGCAAATTGCTGACCGTTCGCTTGGAGTGACAAACCCGATTGCGACCGTCGGTCAACAACTGCTGCAATTGCTTGACGGGCGTTTTCGAGTTGATGACGTCGTTGAACTCTTGGCGCAGCCCGTTGTTGCGATGTCGTTCGACATCGAACCCGCTGACGTTCCTCGTGTGAGCGAACTCCTCACCATGGCAAATGCTCGTTGGGGCCTTGACGGAGACGACCAGCGAGCAGTCGGCATTGAGCCTCTCGGTACATTCACGCTCCTCGATGCGTTGAACCGTCTCGTCTCTGCTGTCGCCACGGCTGCAAGTGGGCCTGAACTTGTTGGCGATCGCATCGCCCCGCTCCGAGAGGTGAGTTTCGATGACGTTGCGCTTCTCGGGAAAACCGCTCTCTTCCTTCAGCAACTGCACGACAGTTGCTCACAACTCAATCTCTTCGCACCACCTCGAGACTGGTTCATCACATTTCGCGAAGCACTTGGTCACCTCGTGTTCGTGAGTGACGATGAGGTGCTGTGGTGGCGAGCACTCGACCGCCTGTGTGAACAACTTTGCGACGAGGTCGAACTCGCTGGGGACTACTCGGCGTCGGTGGCGGCCAACCCCGCCGATCTTGCTGTGTTGGTCAACTCGAGATTGGCCTCGACAGCGGGAATGCCTCGTTTCCAGACTGGGCGAGTGACGTTGTCTTCGTTGACTGCTGTACGCGGAGTACCTCATTCGGTTGTTTGTCTCTTAGGAGTCGACCGAGAGGGTGAACCAAATACTCTCGGCAATCCCGATGACCTCACTCAATCGCCACAGTGCATCGGTGACCGAGACCAGAGAAGTGAATATCAAGCCCAACTCTTAGACGCTGTCATGTCGGCCCAAGATCGGCTCATCCTCTGCTCGACCGGATTTGATGTCACGAGTGGGGCCGAGGTCTCACCGTCGCCTGCACTCAGCGAACTCATCGATGCTCTTGGCGACCTCATTGGCCGCGAGTTCCCCCTGGTACACCACCCGCGACAGACGTGGTCGGAAGCAAATTTTGTCATCCACCCCGAAGTAAGCGATCGACCCTGGAGCCACGACCGAAGCGCGGTCGAGGCGGCGATCTCCCGCCGCAGTCAACACAAACAGCAACCTGAGTCATTGGTGCTAACTGAACGCCCCGATGGGCCGTGCACCATCGCCGACCTTCGTCATGCATTTGGCCAACCGATACGAACGTTCTGCGAGGACCGTCTTCATCTCGCCGCTCTTCAAGAGTTTGGGCGCGAGCGCGGGTCGAACATCCCGCTCGGCCTTGATGGACTCGATCGCTACGGGTTACGTAACGGCATGTTGTCATCTGCCATGGGTGGAGGAGATCCAGAAGACTGGGTCGATTTCCTTACCGCATCAGGTGACGTTCCTCCCGGTGTGTACGGAACCGCATCACTGCAGACAGCACGAGACGATGCAAAGGCAATAGTTGACGCGCTGTCATCTGAGGGAATGACCCTGCCGCTTGTCACGACGTCTCTCGATGTTCACCTCACCAGTGAAGATGGCGATGTCGAATTGACCGGGGTGATCGATTCGCTCCACGGCTCAACAGTTCTCGACATTGCCGCCTCATCATCGTTTGCCAACCATTTCTGTGAGCGATTGGTCGATCTTGTTGTTCTCTCCGTTGCGTCCCCTCATACACAGTGGCGTCTCTCGATGTACCGGGTGAGCAACACGAAAGCGCGGGTCCGTCATCTCACAGCTTCATTGACCCCATCAGCCGACCCCCGTGAATTACTCGATGGTTTGATCAACTTACGTCGAGAGGTTCTCATCCGGCCGGTGCCCCTGTTTGCAGGTGTCGCACTCGCGCAGTGCTGTGGCGGAGATCCAAAAGCCGAATGGGAGGGCAATCAGGTTCGACCGGGTGAGCGTGAGCAGACCTTCAACCGTTTGTTGTTTGACTTTGGCTACGAAGAGTTGCTCGACCAGACGACCATTTTGCGCGATGTTGACAAGTGGTTCGCCTCGCTTCTTCGCTCTGTTGAGATCAACGACAGCACGGGAAAATTGCAGTCAATGAATGAGGTCGCATCATGACCTCGACTTTGCCATTTGACATTTCACAACCACCAGGCCCCGGTCTTACGGTGCTCGAGGCATCTGCGGGAACTGGCAAGACCTACTCCATCACAGGTCTCGCACTACTTGGCTTTGCAAGAGGAGAATTCAGCCCCCGCGAAGTGTGCGTCGTGACCTTTACCGACGCCGCGACGGCAGAGCTTGCAGGTCGACTACGCGCCCGCATCGTGCAAGGCATTGAGGCCCTGACGACCCCGCCCGAAGACTGGGTACACATCACCGACACAGTTGACATCTTGCTGATTGAGCCTGATAGCGACGATGAGCAAGGTCGCCGGTCTCGCCTCGAACATTTACGACGCGCGCTCACCGAATTTGATGCGATGACCGTGTCGACAATCCATGGGTTCTGTCATCGGTTGCTCACCTCGGTCGGTGTCGCAACCGCCGAAATTTCCTCCGACAGCGACGACATCGGTGAGGTTGTCCACGATGTCATCCTCGCCGGCCAGCACACGGTCACCAAACCCTCTCGGGTCATCGATGCGGTCAAAACCCGTTTGACGCTGCCTGATGCTCGCATGGCGACATTCCCTGATGCTCCAGACGAGGTTCAAACTGAGATCAATCACCTGATTGAGATCATCGAAGCATCGGTGGCCGAAGTGGTTCGACGACGACGACGTTGGCGGCGAGGCACGTTCGATTCAATGCTTGTCGACACTCGTGACCTTTTATGTGATGAAGTTCGAGGTCCGTCGATCATCGCAGAGCTTCGTTCGCGGTTTCGGCTTGTTCTCGTTGATGAGTTTCAAGACACCGACACCGTGCAATGGAAAATCTTTCGCACGGCGTTCATCGAGCAGCACACAGGTATTCCCGCTGTGCCTCTCGTCGTTGTTGGTGACCCAAAGCAATCGATTTACCGCTTCCGTGGAGCCGAACTGTCCGCCTATCTCGATGCAGTTGAGTACGCCGATCAGCATGGCGGTCGGCGCTTTCATCTCGACACGAATTACCGTTCAGACGCCGACATGCTCATTGCTCTTGAGCACGTGTTTGGGCAGGCGACCTTCGGCGATGATCGGGTCGGTTTCGAGCCTGTCCTCGCCGGCAAAGAGATGAGCTCATATGGCCTGAGCGGCGAACAGCCTCCAATGCAGATTCGGTCAATAGAGCCTCCACTCGATGCGAATGGCTCAGTCGATGCAGGAACCGCACGTAACTGGGTGCTCGCTGACGTTGTCGCTGAGGTGGCGAGGCTTCTCGGTGAGAGCCGAATCACCCGACAGCATGACGCTTCTGCCGAAGCACTGCGACCATCAGACATTGGCATTGTTGTGAAGTCGAACTCCGACGCAGAGCTCTACGCATCGGCCCTGCGAGCGGCCGGTATTCCGGCAGTGACAAGTGGTACCGACTCCGTGCTCGATTCTCCGGCCGCTCTTCACTGGCGACTTCTTCTGCAAAGTCTGTTGCGTCCGTCAGACCTTCGCGCCGCGCGAACGGTTGCGATGGGTGTCTTTGGTGATGTTGACGTCAGCCAAGTCGATGACGTTGAGAGCGAAGATGAGGCGGCGTTGCTGAGTCGTCAGCAGCAACGGGTTCGGGCCCTTGCGGTTGGAGGAGTTGCGCACCTGCTCGCAGCGTTGCGCCAAGACGGATACCAACAGCGGGCTCTCGCTCGAGTCGGCGGCGAGCGATTGCTCACCGACATTGAGCACATCGGTGAACTTCTGCATCAAAGCACCCGAGGTCGTTCATGCAGCCCTACTCAGGTTGCGGCAGCGTTCCAAGAGTTGCGAGAGAGCTCCTCTGATCGTTCGACAAGTGAGATGTTGAATCGTCGCCTCGATCGTGATGACGACACGGTGCGCGTCATGACCATTCACAAAGCGAAAGGTTTGGAGTTTCCTGTGGTGCTCTGTCCAACCTTGTGGACGACGCAGAAAGGCTCTCAGGGGTTGCCTCATGCTGAAATGCCTGACGAGGGCGGCAGGCTTCTGAATACCTATTGGGTGGCCGACGGTTCCTCAAAGGCGAAGGCGGTGATGCGTGTCAAAACGGGCGCCGACGCAGAAGCCCAAGGTGAGGATCTGCGAACTCTGTACGTTGCGCTCACCCGAGGGGTCCACAAACTTGTGCTGTGGACGGTGCCCGGTTTCTCCAGGGGCACTCGGCCGCTTGCTGATCTTCTTGAGCAGTCATGTGCCGGAGACGTTGCACGACTGGCGGCAGGAATTCCGGAGGCGCTCGAACTGGTTCGCATTGACTCCCGCCCGGCTCGGGTTCAACCTGTCGCCGAATCAATTGATGATTCGTCGTTGTTGGTGAGCACCAATGATCGAACCTTCGATGAGCCGTGGAAGGTGTGGTCGTTTACCGCAATCGATCGAGCGTTGCAGGCTGACAGCGACCGCTCTCGCATTGATGTTGACGTGGCACCTCACATTGGTGGGCTCGATGAACCTGGCGAAACCACTGAAGAACACTCTGCGGTTGGTCCGACCGAGATGACGCCGCTCCATGCGATTCCTGGTTCTGCTGCCTTTGGAACGCTGGTCCATTCGGTTCTCGAAGATGTTGAGTTTGATGCGGCGTCAGTGACGGCTGACCTCCTCGATCTTTGCCGTGAACGTCTTCGTTACCAGCCCATTGAGTGTGATCCGGAGATCCTTGCGGAGGGGCTGTCAACAATGTTGTCGGCGCCGCTCGGAGGCCCACTCGGTGAGACAAGCCTGAGCACAATTTCTCGAGCTGACCGTCTCGATGAACTCGAATTTTTGTTGCCTCTTCCCAGCACGAGTGCAGCAACAATTGCGGATGTGGTCGTTGCTCATTCCCCACATGACGATCCATTCCGACCATGGTTCCACCAAGTCGCAAATGGTCAGATCACGGTGCCAATCGCAGGAATGTTGACCGGGTCAATTGACCTCGTCGCAAGAGTTGACGGCTCGTATTTCATCGCTGACTACAAGACCAATCGGCTAAGTGACGATGCAGCATTCACCACCGCTGAATTGGTCGACGAAATGAATCACCACGGCTACCCACTACAGGCGTTGCTGTATCTGGTCGCGTTCAGGCGTTACCTGCGGCGTAGGAAGCCACAGGTGAACCCAGATGATGTAGTGGTTGGTGCGGCCTATCTTTTTGTGCGAGGAATGGACCCCACCCGGCCTGCCAGCGATACGCGAGGAGTGATCTGGTGGCAACCATCGGGTGAGCTCACCGATACAGTCGACCAACTGTTCGCAGGAGAGGAGTTGACGTGACGCAACTAGAGCGTCGAAGAACTCTGTACGACCGCTTCGAACCCTGGGTTCTCTCCGAGGCGCTGACACGCCACGACCTGGCGGTTGCCGTCGCGCTCGCTGACATGTGCGGCGAAGACGGTCAAGACCTTATCCTTGCGATTGCATTCGCCGTCGCTGCGCCCCAGTCAGGCCATACAGCGGTTGATCTGCGGCAAATTCGTGAGCACACGTTGGTGAGCGCAGAATCGCGCTCGTCGACGCAAGTTACCGAAATCGAGGAGCTTCCATGGCCCCAAGATGCAGCCGAATGGCTCGAAGAGGTGTCGGAAAGCCGCCTCGTGACGTCAACGCAGTCGCCGCTGGTGGTTGACCGTGGCCTCATCTACTTGCGCCGGTTTTTTCATCACGAGGAGCGGGTTGCGGAGCGTCTCGGTGAGCTTGCGCGGGCCCAACGCTCAACGGTGTCAAACGCTGAAGTCAGCAATGTCCTTCATCTTTCCCAAAACCAACAACATGCAGTTGAGGTCTGTGGGCGTGCGCGACTTGGGGTACTCACCGGGCCGCCGGGGAGCGGAAAGACTCGTACAGTGGCCGCCCTTGTCGCTGATGAGTTCGTTGGTTCCCCGACGGCACGGGTCGCGCTCGCCGCACCGACGGGTAAGGCAGCAGCCCGAATGGCAGAGAGTGTGGCCGAGTCGATCGATCTACTCTCCGCAGCTGATGACGAACCGATTGTTGCCGCAGCATCTGCGCTTCAACTCGTAGTGCCCTCGACAGTTCACCGATTGCTTGGAGCGAGAGGTTCAGACAGCTTTCGTTACGACCTTCATAATCCGCTTCCGTTCGATCTCATTGTGGTCGATGAGGCGTCGATGTTGTCACTGCCACTCGTCGATGCCCTTCTTCAAGCACTGCATCCCACCGCAAGGTTGGTGTTCGTCGGAGATGCAGGCCAGTTGGCGAGTGTTGATGCGGGTTCAGTGCTCGGCGATATCGCGGGAGCAGACGGTCCAATTCATACATGCGTAGCCGAACTCACTGAGACCCATCGCTTTCCCACCGACAGCGTCATCGGTCAATTTTCGAGTGCAGTGTTGCGAGGAGACAGTGACGCGGCAGCACACGTCCTCGACAAGGCGTATGGCGCCTCGGCATTGAGCACGTCGGAGATTGATGGAATCGTTCTCGAGATGGTCGACGAGCCTGCCGATGTCGACCAATTCGTGAGAGACCACGCAGTGTCTCTTGCCGCGCAAGCTTTTGATGGCGATATCGCAGGTGCGTTACGACAGCTCGACGCGTTTCGGGTGCTGTGTGCTCACCGCAGTGGCCCATTCGGGGTCGACGGCTGGAACGTTCGCGCCGAACGACTTCTTGAACGCGCAGAAGTTCAAACGCGAGGGCACTACCCAGGTCAGCCGATCATGGTCACAGCAAACGACCCAACGAGGCGACTGTTTAATGGTGACGTTGGGGTGGTAGTGAGAGATGATCGAGGTCTGCGGGTCGCATTTCCCAACTCAGATCTTCCACCGATCGATCCAGTTTCATTGTCAGAACACACAACAGTTCATGCCATGACGATTCATAAGAGTCAAGGGTCTGAGTTTGACCATGTCGTCGTGGTACTTCCGCCTGAGGGTTCCCGACTTGCAACGCGCGAGTTGCTGTACACCGCAGTGACCCGTGCTCGACGACGGGTGACTCTGGTGGGTTCCCGGGCGTCAGTTCTCACAGCCCTCTCCCGCTCAGAACGACGCGTAAGTGGTCTTCGTCACCACCTCGAGACGGCGCAGGAGCACGGCTGATCTTCTTGATCTCAATGCTGGCCAAGATCTCCGCTCAAGGAAGATCTCCACTCAAGATGACGGCGGTTTGGGTGAACGTGGAAGGCCGAGCAGTCGTTCGCCAACAAGATCCCGTTGCACTTCGCTTGAGCCTCCAGCAATGCGCATCCCCGGAGCGTACAGGAACGGTTCCGTATCGTCATTGGTGAGCATTGCATCAGCACCGTGCGTGTCGAGAACAGCGCGGCTGAGTTGAGTTTCGAACTCGGTCATCGCAAGCTTCGAGAGAGGGCCCAGCCGAGGGTTTGTGCCCGACCGATCGAGTAAACGGCGAAGGGCAAACCCTCGATCGCGAAGCTCGGTTCCCGGGTCGTCACCCAATCGAACAAGTCGTCGATCGAGTCGAATTGATGCTGCGCCCACCGCCGCCCGCTCATCAGCAAGAACACTTGTCGCAACCTGCCAACCCGAATGTGCATCGCCGAGTAAACCTTCAGAAGCAACATAGGCACCGTCGAGGAACACTTCACAGAATTCTGTGTCACCGGTCATCTGGCGGATCGGACGAACATCGATCTCAGGTTGGTTCATGTCAATGAGCATGAACGAGATGCCTCGCGCCCCTCGAGAGCCGGGGTCAGTGCGGGCAAGAAGTATTCCCCATTGTGAAACTTGCGCAGTGCTTGTCCATATTTTCTGACCAGTGATGCGCCAGCCGTCCCCGTCGGGTTCGGCTTTGGTGCGAAGGCTCGACAGGTCTGACCCAGAGCCCGGTTCGGAAAACAACTGGCACCAGATAAGTGACCCATCGATGATGTGGGGGAGGTGGGTATCGACTTGTTCTTGTGTGCCAAATGCTCGTACTGCACCAGCGGTGAGCACATACCCTTGAAAATTGGCATAGGGAGCAAGCCCAGCGTGGGCACATTCTTCGTACCAGATGACCGAGTGTGCCTCAGAGAGTCCTTGGCCGTGATGTGATCTGCTCCAGTCGATTCCCGCAAAGCCTGCTTCGGCGATTGCGTGTTGCCACACCTTGGCGTCGTTGATGAGGGCCGGAGGAAGAATGGTGCCGTACTCACGACAGCCAATGTCGGAATCATTTGACTCGCGCAGAAACTGTTGCACTCGAAGCCTGAAATCGCTGAGGTTCAGGTCGTTGATGGCCACACGATGACCGTAGCGTTCGGGGTATGTCAAATCCCATTCCGACAACGCCCCCACCACGCGACCCAGATCGCACGATTGAGTTTTTCTGGGACCCGGTATGCCCGTTTGCGTGGTTGGCCTCGCGCTGGATTGAGGAGGTGCGCTCCGAGATCGGCCTAACTGTGGACTGGCGATTTATTTCGCTGCGACTCATCAACAAAGACAAGGATTACCCCACCCATTTTCCTCCGGGCTACGAATTCGGCCACACGGCGGGTTTGCGAATGCTTCGGGTCGCTGCCCGTATTCGACATGAACTCGGGAGAGACGCGCTTGATCCGGTCGTGACCGCCTACGGGGAGTCATATTTCGACAAGCCGAGGGGATCAGGCATGCGAGATCGACTTTCGACCCCTGATCACCTTGTCGAGGTGCTCACCACGGCTGGCATCGACCTCGACTTCGCCAGCGCAGCTGATGAAACCGCGTGGGACGAAATGATCGACGCCGAAGGCGAGATCGCCCTGTCTCGCACGGGCCGAGACGTTGGTACGCCAATCATTTCGTTTGGAGAGGACGGTCTTTCATTCTTCGGGCCGGTGATCTCTCGAATTCCACGGGGCTCAGATGCGGTGAAGTTATGGGAGTCGGTGAATACCCTCGCTGCGTTCCCCGGTTTTGCGGAAATGAAACGGTCGCTGCGAGAGACGCCTCAATTGAACATCCTCGGCGGGCTTGTCGAGCAACCAGTGGAAGAAGACTGGGAGGCCGGTCACCGTCGCATGAATGATTAGGCGATTGTCAGCACAGAGGACAAGTTATTGCATGTCGGCGATACCGGTCTGACTACCCTGTAAGGGTGCTGTTCCGAAGAATCATCGTCGTGATTGCGAGCATCACGATGTCGATTGGCGTTGTGGCCTTCGCTCTCGGACGTGTAGTGCTCGGAATCGCAGGTTCGGCCGAATCGGTGACAGCAATTGTTGGCGAAGTCACTGACTTGCCTGAGGTGCGAACGGAACTTGTCGATGAAATCGCGAACCAGTTCGCCTCTGATCCGATGATCAGCCAATACGCCGATGACGAGACGGTTCGATTAGCAGTCGAAACCGTGCTGTCGAGTAATGAATTTGCGGCGTTTAAAGATGACGTGAGCATTGCTGCGTATGACGTCTTCTTCGAAGGCGCGGAGTCAGCCGAAGTTGACGTCAACAAACTTGCCTCGATCGCCCTCGATCAGCTTGCGGCAGTGACCGAATCGAGCGAACTCGCCGAGATAGCAGAAGAGTTTGGAATTGAAGTTGACGAGGGCCTTATTGAGTCGGCCACCGATGAAGTGCTCGATGCGATTGACGAAGGCTCGTTGCTCGAAGGTATTGAACCGATCGTCCTTGAACGCACGGAGAGCGATGTTGATCTCTCAGGTGTCGTCGATTCGGTTCGAATGTGGTCGAACATCGGGCTTGCTCTCGCAGTTGTCTCTGCAGCGTTGATGCTCGTGCTGTCACCTGCTGCGTTTCTTCGCAGATTGCTTCCTGTTGGTGTTGCCTTGCTTCTCGCCGGCGTCGTTCTTTTCGGCGTGAGTCGAATCTCTGGTGTTCTGCCTATCGACGGGGTTGCACGCGTTGACATGATTCGCGCCATCGCCGACAGTCTGGTCGGACGCGTAGCCGCACCGGCCTACACGATGCTTATCGCAGGAGCGGTTGTCGTAGCAGTGAGCGTAAGCGCTCGATTCGTGAGCCGTAAACCTTAAGAACCTGCCGCAACAATCGCATCAAACTCGGCTTCGGTGAGTGGAATCACCGAGAGTCGGTTGCCTCGGGCGAGTAGTCGACACTCTTCAAGCTCGGGCATCGCACGTAACTCATCGAGAGAGACAAATTTCAGTCGCTTCTTTGGCCCGAGGGTCACCCAGTCCCATCTGGGGTTCCCGGGGGAACTTTTTGGATCGAAGTAGTTCGATTCAGGATCAAATTGTGTCGGGTCGGGCTCAGCCTCTTTAACGATTTTAGCGACGCCAGCAGCCCCAGGAGGGGTCGCGTTTGAGTGGTAGAAGATGACGAGATCACCTTTCTTCATTTCGCGCATGAAGTTTCGTGCTTGATAATTTCGAACGCCGTCCCATCCTTCGCGCTTCACCTTTATGAGGTCGTCGTAAGAAAATACGTAGGGTTCAGATTTCATCAACCAATGGGCCATGTGACCGACGCTAGTTCTCAGCGGTTACCGTCGTCGCCGTTATGTCGATCAAACTCGAACAGGTTCGGATTCCGGAGGAGTTGCCGATTGCGCACTATGCCGACGAACTTGTCGATGCGATTCGAGACCATCAAGTCGTTGTTGTCGCCGGAGAAACTGGATCGGGAAAGAGTACGCAGCTCCCAAAACTTTGTCTACGGGCGGGCCGCGGTATGGCCGGCCTCATTGGCCATACCCAGCCTCGTCGGGTAGCTGCGCGCTCGGTTGCTGATCGAATCGCCACCGAGCTTGGGGTGGCGTTGGGTTCGGAGGTCGGGTTCTCGGTGCGGTTTACCGATCAGGTCAACGCAGACACACAGATTCGGGTGATGACCGATGGCATTTTGCTTGCTGAACTCTCTCGAGATCCTGATCTCAGCCGCTATGACACCATCATTGTCGACGAGGCGCATGAGCGCAGTCTCAACATCGATTTCATCTTGGGGTATTTGCGGCAGTTGTTACACCGGCGTCCTGAACTCCATCTGATCGTGACGTCAGCAACAATCGATACCGACCGCTTCTCCGAGCATTTTGCTGACCACAACGGCAACGCAGCCCCGGTGTTCACCGTTGAGGGGCGGGCCTACCCCGTTGAACTTCGGTACCGTCCGGTTGCTGATGACACCGACCAGGTTGAAGCCATCATCGATGGTGTCACTGAGTTGACCAAAGAGGTCGACGGCGACATCCTCGTTTTTCTCTCAGGAGAACGAGAAATTCACGATACGGCAGACGCACTTCGACAACTTGAGTTAACTCGAACAGAGATTTTGCCGTTGTACGCCAGGCTGTCGGCGGCAGAGCAACAGCGGGTGTTCGCTTCTCATCCGGGTCGACGAATTGTGCTGGCGACCAATGTCGCGGAAACATCGATCACCGTGCCTGGGGTGCGGGCTGTCATCGATACCGGTACTGCGCGGATTAGTCGATATTCGCGTCGATTAAAAGTGCAACGACTTCCAATTGAGGAGATTTCGCAAGCATCGGCAGCGCAGCGTGCGGGTCGGTGTGGCCGGGTCGCGCCAGGGGTCTGCATCCGTTTATGGGCCGAAGGTGACCATGCGGAACGCCCCGAATTCACAGAGCCTGAAATTCTTCGTTCCAATCTCGCATCGGTGATCTTGCAGATGACCGATCTCAGATTGGGTGACGTGAGTGGTTTCCCGTTCATCGAGCCTCCTGAATCGTCGATGGTTCGGGACGGATACCGGCTACTAAACGAACTTGGTGCTCTCACCGAAGGGGACGATGGGGAGTATCGACTAACTCCGATCGGCAAAAAACTGGCGCGGTTGCCGATTGATCCGCGCAGTGCTCGCATGATTCTTGCTGCGGAGCGGCATGGCTGTGTGCGTGAGGTCTTGGTGATCGCTGCTGCCTTGTCGATTCAAGATGTTCGGGAGCGTCCACGAGAACAGCGAGAACGCGCCGACGAATTACATCGCCGCTTTACCGTTCCTGGGTCTGATCTCATGAGCATTGTTGCGCTCTGGGATTACGTGAAAGAGCAACAGAAAACATTGTCGGGCAACGCATTCCGGCGGATGTGTCGTGATGAGTATCTCAACTGGCTGCGAGTGCGCGAATGGCGCGATCTCTACAGTCAACTTCGGCAGGTTGCCGGACAGATCGGTATTCGGCCTGGCACTGATGTCGGCCACCCCGATCGGGTGCATCAGGCTGTGCTGTCTGGTTTGTTGTCGAACATCGGTCGTCGAGACGAACGCCGGCCGCAACGCGATCGGCGGACACGAGTCGAATATCAGGGTGCTCGGGGAGCTCGATTTGAGGTTGTTCCCGGGTCTGCAATCGGTCGGGCGGGTAGCGAATGGGTAGTCGCCGCTGAAGTCGTTGAAACCGATCGCCTTCGGGCTCGGCGAGTGTCGGCGATTCAGCCTGAATGGATTGAGCCGATCGCGGGCGACTCGGTCACTCGCTCGTACGGGGAACCCGAGTGGAACGCCACATCTGGTCGAGCGGTGATTCCAGAGCGCGTCTCGCTCTACGGGCTTGCAATCGTCGAGGGACGTCGCATCGCACTGTCGGCAGTCGACAAGGTCGCTGCTCGCCACATGTTTATCGAGAAGGCGCTCATTGCTGGTGACGTCGATCAGCGATGGCGTCGCCGCCAACGATTTATCTCTCGCAACCGTGCCCGCCTTGAAGAATGGGAGCAGTTGGGCGAGCGCAGCAGGCGTGGCTCTCCCGGAGGTGTAGGCGATCTGCGTCGTCTGTATAACGATGTGCTTCCCTCGAACATCACATCGACGAGGCATTTTGATCGATGGTGGCGCGACCAGCGGTCGACAACACCGCACCTGTTAGATCTACCCGAATCTGAAGTAGCGACACTCCTTGACGCCGGCTCACCGGAAGTGTGGGTGGATCGTGACGGCGCCGAGTACATGCTGACCTATCGGCACGACGTAGAGAGCCCCTTTGACGGCGTGACATTACACCTTCCCCTCGTCTCGGTAAATCAGTTCAGTGGAGTGAACCTTGACTGGCACGTGCCGAGTCGTCGGCGCGACCTCGCCGAGGCATTGTTCCGTTCACTACCCAAAGACGTTCGCCGGCGCCTCATTCCTGCTGCCGACACGCTGTCAGCGGCAATGAATGTCATTGGTGAACCCGACGGTCGGCCATTTACTGAAGCCCTAGCGGCCGCGCTCACCGAGGTCTCGGGAGTCACCGTTAACCATCACCAGTTTGACCTTGGTCGACTAGCACCTGACCTCATCATTCACATCGTGGTGAGTGATGCTGATGGCGAGGTGTATGCATTTGGTGATGACTTAGCAACAATTCGAGACGTCGTGCGTCCCCAAGCCCGCCAGATGTTGGCGTCATCGGCGCCGATCGATGAGCGAAGTGGAATTACTGAGTGGGATCTCGGCACTTTGCCTGACGTCTTGGAGTGGACTGACGGCAACGAGACACTGCGGGCGTATCCGACTTTGCTCGACCGGGGTGACAGCGTTTCACTTCGCGTCGTCACCGACCGCAAGCTTGCCGAGCGACTGTTGCATGAGGGGGTTCGTCGGTTGTTGTTGCTCGTAGCGAGTCCGGCGCGAGGCCCAGTTCGAAGGATGATCGATAATGACCGCCAACTCGGTCTCTCGATGGTCGGGCTTGGGGTTGAAGCATTTCTCGATGATGCGATTACCGCAATTGCTGACCGCATCATCCAACAACATGGCATCAGTAGGTCGCTAACCGAATTCGAAGCGTTGTGCCAGGCGATGCGCACGAAGTCGCCGATGGAGCTCATCGACCTCGTGAATCAAGGTCTTGCGATCGTTGACATTGCTCGACAGGTGGTTGAGATGCTCGAACGCTTGCGAGCTCCTGGAGCAGTGAGCATTCGAACTGATGCCCATGATCATCTCGATCGTCTCGTTGGCCCAGGGATGTTGGCAAAGGTCGGCATGGAGCGCGTCGATGACCTCGAGCGCTGGGTGAATGGAATTTGCTACCGGCTTCAACATCTCGCCGGCCGGGTAGAACGCGATCTCGCGGGCATGCGAGAGGTAGCGCCGGTTGAACGTCGCTTTGCTGAGCGGCTAGCGGAATACCCGAATGGCTCGGAGCCAGACACTCTTCAAGAACTCGGGTTCATGATCGAAGAGTTACGGGTCGCAGTGTTCGCACAAGAACTTGGAGTTGCGCAGCAGGTCAGCGCGGTTCGCCTTCTTCGCCAACTGGGCTGAAATGCCACCATGGGGAGATGAATCTCTCAACCATGTCTTACCGCGTCGCTGACGGCGTCGCTCATCTTCGTCTCGACCGCCCTGAGGGGGCAAATGCAATGAACGTCGATTTCTCGAAAGATATTCGGGAAGTGATGATTGCGATCGAACACGATCCGACTGTCAAGTCGATAGCGGTGACAGCCGAAGGCAAGGTGTTCTCCGCAGGTGGCGACCTGAAAGAGTTCGCATCGCTCGGTGACGAACTCCCCGCAATCGCCTCTGGGCTTGTCACCGATTACCACGCTGCGACCTATCGCATGAATCGAGTTCCGAAACCGTTCATCGCCGGAGTTCGTGGTGCCGCAGGTGGTGCAGGTCTGTCGTTCATGTGTGCATTTGACCTGGTGGTTGCTGGCGAGTCCGCGAAGTTCACGGTGGGATACACCAAGGCAGCGATGACACCCGACGGAACCTCAACGTATTTCCTTGCCCGCCATATCGGGTTGCGTCGAGCGATGGAACTTACGTTGACCAACCGTGTGTTGAGTGCTCAAGAAGCTCTCGATTGGGGGCTCGTGAACATGGTGGTTCCTGATGAAGATGTCGATGCGACTGCGACCTCGCTAGCGGAACGTCTTGCTGCGGGTGCCTCACGATCAATTGGTGTGGCGAAGCGCCTCATCTACGAAGGTTATGAGTCATCGCTCGAAGAGGCGGGTGAACGCGAAGCACAAGAGATTGTCAAGTCGATGGCAACCGTTGATGGCAAGGAGGGGATCAACGCATTCGCGTCTCGTCGCGAACCGCAATACCGAGGCGAATGATTCCTTAGGAGAGGCGGGCAACAGTTGCTGTGAATTCGTTGATGGTCGACGCGATGATGTCGCTCACCGAGCGGACCTCGTCGATACGGCCAGCAACTTGACCTGAGAGGGCGATAGCGGCCTCCATGTCGCCCCCGAAGTAAAGATCTTTTGCGTTCCCAAACTCACCGAAGACGTTGTGGTCGGCCTGCGAAAGTCGCTCAGAGCGACCGGTTCGCAATGCTCGTAGCGCCGGGGAGAATTGTTCGTTAAGGAAAATGGTGTCGGTTTCCGCTGCGCTGACGATCGCTTGTTTCCAATTGTCGTGCACCGGCGATTCTTTTGCAGCGACCATCTGTGTTCCCATTTGGACACCTTCGGCGCCCAAAGCGAATGCCGCCGCCATTGTCATGCCGTCGCAGATGCCACCGGCAGCAATGATGGGCACATCGACCTGAGACCGAATGAGCGGCAGCAGCACCATGGTGGATACCGGCGTCGGGCTCTTAAATCCGCCACCTTCGCCGCCTTCGACGACGAGACCGTCAACTCCGGCATCGACGGCTTTCAGGGCAGCCTGCAACGTGGGAACGACGTGGTAAACGGTCAGACCGGCGGCTTTCAATGTTGCCGTGTACTTCGTGGGTGACCCGGCAGAAGTGGTGACGAATTTGACTCCCTGCTCGATGACGAACTCGGCGATCGCAGGGTCTTTGACAAACGCTTGAGCGATATTGACGCCGAATGGTTGATCGGTGAGATCTCTCATTCGCTTGATCTCCTCTTTCACGGCGTCGAGTTCCCCAGACGAGGTCTCGATGATGCCGCATGCACCGGCTGCAGAAACCGCCGAGGCGAGTTGGCTTCGCGCGATCCATCCCATCGGTGCTTGCACGATCGGTATGGAAACTCCGAGGTCTTTGGTGACTCGATTTCTTTCAGGGTCGAATGCTGGATGCATTGGTCAGCCTTTCACGGAACCGGTGGGCAGTTCGCAGGACGGAGCGCTACTGAACGAATAGTAGGGGTAGTCGGTGAACTGGGTGATGTCGACAGTGTTCAGCCGTCGAATTGCGGCCCGGGCCTCGTTGGCCGATCAAACCAATTACCAGACGGAATCGGCGTGAGATTAAGCCCTGTTCCGTAGGCGTAGGCCCAACATCTTTTGCCGTTCTGCGTTGTCACCTCGACTCGGGTGTAGAGGCCGTCAACTGTGTCTTCTTCAATATCGAGTTCCCGAAGCGCCTCATCGATGACATCGATGCGAAGGGGGTAGGAGCGACCCAGAATGAGCGTTGTCGCAGATTCGTCAAATACTGCTGCTGGGTAATCAAGACCGGTGTCATACAGCAGTCCAGCGACAGCGTCAGACGTCCCCTCTCCGGTCACGTAACGTTCGAGAAGGGGCCACCTTACGTCTCCTGGAAGCAATGTTCCGTACACAAAGAGATCGGTAACCACGTGCATAACCTAATGTTCTTGCGCCTGCCGGTGCGCCGTCGCTGCGAAACCGATCAGCGCTGCAGTGGTCGAGGCGATAGCGGATACGGCGTTGGCGACTGTCTTGTCTCTCAAGAGATCGATAGGTAGGTGGGCTACATCGGGTTTATGAATAGCTGTGTCGACGACAGATTGGCTCACTGAAGCCATCACCGCGAAGCGTTACAGTATCGGCCGGTGAAACCTCCGACTGGTACCTTCGTTTCTTGTGACTTCATCTCTACATGTGCAGGCTATTGAGACCGACGGGAGCCGCTATGCAAATCGCGTCACGATGGGTTCCCATTCGTTGATTAGTGACGAACCAGAGCGTCTCGGCGGAGAAAATCTCGGACCCAATCCGTTTGAGTTGCTGGGCGCCGCTCTCGCAGTGTGCACCTCGATGACGATTCGAATGTACGCCGAGCGCAAAGGCTGGGATGTTCAGAACCTCGAGGTAACTGTGGATCACTCACGGGAACGCGGTCACGAGACCTTTACTCGAACCATTTCGTTCAACGGTGCGCACACTGAAGAGGAACGTGAGCGGCTCATCGATGTTTCTCACCGATGTCCAGTCCACAAGGTGATGGAAGGGTCGGCAACCATCATCACTGAGACGAGCACAACACCTACACAATGACCTCGCTGAGCGAGTCGATATCGGTGCTGTCGGGACGCGACTCCTGGCATACACCTGCTGCCGCAGGCATCCCAGAAATCCGGATGAGCGACGGCCCTGCAGGGGCCAGAGGCACGTCATGGACAGGGCCTCGGTCCGCAGTCTTCCCTTGTGGCAGCGCTCTCGGCGCAACCTTTGACCCGAGACTTATTCAGGAGGTCGGTGTTGCGCTTGGCAGTCAAGCCCGGTCGAAGTCAGCGCAAGTGTTACTTGCACCGACGGTGAACCTTCACCGCACCCCGATTGGTGGCCGCAATTTCGAATGCATGAGCGAAGACCCACTCCTTACCGGCGTACTCGCTCGAGCGTACGTTGAAGGAGTGCAGTCTCAAGGCGTTGCTTGCTGTATCAAGCATTTCATCGGCAACGACACCGAATATGAGCGCAGCACTATTTCGAGTGAGATCGATGAGCGCACACTTCGAGAGGTCTATTTGCTGCCGTTTGAAATGGCGGTTGAGCAAAATGTCCGAGCAGTTATGACTGCGTACAACAAACTCAACGGAACGTTTTGTGCCGACCATGAATGGCTCATCACCACGGTGCTACGTAACGAGTGGGGATTTGACGGTGTGGTTATTTCAGACTGGTTTGGTCTGCACTCGACCGCTGAGGCCGTTAATGCAGGCCTTGATATTGAGATGCCTGGGCCGACGCGTCACCGGGGCCACTTGCTCGAATCAGCGGTGAATGTGGGCGTAGTTGACTCCGCGACAATCGAGGCATCAGTTGCTCGGGTGAGAGCGCTTGCAGAGTGGGCGCAGGCCTCAAAGAGTGACGGGTCGGAGCGAACCGAAGATGACGCAGTGACCCGAGATGTCCAATATCGAGCAGCCGTTGGGTCGACCGTACTGCTCACAAATGACACCGACCAACTTCCATGGCCAGCACAGTCGGGTGGCCGGATTGCTCTTGTCGGGCCGTACGCGTCGACGGGACGACCCCAGGGTGGTGGCAGTGCCAAGGTTCGACCGTCGTGGGTTGCGTCGCTCCTTGATTCGTTGAACAGCCGTGACCATCGGGTTGATTGGGCACAGGGTTGTTCGATCAGTCGCTTCCATCCGTCGGTGCGTGGTGAATTCACTCTCGACGTTGTTGACGAGCATGGTGTGTCGGTGTCATTGACGAAGACGTCGCTCGATGCGTTCTGGCAAGATGGCCCCACCGACGAGATGTCAATGACATTTGGTGCGACGATGAGCGGCATATTCACTCCCGAGACCTCGGGTCAATGGTCGCTTGGATGCCGCTCTGTCGGCGAATGCCGTATTGCAATCGATGGTGAAGAGGTGTTGGTGATTTCCCCTGGAGACGCAGGCGGGAGCATGTTTGGGCACGGTTCGCCCGAACGATCTGTCAATATTGAACTCGTTACCGGTCGAAGCGTGGAGATCACTGTTGATTACCCGATTGACGATCACCCGGGAGTTCGTGGATTCATGGTCGGGCTGCAGGAGCCGCAGCACACCGATCTTTTCGCAGAGGCGGTGGAGCTCGCCGCCAGATCTGATCGAGCGCTCGTGGTAGTTGGCACTGACGACGACTGGGAGACCGAAAGCGAAGATCGTGCGACGATGCAACTGCCTGGTCGTCAAGATGACCTCATCTCCGCTATTGCCGCGGTCAATCCGAACACGGTTGTCGTGGTAAATGCTGGCTCGCCTGTCACCATGCCGTGGCGTAATGAGGTCTCAGCGATCTTGTACATCTGGTTCCCAGGTGGAGCTCTCGGCGATGCATTGTGTGACGTTGTGTTTGGTGAGACTGATCCTGGCGGCCGGCTTCCGTTGACCTTTCCCGTGTCGCTGAACGACACTCCGGCTGCACCGCACTACCCAGGTGTTGATGGTGTGATGCGTTACGGCGAGGGCCGGCAGATCGGATATCGGTGGTATCGAGCGACATCTTCTTCACCTCAGTTTTGGTTTGGTCACGGACTTTCCTACACCTCATTCGAGGTTAGTGATGTGTCGGTGACAGGTGATCTTCGCAATGGCGTGACGGTCTCAATGTCAATTACGAATGTTGGGAGTCGCGTCGGAGTTCATGTCGCTCAGCTCTTCACAGCGTTCGACGGGGATCACCCTGAGATGTCAGACGATGTGCGCTTTGTTGGCTCAATCAAGGTTGAGCTCGCCCCACACGAGACACGCCGGGTCTCGATCGAACTTGATGCGCGCCGGTTTTCATCGTGGCTATCTGACCGATGGGAAATCCCGCACGGTGATCATGTCATCGAACTTGGGCGCTCAGCTGGCGACGTCGTCGAGATCGGGCGTCTCACCATTTGATGATGCCTGTGTTCGAACACGAACTGCATTGATCTCGGCTGCGAACAACGTGATCGCAGCATGAAATGAAATCCACGCGGTAAGTGCAAGAACAGATGCAAACGCTCCGTAGACGCCCTGTGCTCCCGATAGCAACCGGGCGACGATCGAAGTGCCCGCAAATTGCAAGAGTGTGAAACCGAATCCTGCGAGGACGGCTCCCACACGAACCATGTTCCATGTCGCTGGGGCAGCCGTGAGATACCTGAACATCGTTCCGATGATTGCAGTGTTCACCGCAACGGTGCCGAGGGTGATCAGCGACTGGCTGATGAAGCCGATTTCGGCGTAACCAGCGATACTCGTGAGAACAACAGTTCCAACTTGCCCAGCTGCGATGACGAGAAGTCCGACGAGTCCGTGGACTCGCCGAATGACGAGGTTGTGTCGCTCATCGAGAGGAACTTCCCATATGTCGTCGAGGGCGCTCTGTAGCGCAACGAATGCTCGGGTTGCGCCCCAAACAGCGCCGACAACGCCGATGACGATTGCGAGCGAACTGCCGGTAAGTCCGCCAGTTTCGACGAGAACCTCGCTGCCAATCACCGGAATTTGAGCGACCGCAGTATCGACGATGTCTTCTCGAAGTGACGGATTGTTGTCGAGCACGAAGCCGAGCACCGTCGTTGCGAGGAGAAGAGCAGGAAACAAAGTAAGGAACCCGTAGTAGGCGATGAGGGCTGCTGCGTTCGCTGATCGATGTTGCTGGTAGCCGTGGGCACTGCCCACGAAAAGGTCGCCGAACGGGTGTTGACGAAGACGGCGAATCGCTCGTAGATCAGTCCAATGTGGAAGTCCCAGCATCACAGCCTCCAATCGATCGGCTGTAGACCCGCTTTGGCGAGAGCCTCATTCGAGCGAGAAAACGGTCGTGAACCGAAAAATCCGTTGTGCGCAGAAAGGGGCGAAGGGTGTGCTGACTCAACCACGGTGTGCCGGTCGGTGTCGATCATGTTGCGCTTCTTTCGAGCCGATGCCCCCCAGAGTATGAACACCACAGGAGACGGTTTGTTTGCAACGACTTCAATCACCCGGTCGGTGAATCGTTCCCAGCCTTTTCCCTGATGCGACGCGGCTTGATGCGCTCGAACTGTCAGCGTGGTGTTCAGTAGCAAGACACCGTTCGATGCCCATCGCTCGAGCGAGCCGTGACTGGGAATGTCCACGTCGATATCGTCGTAGAGCTCTTGGTGGATGTTTCGAAGCGAAGGAGGTTTCGGCACACCGTGTCGTACAGAGAAGCACAGGCCATGGGCTTGTCGTGGCCCGTGGTAGGGGTCTTGTCCGAGAATGACGACCCGGGTATCAGCAAACGAAGTTAGGTGCAGAGCGGCAAACACTTCAGGCTTAGGAGGGTAGACCTCATGCTGCGAACGTTCATGTTGGACGAACGTCATCAGGTCTGACCAATAGGGCTCGTCGAATTGGTCTCGGAGCAACGGATTCCAGTCGGTTGTCATGTCTGAGGTACATCGTACGGCGACGACGTAGCATGCGGGAATGGGTGAAATTGGAGGCCTAAGCAATTTCTTTCATGGCGTTGCCCGTGCTCCGCTTGTTTCAGGAGTCACTCCGTTAGAACGTGGGCCCGTTCTTGACTCTGGCGCCAAACTGTGGGTCAAGCGTGACGACCTCACTGGTCTCGGAGTGGGAGGTAACAAAGTTCGGAAACTCGAGTTTCTGTGTGGCGCTGCCCAAGCGGAGAACTCACTCTCTCTCGTCACTGTTGGTGCTGGTCAATCGAATCATTGCCGCATGACGGCCGCTGCTGGGGCGTTGCTAGGACTCGATGTTCACCTCGTGCTATCCGGTGAGCGACCCGAACGTTTGGAAGGTAACCAATTGCTCGACGCGTTGTTCGGAGCACAACTGCATTTCACGGGAGAGCCTGACCATCACTGGGGTGCGTTGGAGATTGTTCGAGAGTCGGTAACCGATGCTCTCATCGCTGATGGGAAGCGACCGTATTCAATTCCAATCGGCGGCTCGACCGCTGTCGGTGCTCTTGGTTATGTCGCTGGCTATCTGGAGCTTTCACAACAACTCATGGCCAAGGAGGTTGACGTTTCCGCTGTTGTGCACACCTCGTCGAGCGGAGGCACCCACGCAGGGCTTGTTGCCGGTCAGGCAGTGTGCAGGGCTATCGGTATGCCGGCGCCGTCGGTCATCGCAGTCGGGGTGGCCAAAGGTGTGGTGATCGGGTCACCAGATGTAACCACTCTCGCAAATGAAGCCTTATCACTCCTTCCGAATTGTCCTCCTGGGTCCGTCGTTGAGGAGGCAGACGTTGTTGTCGACGGCGACTGGCTGGGCGATGACTATTCAGTTCCAACACCTGCTGCCGACGATGCAATTCGTTGGGCTGCTCGACGTGGTGGGTGGGTGCTCGATCGGGTTTACTCAGGTAAGGGTCTGTCGGGTGTGCTCGGGCGTGACGCCGCCGGAGAGTGGGCCGCTGGAGATAATGTCGTTTTTATCCATACGGGGGGCATCCCGAGCGTGTTTGTGGCTGCTGGAGTTCCTGAACTCTGATGAATGCGACCTTCACCTCCCATGCTGCTGATTCCTCCGCTGAGTCTTCACTCATTTGTGACGTTGACATCGGCGGGTCAAAATTTGAGGCGGGGCTCGTCACGTTGAAGGGTGAACTTGTCGATCGTGCCCGAGTTGAGGTTGATCCTGACGTTGGGCCGCAGTCACATTTCGCAGCTCTCGCAGGAATTGTTACCGAGCAGATGGACCGGGCATCTAGTCACCACGGCAAAATTGTCCGCGCCATCGGCATCGGATGTGCAGGGCCGATTGAACGAAATTGCGAGTCGGTGTCACCGGTGAATATTGCGTCATGGAATGAATTTCCGTTGCGCCAATTTCTCGCAGACCTCACTCGACTGCCGGTCTACGGCGATCTTGATGCCAAGGCGCTTGCGCTGGCGGAAGGTTGGCTCGGTGCAGCGCAAGGGGTACGAAATTTCTGCGCGATGACGGTGTCAACCGGAATTGGCGGGGGCATTTTTGTTGATGGTGATCTGCTTGACGGCGACAGTGGAAACGCAGGTCACGTCGGTCATCTCATCGTTGAACCTGGCGGTCGGCGATGCGGATGCGGTGCACGCGGGTGTCTCGAGGCAGAAGCCTCAGGGCTCGCAATCGAGGCGATCACCGGTAGGCCTCCGTCGGAGCCGACCTATGACATCATGCAACGAACGGGAAGGTATGTCGGTCGCGGAGCAGCGATGATCTGCAACGCTCTCGATCTCGATCTTGTCCTGGTAGGCGGTGCCGTCGCCCTCGGTTTCGGTGCGACGTTCTTTAATGCAGCACAGCTCGAGCTCGACGATTACGTGCATCGTCCTCACGGGCATATGCCGAGAATTTCTTCTACCCGCCTCGCTGATCGTGGCCCATTAATCGGGGCGGGTGCAGTTGCGCTTCGGTCGGCTCGTCGCGCCGCAACGCGCTGATATCGCGCGGTCAGACGGTTTAGACCCAGATCACTTCGTCAATGATCGTCTGCGTGAGAGGTCGCTGCAGGTCGATGGTGTCACTAATGGCTGGTGGATCGGTGTGTTGAGGGATGAACAGCATCGTGGTGTGCATATGCGGGGGTTCGAACATGTCGACGCGCTGCCGATTGAAGTGGAATGGACTTCTCCCATCGGCAAGTGGGTGTACCCCGTGGGCGCTTCCCGCTCCCACCATCACAAGGTGACCGTCTTCGATGACGTCAGTTTGTCGGTATCCGGCGCGTTGGCCGGCTCGGATAGGTCGAAGATCAATGACATCTGTCGATAAGTGCAGCGCTTCGCGGTCACCGTGCCACAGGGTGGTGCCAGCCCGTAGAAGGTACGTCCGAGAATCGGGAAGACGTGCTATCAGCGATGGATCGATGTGACTGAGCCAGGCAGGTATTGAGGTCGGGATGGGGTCTAAGAGCGCAGTGACTTCAGCAACCCGTTCGTCGTCTGTCGCGATTAGCGGAAGGTGAATTGCTACTCCTGCGACGTCAAGTCCGCCATCGAGTGCGTGTTGCACGAGCGAGGATGGCCCCCCGTAACGGTGCATTGATGATGCGAGTTTGATGATTATTCGTTGGGCAGAACCGACGAGAGGCCTGATGTGCGCTTCGTTGCTGACGGTAAGGATTGCTGAGGGTGTTGGCCCGGCCAATGTTGGTGTGAGAACCACGGGTGTGAGCGAATCGGGTATTCCATCGAGTTCATGGACGGTTCCCACACAGATAGTTGTTGACTCCTCGGCAGCAATCTTGGCGAGGGCGTGCCGGCCAAAGCCGTAGCCGTTTCCTTTGACGACTGGAACTGGTATCGCCACGGCACGAATCTGTTCAAGGGTGTGATGAAGATGTGCCGACCATCTCGTGCGGTCGACGGTGAGCGAGACCGTCATAGTTGAAAGGTTACGGGGTAGGGCTCGCTGGTTGTGGTCGGCTGCGGCGAAGCACGGGAATGACGGGTCCGAATCGTCGATGTTTGATAACGCACGACCAGATACCAACCCCGTGGGCAATGTCGTCAACGACGACCATCGGCGTAACTGCGAAAATCGCTGAGGCGGCAAGGAGGCGCCGGGCGCCGCGAGAGATCGGACAGAGCAATATCAGGAGTGGCCACCACACGCGACGAATCGCGCGCCCAAGAGCAGTTGCGGTTGCCTGAGTTCCACGGAGGACAATCTTTCGAGCTTCACTGTCGGTGAGGTCGGGGGCTCTCTGTCGAAGTTGCTGAGATGCGGCTCCGATGATTCCGAGGCCGACTGTCACCCCGACAGAAGGGCGCTTCGTTGCGGCCATGGCGACGATTACAGCAAGGCTCCACGGAGAGGTGATGAGTGGTGAGAGTTGCTCATCACCGTGACGCTCAGCAAGGGCTGCCGACGAATAGCCGTACCCGACGCGTTGGTTCCACCATTCTCCAAACGACGCTCTCGGTTCGTGTTGAACCTCAATAGAGGGGTCGTATCGAATCGTCCATCCTGCATCGTGGAGCCGCCACACGAGGTCGACGTCTTCCCCGGTTCGCAAGTCTTCGTCGAACCCACCAATCGCTCGGACAGCCTCTGCGCGACAGATCAACGCCGCTGCGGGCACATAGCTCACACGTGTACCGGGTCGAACGACGGCGGGCCGCGGACCGAGATCGAGGGCACCGTTGTGGTGCTCGTGATAACCAATGATTCCCCGCTGGGGTCGACTCCGCACTCGAGGCGCAACTGCGACAACCTCTGGATCATCAAAATGTGACAGGAGGGCGGTCAGCCATGTGATGTCGAGACCGACATCAATATCAGCGTCGACAAATGCAACGAACTCTGTGGTGACGGAGGTGAGGGCGACGTTTCGGGCTGTGGCGGGTCCGCAATTGCGATCGAGCCTGATCGTTGCATCATGCACGGGTGGTGTCGAGCCGTCGTCGACGACGATGATGTGGAGGCCGTCTTCGGCAGGGTGTTCATGAAGTCGCTGCCCGAATACCGGTGTGACGACAGTGACGTTGTCTGCGGGGTCGGCTGTAGAGGGTTCAGGTCGTGGGTGAAGTTGATTGAGGTTGAGCATTCGGCGAACGAGCGCCGAGTATTCAACATCGCCTCCCGCGATGATCTTGTTGATCGTTGTTTCGCCACGACGTGACAACTTGAGGATGCTCGGTGGTGAGCCTCCGACCACCCGCCCTGGCGTGAGGTGCGTCGTTGTGTCGAGGGAGAATTTCAAGGTTCGTCTCGCCTGATGGCAGCAACGAGGTCGGTTGTCCACTTCGTTAACCATTCTTCGCCTTCTGCGGCGGTCGCACCGTGTGGATCCCCGAGAACACCCGTCGGGGAAAGTTCTTGCACCCCGTGTTCCGCGAGTGCTGCATACGAAGGGGTCGGGCCCGTTGCCATTGACGCAGTGTTGACTTGGTCAGGGTCGATCAGCAGCATCACCGAGGTTTCAATTCGGCCGGCATGGAGATCGGTGTTCGAACCCGTTGGCCACCAGTCGAGAGCTGGACGTCCCTCCGCCGCAAGCACCTTGCAGGCTGCGGTAATTGCGCCAACATTTCCGCCATGGCCATTGACGAGAACGATACGGCGTGCCCAATCAGCCGAGCGACAGAGCTCGATAACACTGAGAGTGACCGCTTCATTTCCGATCGACAGTGTTCCCGGAAACCCTTGGTGCTCTCCCGATGCCGAGATCGTGATCGGCGGTGCAACCAGACAGTTGTCGATGTGAGCAGCGGCGCGGTGAGCGATTTCCAGAGCGATCTGGGTATCGGTATCGAGTGGCAGATGAGGGCCGTGCTGTTCACATGATCCGATGGGAATAAGCAGGGTGACCGCCTCATCGAGTTCTTTCCACCGCGCGGCGCCAAGTGAATGGGGGCGCAATCGCAATGTCATCCTTCCATCATGACGCATTACTGAAGTCCACAAAGAAGGCCAGAAATCTGAGAAACTGTCCTTGTGAGCGACATCGAGATGACAAACGATACCGAAACCGACGTGGCCTGGCTCTCAGAAGAAGACATGGCTGTGACTCGGTCTCGTATGCCGATTGTGTATGTCGATGCGGTGCCGGTCAGAGTTGATTCGAACGGCAACGTCACCGAGGTTGGCATGTTGTTACGGGTTGCTCCAGACGGAAACATTTCTCGCACGTTCATCTCAGGAAGGGTGCTGTACGGCGAAAGGGTGCGAGATGCGCTCTTACGGCACTGTGAAAAAGACCTCGGCCCACTCGCACTTCCCCGGCTCCCCGTGTCACCGGCTCCGTTCACCGTTGCTGAGTATTTCCCTGACCCGGATATCAGCGGCTTTTACGACCCACGCCAACACGCAGTGAGCCTTGCTTACGTTGTGCCAGTTGACGGTGAGTGCCAGCCCACTCAAAAAGCACTTGATCTGTCATGGTTTTCGCCGCAGGAAGCGGTTTCAGATGCGGTCCGTCAGCAGATGACAAGTGGGCATGACCGTCTCATCCGACTTGCGTTGGCGCACGTCGGCCAACTGCCCTGACGCGCGAAATCCGCGTTGCAGAGATAACGCACATCTACTATTTCGTTCGTGATTGAAGCGTCCGCGATCCGCCGTAGTGCAAGCGCGATGCGGACTGCGCTGGTCGGACAGCAAACGATTTGTTTCTCATCACGCAAACTTTCTGGGCCCGCTCCAGGGGTTGGTCGCGTGATTGAACGCGTTGAACGCGACGGCCGTGAGTTTGAGTTCACCTGGGATGACGGCCTCGTGTTGCACACGAGTCTTCGACGTTCAGGGTCGTGGGATCTGTATCGCGTTGGCGACCGCTGGCGGCGTAAGCATTCTGACGCAGCAGCGCTGATCGAGTCAGAGGATTGGGTCGCAGTGTGTTTTGACGCCGCTGAGGTTGAGACCTACCGAAGAGAGCCCATCGACCGACATCCATCGCGGGGTCGAGTTGGGCCTGACCTTTCTGATCCAGACGTCGATCGTGAAATCGTCGTTGAAGCAATTCTTCATCACTCAGATCCGTCGACGCGAATTCGTGAAGCATTGCTCGATCCACGCGTTGTTCGAGGTCTCGGCAACGTGTATGCGGCGGAGGCGCTCTGGGCGACGCGTTTAAGCCCGTGGGCACGCGTCGGCGATATTGCTCGATCAGATCTCATCATGCTCGTGAACTACGCATCGCGAATTTTGAACGAACACCTCAACGCTCTGGGAGACGACGGATTCGTCAATCTCGTGCCGTTCGAGGTGTACGGAAGAAACGGCCACGTGTGCAACCGGTGCGGTGATTCGATCGAAGTGACGAACACGCCACCAGATAACCGCCCGTTGTATTGGTGTCCGAAATGCCAGACCCGTCTTGATTGGCGACTGCTCGATGACACGCCCCCGGGTGGAGCACAACCGTCTTAACGGGCTTCGGGCACTCGACCGAGTACCCGGTCGACATCGATGATGATCGCCACTCGGTCGTCGCGTTCAGCCGGTTGCCGGTAGCGACGTGCGTAGCGCTCTTCGGCAACACGTATCTCTTCTTGATCTCGAGAGACTCGTACCGTTCCTTCGAATGACAGCCAACGTGGACCATCGACTTGGCTCACCACGGCACGGCCGTTGCGGTCGGCATTCACCACCTTCTGAGAGCCGTCAACCGCAATAATCATTGCTGTTGCGGTTGGCATGTCGTAGCTGAATCCGACGGGAACCACATGGGGTGAACCGTCGGCTCGCAACGTGGTGAGGGTCGCTAAGACGTAGTCACGAAGAAATGCCTGAGCATCATCTGATAACTGGTGTGGATCGAGAGCCATGGTCGTCGCTACTGGGTTGAGATCGCTTCGAGAACATCGAGGCGAGCGGCGCGACGAGCAGGGAACCATGCAGCGATGACTCCAAGGAGGCCGCCTACCACCACGTAGACAATGAGCTGTCCCCATGGGATTCCAAGTTTGCTGACGAATGAGTCAGGAATCGCGATCACCGCTGCCCACCCGAGGAGCAAGCCCAGTAGAACACCGAGCAAGGCCCCAAAAAGGCTGATGATGGCTGCCTCCCATCGCACGCTTGATTGCAATTGCCGTCGGGTCATTCCGACGGCTCGAAGCAGACCGATTTCGCGGGTTCGTTCAAGCACTGCAACCAACATGGTGTTCACAATTCCAAAGAATGCGACGAACAGACAGAGCACGAGAAGAGCGGTGATGACGATCTGAAGCTGGGCGATCTGCCCCTCGGCTTCCTCTTGGAACTCGGTGTTGTCTTGCACACTCAGCTGTGGGAACGCTGAAGTTGTTGCTTCAACCGCTGCCCGCCCGACTGCGGGGTCGACGCCTTCTGCATATGTAAGACCTGCAAACGTGATGCCATCAGTAATGCGGTGTTCGTTGGTGAGTCCGCGGTCGATCAGCCAGTTAGCCCCGACGAGCGAGGCGTCATCAAAGATGCCTTTAACGACGAGGCTCGTGGTGTAACCATCTTCGAATTCGACGTCGACACGGTCACCGATGGAAAGCGGCCCCTCCTCAGCAACGGTGTCGAGTACCGCGATTCCGTCTCGACCGATTTCAGCAACGCCTTCAACAATGCCCATGTTGACGACTGATGTGCCCGTCGATGAGTCGAACCCAGTTGCGGTAAGTACCTCATCGTCAATTCGCACCGCGGTAGGTGAGAATCCGGCGATGTGATCAACTTCGGGTAGTTCAGCGAGTTGATCGACAAGAAGACCTGAAAATTCGAGGCGCTGGTTTGATTCAAACACCCAGAGGTCGGCAGAGATCGATTCGCTGAGGACCTCTTCGAAACTATCGAGAATTGATTTGGTAAGAACTGCAACTCCTGAGATGAGTGCAAGCCCAATCATGAGTGCGGTCACGGTTGAACTCGTGCGCTGAGGGTTTCGGCTCGCGTTGCCTCGAGCGATTCGACCTGTCACACCGCGCAGTTTTGCTACCGGTTGGCCAATGAAACCGGCGACTACCCCGGCAAACATTGCCGAGAGCATGGAGACACCAATAAACGTGAGCGCTCCGCCGATGCCGATGCAGGCGAGCGTTGCTGCGGTTCCACCAGGGTTACCGAACATTCCGATCGCCATAAGAATGAGACCGGGGAGAAGAACTGCGCTTCCTGCAGCGATGCGAACGGTGAAGGGGCGTGTGGTTTTCCCACCGGTGCGGAAGGCTTCGAGTGGAGTGACCCGTGAGGCGCGAAGCGCCGGGAGGATTGCCGAGGCGAGAGTGACTCCCATGCCGACGATGACGACGACGATGATCGTTCTGGTCCGAATCTCGAGCGGGCCTTCTGGGAATTCACCGCCTGCAGATGAGAACAGTTGCTTGAGGGCAGATGCGACACCGAGACCGCCGACCAAACCGAGACCTGATGCTGCAAGGCCGATTGAGGCGGCCTCAATAAACACCATTTGCATGATCTGTTTGCTACTGGCGCCGATCGAGCGCATGAGGCCGAACATTCTGGTGCGTTGGCCGACGAGGGTGGCGAATGTGTTGTTGATGATGAAGGTGCTGACGAACAGCACCACGATTGCAAAGCCGAGCAAGACGTTGCCGAAGATGTTGATGAATGAGCCGAAGTCTTCTTTTTGCTCGCCGATGACTACTTCACCGGTGACTGCCTCGAGGTTGTCGGGAAGTAC
>JAAXJF010000093.1:30965-39032 GCA_012269985.1 Acidimicrobiaceae bacterium
GATTCATACCATGAGAATTAGAAACGATCATCAAGGACGAAGATTTAACTTATAAGATTATAGCATACCAATAAATAAAAAAATAAGATAAAAAAAAAAAAAAAACATAAACAAAAAATTCTAAGAAGAAGATGATAAATGAGCAGAAGTATTATTAATTCTCTAATATAACTAATTCACCGGTGACTGCCGCGAGGTTGTCGGGAAGTACCGCAGAAATTGCGGTGACGAGTTCGGCGGGGCTGACACCGTCGGCTGCTGCGACAACAACAGAGTCGACTTGGCCAGGGAGCCCGAGCACTCGCTGTGCTGTTGGGAGGTCGAACAGAATGAAGAATGCACCTCCGGTGCCGCCCTCTCCGAAGTCGATGGTGCCACTTAACGTGAAGACTTCAGGCTCCCCTGATGGGAGGCTGATGGTGATGTCTTGGCCGACTTCAAACCCGCCACGTTCAGCTTGTACAGGGTCGATTACTACTTGCTGACCGATTGGTGGTTCGCCGTCGATAATCCTGAATGACGAGACCGGGCTTGGCCCTCCCCATGAGCCGGTGAAGACTGGAGGGCCAGTAGGTCTCACGACCTCGTCATTGCTGTCGATGGCGTACGCCCGCTCGAATGAAAACAGGCCGCCTTCGGTGTATCGAGCCTCGGGGAGCGCAGCGATTGTGCTGACGACCCCATCATCAAACCGGGGTATCTCCCCGTCGGTGGAGTTCATGCCGTTCTCGACGCCGCGCACCTGGGCGTCGACTCCTGCAAAGGCGTCCTCTGAGACTTGATCAAAAATTGAACGCAGGCTGTCGGCCAACACAAACGAGCCGGAGACAAACGCAACGCCAAGAACGACAGAGATCAGTGTGAGGATGAGGCGCCCGAGGTTTGCTCGCGCGCCTCGCAGAGCAAGTTTGATCATTTGAGTCAGCTACCGATCGATTTCATCATGTCGAGAATGCGCTCGGCGGTCGGTTCTGACATGTCGTGAACAATCTTGCCGTCGTTCAAAAAGAGCACCCGATCTGCGGCAGCTGCAGCGTTTGCATCGTGGGTCACCATGACGATGGTTTGACCAAATTCATCGACGGCGCGGCGCATGAATGCAAGCACTTCGCTACCTGAGTTTGAGTCAAGGTTGCCGGTCGGTTCGTCGGCGAAGATGATCGTCGGCCGACTTGCAAGCGCGCGAGCGACGGCAACGCGTTGCTGCTGTCCACCAGAGAGTTCGCTCGGGCGGTGTGAGAGCCGGTCACGAAGACCGACGGTGTCGATGACGGTGTCGATCCACTCGCGATCTCCGTTGCGGCCACCGAGTGACATCGGAAGATTGATGTTTTCTTCAGCGGTGAGCGTCGGTACGAGGTTGAACGACTGGAAGATAAATCCGACTTCAGATCGGCGCAGTTCGGTGAGCTTTTTGTCTTTGAGGTCAGCGAGAAGGGTGTCACCGATGAACGCCTCGCCCGAGGTGAGTCGATCGAGCCCGGCAATGCAATGCATCAGCGTTGACTTTCCTGAACCGCTCGGACCCATGATCGCGGTGAAGCGGGCACTCCCGAATTCAACGTTTACTTCGTGAAGAGCGGTGACAGCGGCATCGCCATCGCCGTAGGTTTTCGTTCCGTTTACGATGCGAGCAGCAGCGGTGAGGGTTTCTGTAGAAGTCACGCCGTGAAGTCTGCCGTCGTTTCTGGTGGAGTCCAAGTAATGAGCAATGTGCAACCGAGTTCTTACCTATGGTGTGTCGATGAGTATTGAGGTACCAGTCGATGAAGTGCCCAACGTGGTGGCGAGGTGCGGGTGGTGTTTCGTCGTGACGAGTGGGCCTTCGGGGTCGCATGTGCTCTCACTGTCACCAACGTGGAGCACATCTGGTGAGGCAATGTTTTCTGTGGCGAGCAGAAGACTGTCATCGAATATCGAGGTGTCCGGAGCAGCAACACTGGTATTCCCACCGTTTGCTGCCGGTGAACTTGAGGGTTACTCGCTGATCGTCGACGCGTCGGCGTCGATGACCGAGAGTGACACCGGAAATCTTTGTTGTCATCCGACCCGCGCCGTTTGGCATCGACCGCCACCGCCAGCAGTGAAGTGACCTTCCATGACGTGGTTGAACGAGCGTCAGCGAGACGGTGGGATAGATGAAGTGCAGGTTGACGGCGCGCCGGGGTCGCTGTGGTTGTGCGGCAAGCACCGCATCGGGCCAGACCCAGAGGGTGTCCTTGCATCAGTCGACGCCTCAGTAGTTGTGTGTCTTACCGAAGCCCATGAGTTAGTGGACCGATATCCCGAGTATGTCGAATGGCTAACGAGCGACCCGCGAGCCCGCTGGTTTCCAATTCCCGACTTGAGTGTCCCTGACGAAGACGAATGGACATCGTTGATCGCAGGCATGCTGAGCGAGGTTCGCAGTGGCAGACACGTGATCGTGCATTGCGCCGCAGGTATCGGCCGGGCCGGCACTGCAGCCTGCTCGGTATTGCTCGCAGCAGGTCTGTCACTCTCCGAGGCCGAGCGACGAGTGGCAGCGTCTCGTCCTGGAGCTGGTCCGCAGTCGCGCGAGCAAGCGGCGTTTATCCGGCGATGGGCGGTGAACTCGCCAATCGTTGACCAACAGTGAGGTCTCGGTAGTTCGGTTGTCGATCAGAGGTTGTCGATGATGACGGCGGCAAGATCTGACGCAAGTGTTCCGATATCGGGCTCGATCTGAATGAGGTTCGCCGACGCCGCGATCGTGACATCAAGTTCGGGCATGTACATCGCGTGCGAACGGAAACCTGGCGTGCCACCACCGTGCGAATAGACGGTGTAGCCGTCGACTTCGCCCACGTTGATGCCGAGACCGTAATTCGAGAACTCTGATGGGGTGGTGAACGCAGTGAGCATGTCATCGCTCAGCGCTCCGGTGAATTGCTGTCTAAACACTCGGGCAAGATCTTCAGCCTGCGCTTCAATACCTCCACCGGTCCACCCAACCGAGCGGAGAACCTCTTGTGGAATCACGCTGATGTCGTAGAAGGCTCCGACTCTCGCTTCTGCGGTGTATACGGCAAATCCAGGAACAAAATCGAGCGCAAGTTTCAAATCGCCTTGCACGTAGCCATTGATGGTCTGCTCGGGTGGTGACTCTTTCGGGGGCAGATAGATCTCTGAGGCGCCTGCCGGGTCGAAGAGTCGGTTGCGGAGTTCGATGTGTGCAGGGTTGCCGGTGACCTCTTCGATCACGAGCCCGGCGACGATGTGGCCAACGGTGTTGTACCCGTACGCGGTACCAGGCTCATACAGGGGGCCTTGTTCAATCGCCCAATCAATGACTTCCTCCGGTTCGAATGGGGTGTCGAGTCGAGTGCTCGCGAGTACATAAAAACCGAGGTCGAACGCGAACTCGGCGAAACCGTCGGTGTGATTGAGAATCTGACGGATGGTGATGGCGTCGCCGTAATCAACCCCGTCGAGTTCGTAGCCCGAAGCCCAACCTTCGCCTAGGTAGGTCGACACTGTTGCATCGAGGTCGATGAGGCCTTCCTCAACGAGTTGCAACACGACTATCGAGGTCATTGGTTTTGTAATTGACGCCCACCGGAAATAGTCAGATGTCGAGACTTCAGCTTCAGTCGTAAGGCTCCGAACACCCCGAGCGAGACTGATTGCTTCGATGGCGTCGGTTCCATCGTCTGATGGTCTCAGAACTGTCATCGTGACGCCGGGCGCCTTAGTGGAGGCCAAATAGTTGTCGATGACTGCGATGAGGCGTTCTTCAGTCTCATCGACGACGACCGATGTCGTTGTTACTTCAACTGTCGTGGTGGTTGGGTCGAGTGAAGTGGTGCCGACGTCATCAGAGGTGACCTCAGCAACTGTTGTCGTTGATGGTTCTGGCGCCTCGGATACGGTCGGCGATGTCGACGAACTTGAGCAGCCGACACTGCTGAGTGCGCCCGCAAGCACAACTCCGAGTGCGATCAGAGAGCGTTGGGGGCGTTTGAAGCCCGCCATATTTAGCGCCCGATGTAGTTCGGGGAGCGCTTGTCAAAGAACGCTGCAACTGCCTCACGATGGTCAGCTGTCGACATTGCTCTCACCATGGCGGCTGCTTCGGCGTCGAGTGCGGTAGCAACATCGGCATCGAATGAACGCTGGATATTTTCCTTCTGCATGCGCATAGCGATCGGTGAGCGGGCTGCAAGTTCGTCGCAGAAAGCCATTGCCGCGTCATCAAACTCGGCATCAGCAAACATGCGGTTAATGAGACCAAGGTTGAGAGCCTCACTCGCAGAGACCCGAGGCGAGAGAAACATGAACTCCTTCGCCTTCGCTTCTCCAATAAGCCTGGGCAAGAACCAGGAGCTTCCGAAGTCACCACTTGCACCGATGGTCGAAAAGGCTGAGACGAAAATCGCGCTTTCTGTTGCGACCCGGAAATCTGCGGCAAGGGCGATCGAGAACCCTGCACCTGCGGCAGGTCCAGGTATCGCCGCAACGACCGGTTTTGGAAGTTTGCGAAATGCGCCTGATATCCACATTTGATTTCGGCGGAGGCGGTCAAGGCTTTCTTCAGGCGTCATCGATTCGCCTTCTCCGGCGTGACTAGCTCTGAACCCCTTCACATCACCACCGGAGCAGAATGCTCCACCTTCACCGGTCACCATCAACACCCTGATGTCATCACGTTGAGCAACTTGAGGAAGCGCCGTGTTGAATCCGTCGTAAATTTCATCGCTGAGAGCGTTTCGAGATTCGGGTCGGTTAAACGACAGCACGGCGACAGGGCCGTGCACTCGGCCGAGAAGTTTGTCGGTTCCGGTGTGGAGTTCGGTCATGGCATCCTCCGATCAGATGTGTTTCTTCACTCTCGCATCTGCGATGGTGTGTGAGCGAGGCGAGCGCTCATCGAACGGTGACTCGACGTTGGTGGTACCCGGTGGCACCATCTGGGGCGACCGAACGTGGGGTTCCGTCTTGCACAACGCCGTTGCGGTCGGTGGCGCGAACACGAATGTTGTGATCGCCGGGAGTTGCCTCCCATCCGAGACTCCACTGCACCCAGGTGTTGTCGTTCGTTGCGTCGGCGAGGTCGGCGCGTTGCCACGGGCCGTCATCGATGCTGACATGTACCTCTGCGATACCGACCGACGGCGAGAGCGCAATCCCTGCGACTGGTGTGAGCCCGGCTGAGATCGTTGTGCGTTGGGGTACGTCAATCCTTGACGTGATCTTGATTGGCGCTTCTTTCGACCATCCCCGGGGAATCCAGTACCCGTCGGCCGCTTCCCAGGTGGTGAGTTCAAGGCGTGAAAGCCATTTTGTGGCCGACACATACCCATAGAGACCAGAGACGATGAGGCGCGCCGGAAAGCCGTGGCGTGTCGGCAACGGCGAACCATTCATTGCCGTTGCGATAAGTGCGGTTCGACCATCGAGGGCAACTTCAGTTGGCATTCCGGCGGTGAATCCGTCAACGGAATGGCTGAAGATTTGTGTCGCTTCTGCGTTGACTCCTGCCTGCTCGAGAACTGTGCTGAGGGGAATGCCTTGCCACTCGGCATTACCGACGAGATCTCCACCAACCTCGTTCGACACACATGCGATCGTCACGGTCTCGACGGTGGTCGATTGTTCAATGAGTTCTTCATAGGTAAACGAAAGTGGTGTGTTGACCATTCCGTCGATGGTGAGAGACCACTGGTCCGTGTCAACTTTCGGAACAACGAGCGCAGTATCGATGCGGTAAAAGTTGTCGTTTGGCGTGATGTACGGCGTGATGCCATCGATGCTGTCGAATGTTGCAGCATCAACCGTTGTGCCGCTGGTGGGCGCTGGCAGCGGCTGAAGGGCTTGTGGCGCACTGGCGATTGCACCTCGGCGCACAACCTTGGCGACGCCCACCGCCCCTGCGGCACTGACGATCGATGCGCCCGCAACGGCCATAAACCGACGTCTGTTGCCGAGCGCAGCGCCTGGCATTTCGATGTCGTCGTGTTCGGTGTGGTCAGAATGGTTAAGCGAGACGAGATGGCGATGGAGTATCGACCCAACGCCGAGTCCGATCGCGAGCGCAATGACCCCAACGGTGGTGTTAGCAAGTGGCCGGGTGACGTACACAAAGAAACCGATGAGGCCTATCGCTGCGGTGAAGATAGTGAAATGTTGACGTGAATGCGCTGCGGAACGCGATGCCAGAGCGGCAAGCCCGATGATGACCGCCCACGTGCCGATGATGAGTGCCGTTTTGTGATGGATGCCGAAGATCGCAACCGCAACATCTTTGAGGGTGCCCGCAAACTGCTCGATGAATGTGAGGCCCGCAGCTTCGACGATTGTTGGCGCTTGAGTGTCGACTGAACTGACGGTTTCAGCGACCGCAAGTGCAGCGAACGCAGATGTTGCCCCAGCAAAACTTCTCGATGCCGGTGTCGCTGCCACGCCGTTGACGGTAATTGACCAGATGAGATCTGGCGACTCGTCCGGTGAGGAGTGGTTGGCGACAGTGTTGCTGGGCTGCGCAGCGCTCTGCGTATCACCCGACGGACATCGCTAGAGCCTTTCGGAGTAATGCCGAATGTACGGCAGGAAATGTGTCGGCGAGCGCACAACGTGGAGTTCAACGCCGAGCACGCATTCTTGATGCCGCCCTCGAGCTCTTCGCAGAGCAGGGCTTCATACTCACGAGCCTTCCGATGATTGCCGAGCGGGTCGGTATTACTCATGCCGAGACCCTTCACCACTTCGGCTCGATAGGGGGAATGCTCTGTTAGAGCGTGAGGGTCCCGTGCCGCACTTCAGCGCTGAAACAGTCGGCGTTCCTGTGTCACTTCCTGAGAAGAAAGCGTCTGCCTGATCTCTCCGCACTTTACAGCCTTGTCATACTGGCAGGCATGACGAAAACTGAAACTCGGCTTCTCGCCGCCCCCATTGCTTTGACCGCTCTCTTTTTAGCTAGCTGTGGAGGCGATGACAGCAGTAACTCCAGCGACACAACTTCTGGCCCTGCGGTGATAACAGAAGACTCGGCATCGTCAAAGCAGACTGCCGAGGAAACCTCATCGGACGTAATGGACCCAATGACCATAATGGTCTCCAGCCTCGACTCGAACCCTCTTACCGGTGGGGAAATCAGCATGAGTGAAGCGGAGTGCATTGTCGAGCACATCGTTGCCGAAGACCCTGACCTATTCGACGTGTTGGTCGAAGCAGAGATGAATGAGTCTGATCTCGATGACACTGATGACCTCAGCGCCACCGACGCCACGCTTGTACTCAACGCTGCAGCAGACTGCACCCGAAACTCCGTTTCGACGCTGTTGCAAAGTGAGAACAACTTGAGTGCCGATCAGGCGGAATGTCTTTTCGACGAGATTTACGGTCCTGATTCGGTGACGATGGGCTTTATTGCACTGGCTGCAGAAATGGAACTTATGGGTGTCTCAGAGGACGAACCTGAGTTCGTTGAGGCAGCCACGGAAATGATGATGGTGCTGATGGGTGAGCCATCCCGCATCGCTGGTGTTTGCGGCACAGACGAAAGTGTCGTCAGCACAGTCCTCGAAAACTCAGGTGCGGATGGCGTGGATACTGAAGACAACATGGACTATGTCGACCCCTACCTGGACGATGGCGTGGACCTCGGCGAAATAGACATCGACAGCTTGGATGCTGATGTTTCTCCTGAGCAGATCATGTGCATGATGGAGGAACTCCAAGTGCACCCAGAACTACTTGAAACGCTTCTGGCAACTGGAGAAGTCAACACAGATAATCCCGCAGATCTGATGGTCCTTCTCGAAGCTGGAATGGCCTGCGGAATTAGCGGTTTCTGACGGACGATCTCATCATCCAAAGGCAGCAGAACCCCGGACTTAGTCTGGGTCTTGTTGATGCGATGCTTTGGGCGGCACATCAGCGGTTCACTGAGTCTGCATTGCAGGTGCTGTTCGGATCAGCGCAGGGTGCACCCTCGCAATCACTCGTTTCTTTACAGGTCTGGTCTGATGGCGGGGTAATCAATTGGGTCAGTCGATTCCCTCAAAACCGCAAACCCATTGAAAACCGTGGTCTCTTTCTTACTGGGGA
>JAAXJF010000093.1:39042-71634 GCA_012269985.1 Acidimicrobiaceae bacterium
AGATGAGTTCGACAGTGTGCGGAAAACGGCGATCAAATTCTGCTTGTAGAGCGGTCTGGATCGCAGTGTCACCAACACGTTTCCAGTCCTCGAGGGATTCCCACACGAAGGTGAGCGTGATTTCTCCAGGCCTGCTGTCGTCAAGCCACACCTCTTTTGATCGAAATGGGATGCGGTCAAAACCCGGAAGAAGTGCCTCGCCGAGAGTCCACACTTCGTAGTCAACCTCGAGAAATTCGTCGACGTGAGCGGGGTCGACACGAAACACAAGAACTTCGATGGGGAGTCGTTCGCTTGGTGTGTAGGTGAACGAATCATGTGGAGCCGGCATGAAATCTCGCTTTGCTAACGGGTCAAGTAGGTGTGAGCATTTTCACATACGGGCAACGGCGCATACGATCCATGTAATTGGAAAACTCTGCGTCGTTTGGCGCCATCGTTGACGGCTAGAAATGTTGTTATGGCTTATAACTCGACAGGGCTCGTAGTTCACGACGCCGATGCCCACATCATGGAAACACCGACATGGTTGCGAGATAACGCAGACCCGGCTTTTCGCGACCGAATCGACGCGTTGACGTATTCGGGAGGAAACGAACTTCAACAGTCAGCGATCGAGTTTGATGAAAACGAAGACTTGGTAGCGGGTTTTGAACGGCTTGCTCAGCGGCATCATGCTCCTGATTATGTCGCTGCGGAGGAAGCCGAAATCATGCTCCGTAAGAACTATGCGGCGACCGGGTCGTTTATTGCCGAGGACCGTCCCCGGGCGCTCGACATTTTGGGGTTCGCAAGCCAGCTGGTGTTTAACACCTTCTACAACAGCCGGCTCTGTGAATGGGAGCATTCTGGCGACCTCGATTTTGCGATTGGCACCGCCCGTGCCCATAACCGAGGAATTTCTGAGTTTTGCTCGGTAGACCGCCGTCTCTTGTCGACCCTCTATGTGCCTCTCGCCGATCTCGACCGGGCACCAGCGCTCGCCGAAGAAGCGATTGAGATGGGTGCAGGTGCGTTACTCATTGCATCCGCGTGCCCTCCGGGACACTCGCCCAGCCATATTGGGCTTGACCCGGTCTGGTCGATGGCTGCTGATGCCGGCGTGCCGGTCGTCTTTCATGTCGGCGGTACAGGTGAGCTTCTCGACCGGAATTACTTCAACAACGGGTTGCCGGTGCCACCAGATTTTCATGGTGGGGAAGAGAACTTCCGGTCGGTCGACTACATGGCGATTCCGGTGCAACCAGCACAAACCCTTGCAACGATGATTTTTGATGGCGTGTTTGAGCGATTCCCTGATCTGCGTGTGGGCGTGGTTGAGCAGGGTGCCATTTGGGTGCCGTCGTGGATGCGCCAGATGGAGTCGGCGATCGACGCATTCGGGCGTCATGAAGAGCGGTTGCAGAAACTGTCGCTTCGCCCGAGCGAGTATGTACGTCGGCAGATGAAGTTCACCCCGTATCCAACCGAGGATGTCGGATGGATTGTCGAACAGGCGGGGTCAGAAGTTGTGCTGTTTTCATCTGACTATCCGCACGTCGAAGGCGGACGCCGGCCGATTGAGCGTTTCGAGCGTTCGCTTGAGAACTGCTCTGACGAGGTTCGCCAGCGGTTCTATCACGACAACTTTGATGATTTGATGGGCGGTCGGCTCGGGTCGCTGCTCGCGGCGTAATGATCGATACCTGACTGTCGCTATGGGGTGACCCACCAAGGAATATTGAGGCGACGGTCGCCGAGAACTGCGTGAACGGAATCTTGCGCTTTTGTCGAAAGAGATGTCTGTTAGTCGAGAACGGTGACAACACCGGTGTTGCCATCAACCCGAACTCTCGCACCATCGCGAATTCGTCGAGTTGCGTTTGTGGCCGAGACCACGCACGGAATGCCGAGCTCTCGGCTCACGATGATCGCATGGCTCAACGCCGCACCGACGTCAACGACAACGCCCCCGGCCGGCACAAATAATGGTGTCCATGACGGGTCAGTACTCGGCGCAACAAGAACATCGCCGGGCCCGAGTGCAGTTGGGTCGCTTGAGTCGAGCACGACGCGCGCAACCCCTTCGGAAACACCGGGGCACCCTGGTAAGCCTTGGACACTGTCGCCAGCGGCGAGCGGTTCGACTTCGACATCGTCGCGCTTCGGCCATGACGATGGGTCGCTGGGTGAGTCAGCGAAGACAAATTCTGGTTCGCGCTCAGCCAACTGTGAGTGGGTCGAGCGACGCTCTCGCACCCGTTCGGTCAGACCCTCAGGTGTGGGTCCAAAGACTTCCTCCATCTCTTCATTGAGCACGAGGCCAAAGTCTTCGATTTCGTCGAAGACTTGGCGCTCGACAAATCGGCGACCTAACTCGCGCAATGGCACCCTGACCTCTTGGATGAGCCTGATGTTGTTGGTTTTTGTGCGTTCTCGAGCCGGAAGCCATGCACCACTCGCAACAATTGCGGCGGCGAGTTGACCGTGAGTTGCAGAGTCGGCCTCAACTATTGAGAGCAGTGTTTCAGCGGCTTCTGCACGCTCAGAGGCGCGCTGCTGCTGATGGGCTCGAGGGTCGGCTTCTTCTCCTGCGAGACGCATGCGGTCGATCGCCGCAAGGGCAATGTTGGGGTGGGTGTCCCAAGTTGGCGACCGCGCTTCCCATTCGTTGGGTCCGCGGCTGCCAAAGTCGAGACGGAATTGCTCAAACCCCGATGCAAATTCATCGCTCGTTGGATCGAGTCGTGACAACTCCCACATTGCGTAGCTCGGTTCGGCCGAGTCGACCTGGCCGACACCGGCGATGAGCGGCATGATGAGGTCAGGCCTGCCAACAGCCGTCGCAACGGTTTGAATCACCCCGACCGGCACTGTCGTCAACGTGGTGACATAAATGTGCTCCTGAAACAATTCGCGGTGAAATGGGAAAAGCGCCTCTGCATACTCCCAGAGCTCGAGGTCTGACATCGACGAGAAGTCAGGGCGCGATGCGCGAAGGTCAATCGTGCGAGCTTTGTGATCGTTGAGTCGATCGAGTTGATCGACGTCGGTGATGCTGAACACCCATCCGAAGGTCTGTTCAAGTTGTTCGGTGAGGTCGGGTCGGATATCGCCGGGTTGTTCGACGTAGTCAGGGATACCGGGCTGGGCACCAAAGAACTGTTCATCGATTGCTTTCCATGAGAGCCCCGGGGCGCGCTCACCAAAGACCCGCATCACCGACGCATTGAGATAGCAATAGCCACCGGCAACGCCGAGGATGCAGAATTCGTCATCAGGGAACTCGTTCGTTTCGAACGCCCCCATCCTGATGTATGCGTCTCGCCAACCGAGCTCTGATTCAAAGAGCAGCAGTGAGCGAGTGGCCGGAGCCACAGGATCTGGAAAGACTTCCCCTACGTTTGCCCGCGTGTAAATCGGGAATCGTGTTGACAACGAGGTGTCGGTAACTGTGAACATGAGCCCCCCTCATGGCGTGTTACCGATCGACATTAGTTCGTGCGCGAGACGTCGACGAACGGCGCGCAAACCCCTCCGTCACAGTGCCTTAGAGGTCGCGAATGGTGCGCCGGAAGACGATTGACCACACGGCCATCGAGCACAACACACCGGTGATGACCATTGCTGTTGAAACCGATGTGGCCGACACCAGTGCGAACAGCACTGCCGCAGCGACGGGGAATGACCCGTTTTGAGCGGTTGAGGCAAGCCCCATCACCCTGCCCATGAGTTCGGGTGGTGTGTGGGTTTGCATGAGGGTTCGCATCATCGTCATCGCGATGCCTCCGGTGAGTCCCCAACAGACACAGATGAACAGCGTGAGCAGGTAGTTCTGTGAGAGACCGAGAGCGACGAGACCTGTCCCCATTGCGCTACCGGTAGCAAGAGCGAGTGCCCTGCCACGTCGAGCGGGCTGCCAACGGGTGGCCACGAGCATCGAGGTTGTGATCATGCCGACACTCATTGCGACGTTGAGTGCGCTTGCGGCGAGCGATTGCGTGCCAAGTACGTCCCGAGCAATTTCGGGAAGTAGCAGTGTGCTTGCGGTGATGACGATTCCCAGCACCGTTGTCAACGCGAGAAGCGAACGAAGAGGCTCTGTGCGGAAAGCGATCGCAGCAGCACTTCGGATTGCCCCTTGCCGCGCCGTCGAGGCCTCGTGGCGCGGAATCGGGGTGCGTTGATGAAAGATAACGCCTGCTATCGATGCTGCGGTGAGGAGCCAGAGCCCGGCTTCGAGCCCGAAGGCTTGAATGACGGCACCGCCGAGAAAGATGCCACCGACCGATGAGCCGGTCATTCCAAGGTTCTGCAGCGCAACGGCTTGCAGGAGCACTGAGTCATCGACGACCCGCGGAACGAGCGCTTGAAGGAGGGGCATGAGCATTGCTGGTGCGATTGCCGTCACGAGGCCGCAGGCCATCGCCACTGGGACGGTCATCAAACCGGCGTGCAAAAGGACGGCCGAGATGGTGAACAGCGCCGTTGACGCTGTGAATAGCGCAACGCCGAGAGTTCGCGCCGACATCCGGTCGGCGAGCGAACCTGCCCACGCCGAGAGCAATAGGGGAGGAAGACCGATGACGATTCCGAGAATTGCGGTGGCGGGGTTCCACTCGGTGAGTTCACCAACAAGCCAGACAAACACGAAGCGGCTGGTGCCAAGCGCAATCGAGGCCATGATGTTGCTTGCGAGCACCCCGCGGAACGCGGCATTTGCCATCACACTCCCAACGTTGTGATTCGGGGTTGCGGTGGACGTCATAAGAATGTGATGCGGTCGTAAATGTTGTGGTGCCGCTTACGCGGGGCGTGCTTCGTACACGATGTGATTCGGGCTTTCTGCAATGCGGGTGAAGTCGTCGAGACCTGCTTCGGCGAAGACGGCACGCATGCCCGCCTCGCCAGCCTGGCTTCCCATCCCTCGAGCACCGGGTTGTGCGAGCGAGCACGGGACACAGCAAAACAAACTCATTGCGTAACGCAAAGAGGCGCGCGGGTAGTGGTTTTCGGTACGCGTCTGCATTGCGAATGGCTCGACCAAGACGATTGACCCGCCCTGTGAGAGTTGGCTGATTGCGTGGCTGGCGATGCCGACGGGGTCTCCCATGTCGTGCAGGCAATCAAAGAAGCAGATGAGATCGAATGGCCCTGAGATTGCGTCTGCCGCTGCAACTTCGAACGAGACATTGCTGAGGCCTGCTTCTGAGGCGTTGCGACGGGCTTCCTCAATCGAAGGTTGGTGGAGATCGAAGCCGATGAAGGTGCTGTTCGGGAAAGCTCGAGCAAGAGTGAGTGTTGAATACCCGGTGCCACAACCCATGTCGGCGACCCTGATGCCCGTTTCGAGATCTTCAACGCCTTGAGCGCGCTGTGGGAACCATTGCTGACCGAGTTGGTGATCGTAGGCAAGTCGGACCGGGGCTTGGGTACCTTCCACGCGGGAGGCGTCTTCGTCCACCCACCCGAGCGCTCCGTCGCCCTTCATCACCTCGATTCCCTTATCCAGGTCTAAGTAGAGGGCGTGAATACCGACGAGTCCGCCAGCGAGCCAAAACGGTGAGTCAGGGTCGGCAAGCACCGCTGCAGAAGTCGATGGCAGCGCATAGGAATCGCTCGGCTCGTCGTAAATGACGAGTTGAGCAGCTGCTTGCTGGTCGAGCCACTCACGGGTCATGCGCTCATTCGTCGCAGCCGCAGATGCGAGTTCGGAAGATGTCATTGGGTTGCCGTGCGCCATCGCTCGGTAGAAGCCGGTTCGATGCCCGGCAATGATGCAGGCAACTGTTGACGCCCCAGCGAATGCATCAGCGACTCCGTGCAGGACGTCTTTGAGCGACGGTGCTTCGTTGTGTTCTGACATGACAACCTCCTGTTGAAGCGTTCGACCCTCGCCAGTCTTGCCGAGTCATGCGCGCCGTTGCGTGTCGCAGCGTTCTCGTGGGACGGAGGTTGTTGATCTTGGTTAGCCGCGCAAAGCGACTTCGTGCGTGCGCGGTTGTGTGCTCAGATCAGGCCGGCAATGCCCTCAAGGTTGCGTTCCATATTTTCCGCGTGCTCTGCGAGCCGGTAAGCGATGATCTTGTGCTCCTTGTCAGGCCTGTTCTCGATGGCGGCGTTGAGACCACTACGGCCTGGGCCGAGCGTGCAGTATTGGGTGACAATGGTGCCGTCGGTCGTTGCCTCGAGGCGAAAACCCCACGTTGCGGCCGGGCCCCCGCCACCTTCAACTTGCCATTCGATGTGCTGCTGCGGCTCGAAGACGGTAAGCGTGCTTTCGCTGGTCCAATTACCGATATGGGGATGTTCATTCGTGCCTCGGAACCGTGCACCCACTGCTGGAGCCGACGCACCGTCGAGCCACTCTGCGCCTTTGAATTCGTTGGAGAAGCGTGCCGGAAGGTTGATATCGCTTAGCAGAGCCCAGAGAACTTCGGGCGAAGCTGGGATAGTTCGTGAGACCTCGGTGGAGGGTGATTCGGAATAGCGAAGTTCTTTACTCATGATGGGCTCGCCTCTCTTTGGGTTTTGTTAGTGATCTAGCGTCCACCCTATGCGAGTTGGTGTGAGCACGTTGATTCAGTCGCCTGACGATGTCGAGTTTGTGATCGAATGTGAACGCCTTGGCGTTGACACCGTGTGGGTGCCCGAAGTGTGGGGCTATGACGCGATGACGCCACTTGGTCTGCTCGCAGGAAAGACCTCGAGCATTCGTCTTGCAACCGGCATTGTGCAACTCGGTGCTCGCACTCCTGCCATGTTGGCGATGCAGTCGATGTCATTGCAGATGATGTCGGGCGGCCGATTCGTACTTGGCGTCGGGTCGAGCGGACCTCGCATCATGGAGGGTTGGCACGGTGTTCCATTTTCAAAACCGGTGCAACTCACTCGCGAAACCATCGACATTGTGCGCATGATCGCACGAGGTGATCGCCTCGAATATGAGGGCGAATTCTTTCAGTTTCCCCCAGACGGTTTTGGTCGAAGTATCCGATCGTTGGCTCCCGCATGCGAACCAATTCCGATGTACGTTGCGTCGCTCGGGCCTCGCAATCTTGAACTCACGGGTGAGATTGCTGATGGTTGGCTGGGCAACGCAATGATGCCTGAGGCGGCTGAGGCCTTCTTAGGGCCGTTGCGCGTCGGCTGTGAGCGAGGTGGACGTTCGCTGACCGACCTCGATCTCGTAATGCCGGTTGCCGTCGAGTTCACCGACGATGTTGAAGAGGCATCGAGGCGTCACGCTGACGGGTACGCGTTCACGATTGGTGCGATGGGAGCTCCGGGAAAAAATTTCTACAACCGGGCGTTTGCGGCTCAGGGTCTCGGTGACGATGTTGCTGCGGTCGCCGAGTTGTGGCATGCCGGTAAGCGTGACGAGGCAGCTGCGCGGGTTCCGATCGAGCTTGGCTTCAAGACCAATCTGCTCGGCCCCGCTGACACGATCAAGGAACGTCTTCGTCTGTATCGGAGTGCGGGTATCACGTCGATGCAAGCCAAAGTGTCGGGGCCACATCGCATCGACACTGTCGCTCAACTGATCGACGTGATGAATGAACTCAACGCTGAGCCGAGCGAGATGAACTGAGCTTCACCTGACAGACTGGCTCATGTGAAGCACAACTTGTCGCAGGGACGTGAGATCGTTGCTATTCCTGGCCCGAGCATCATTCCTGACAGGGTGCTATCAGCGATGCATCGAGCAATGCCCGACATTTATGAGGGTGACCTCACGACGGTGATCGATTCGGTGTGGGCCGGACTTCCCGAAGTTGTGCAGACATCTGGACGGGTGTTTGTGCCGATTGGCAACGGCCACGCAGCATGGGAAATGGCATTGTCGAACACGTTGTCTCGTGGTGATCATGTGCTCGTGTTGAACTGTGGCCGCTTTGCTGCGATTTGGGCTGAAATGGCTGAGTTCAACGGCCTGAATGTCGAGGTGATGGAAGCCGAAGAGGGGTTCGCGAATGAACCATCGGCTCTTGAAGAACGCCTCCGTGCTGATGTCGATCGCAAGATTGCGGCGGTACTCACAGTTCACGTCGATACTGCGACCTCTGTGCGCAACGACGTTCCGGCGCTTCGTCAGGCGATTGATGCTGCGGGCCATCCGGCACTATTCATGGTCGACTGCATTGCGTCGATGGGTTGCGAGCGATTTGAGATGGATGCGTGGGGCGTTGATGTCACGATCGCGGCAAGCCAGAAGGGCATGATGACACCTCCGGGGTTGGGCTTGGTCTGGGCGAACGAGAAAGCACTCGCCGCTCACGAGAGCGCAGATCTGCGCACTCGCTATTGGGATTGGACGTATCGCAGCGAGGACGGGCCGTATTACTTGCGGTTCTGCGGGACCCCGCCGGTGTCGCACCTCTTCGGATTGGCTGAGGCACTGGCAATGATGGCCGAAGAAGGTTGGGAAGCTCGCTGGGAGCGTCATCGGGTGCTTGCCGATGGTGTTCGTGCTGCAGTCGATGCGTGGTCGACGCCAGGCGGCATTGGGTTTATTGCTCAGCGCGAAGATCAACGATCAGATTCGGTGACCTCGGTGACGACCGGTTCAATCGACGCGGTCGAGTTGCGCAGGTTGTGCCGTCAACAGATGGGTGTCACCCTTGGCCTTGGCATCGGCAGTGACGAGTCAGCCTCATTCCGCATCGGGCATATGGGGCATGTCAACGCGCCAGCCATTCTTGGTGTGCTCGGATCGATCGAAACAGCCCTCACATCGTTGGGTGCTCCGCTGGGATCGTCAGGAGTGCAGGCCGCAACTGCGGCGCTGTCTCAGTAGTTCCCCCATATTGGTGACAGCCATTCATCATCTGGCTCGACGACTCGTCGTGCTGTGAGTCGGGTTAGCGTCTGACGGTGGGTTTCTTTCAGTGGGTGTTTGGGCGCCATGAGTCTCGACCGCCTGATGCGGAGCGTTCGATTGAAGCGGCGTGGTTGCCGCTCTGGCAGGCCCAGTTGGTGTTGCACGAGTTGTGGGAGCGTGAGATTCCCGCAGTGCAGTCTGAAGACTTCACTTCGCATTTACGATTCGGCGCTCGAGAGCCGATGGCACGAATCTTTGTGATGGAACCCCGTCTTGCGGATGCACTTGATGTGATTGAATCGGTGATCGGTGAAGAGCCTGCAACCTTGCACGGTCACGATTGGCCAGGGTGGATTCGCCATCGAAACGCATCGCTTGACGGTGGCTCCCCATCGATCGATCGTTCACCTGAGGCACCTCCCGCAGGAGATCAGTAGTGAGCTCACCTCGTCCACGCCTCGCAGTCGGTCTCGGCGCCGGAATTGGCGCTGCGGGAGTCTTGCATTTTGTTCGCCCCGAGTTTTTTGATGCGATCGTTCCACCGTGGCTCCCGCCTTCCCAGCGGTTTTGGACCTTGATCAGCGGCGTTGCCGAGTTGGTTGTTGGCGTGATGTTGTTCGTTCCGAGATGGCGGCGTTCGGGAGCGATTGCGCTGTTTGTTCTTCTCGTCGCCGTGTACCCGGCAAACCTCTACATGACGTGGGATTGGCGTGACCGCCCCACAGGAGAACGAGTTGTGTCGTGGGTTCGGCTGCCATTGCAGTTTGTGCTGTTCGCGCTAGCGCGTATGGCAAGTGGCCCGTGGCGCACTCCCGCTCATCGGGGCTGAATGCTCAAAGAGATTGAAGGAATTCTCGAATCGCTGCGTTGACCTCATCAGGATGGGTCATGTTGGGGGCGTGAGCGGCACCAGGTACCTCCAAGAAGCCACGGTGATCGCTCAATGTTGCAGCGAGCGATCGGGCTCGATCGATCGTGATGGCAACGTCGTCGGTGCCGTGCACTGTGAACACCGGGCAGGTGATTTCATGTAGCCGATCCATGATGTCATCACGGCTGATGAGGGCACCTCCTGCCCAGATCAGTTGCTGGCGGTCGAGGGCCTCCCAAACCGGAATCCACTCGTTCCCGAGCGCTTCATCTCCCAAGATGAGGCCGGCGGTGATCGCGAAGACTTCTGATTGTTTGTCGGCATCGCTGTGCTCGAAGACGTGGAGCATTCCACGGTACCCCTCGATGGTTTCAGGGTCGTCAAGATCGGCAGTCGAGTCGATGAGTACGAGCGCTCGAACGCGTTCTGGAGTGGTGAGGGCTGCTCTCATCGACAGAAAGCCACCTTGTGACATCCCGGTAAACACAGCCGACTCGATGCCGAGGTGGTCAAGAAGCGCAAGTGCATCATTCGCAGAATCCCAGTAGGTAAATGGCCCTGGCGCTCGGGTGCCACCGAAGCCACGCTCATCCCACGCGACACATCGGTAGTCGGAAGCCAGGGCTTCTAACTGGGCATCAAACATGGTGTGATTCATCATGAACCCGTGGCTAAACAACACAACTGGCCCATCTCCGCCTGTGTCTCGGTAGTTGATTTCAATGCCATTGACCGCTGCAGTTGCCATGTGATGAACGTAGTTCGTTCACAACTGCTCTTCGATGGTCGGCGACTATGTTGTGAGAGATGTCGACCGCTTCGGGACACCTTCTTGCAATATCGAGCGGGCAGAAAAGTGTGATGACCCACGGTTCCCGAAGCATTGAGACGGCATTTGTTAAACAGCCGCTGTCAGGAGCGGTGACGATTTCTACGCTCGGAATCGAAGGCGATGAGCACGTCTACGAACACCACGGTGGTCCCGATATGGCACTGCTCATCTACCCGTCTGAGCATTACTCGTATTGGCGGTCGGTTGGTCTTCAACTGCCTGATCCCGCAGCAATGGCAGAAAACTTTACGACGGTTGGTCTGCTCGAGACCGACGTCGCAATTGGAGATTTCATCAGTGTTGGCTCAGTCGTTGTGCAGGTCGCCCAGCCACGAAGCCCCTGCTACAAGTTGGCGGCTCGCTTCGGCCGTAAATCACTACCTGTCGAAATGCAAACGACGGGGTACACCGGTTATCTCGTGCGGGTGATTGAACCGGGGGTGTGCGAGGCAGGCGATGCTCTTGTGCACGAGAGCGGTACTGCTGCTGATCGAATTTCCATTGCCGATGCTGGCCAAATTTTGAATGTTGATCGGCACGATATTGAGGGGGCACAACGACTGTTATCGGTCGCCGAACTAGGAGAAACCGTTCGCTCTACGTTGACTGCGAGAGTGGCGGCTGGTGGGCAACATGGTGAAGACGTCGACCGCCTCTACCTCGACTAATTCAATGTGGTTGTGACTTAGTCGCAACAAGAGTCGCGCCACCCGCAGCCGCGGCATTTGAAGTGGGCATGTTCGGGGTGAAGTTCTGAACCGCAGAGCGGACATTCAGGAAATGTTCCGAATTTGGTGCGACATTCTGTGGCCGCACCGTCGGTCTTCTGGGGTTGAGATGGGGAACCCCATGTGCGGGTTTCGGTTGACATGATCACAGGCTGGCATGGAAGACCACTTCAACACGGGATTTCTTCTCAATTTGACCGGTGGTCGCAGATCTCGATGCTGTTGATCAGTTCATGTCATCGGTGTCATCATCGAAACGTTGAGCGCCGCCCACGGGCGACACGATCCATGCGTCGATGTCGACTCCTGGCTCACACAGCGCAACGACGCATCCACCGAACCCACCACCGGTCATCCGTGCCCCGTAGACACCTGGGATCCGACTTAACTCGTCGACCGCCGCGTTTATGGTCGAAGTCGATACGTCGAAGTTGTGGGCGAGACTGTGATGGCTTTGGACCATTATTTCGCCGGCAGCGCGGTAGTCGTTGCTCGCCAGCGCTTGAGCGAAAGTTGTCACTCGTTCGTTTTCGCTAATGACATGTCGAGCACGTGAACGCACTGTCAGATCAGTGATCTCTTCGATGTCGGAAAGATTGGCGAGACGAAGCGGACCGATCTCGGCCTCTGCTTGTGAGCATTCGCTGACCCTTGCCGAATACTCCGAGCCTTGGAGTGTTCGATGTGCAATAAATCGAACTGCGATCTTTACGTCTTCGGGTACTGCGACATGATCGATCGTGAGGTCGTTGCAGTCGATGCGCGTTGCGTGGCCTGGTGTCGCGCTTACGATGCAAAGTTGGTCCATGATGCCGGTCGGTACGCCAGTGGCGGCAACTTCTGCGCGACGCGCAAGTTGGGCGAGTTCGACAGCGCTGCCGTCGAAGCCAAGGGCGATCGCGATAGCAACCATGAGCGACGCGCTCGATGAAAGACCGGCACCGATCGGCAACGCTGTAGAGATGGTTCCAGAAATGCCGTCAACGTTCTGTCGGTGTGCGAGTTCATTGCGAACTGCGGCGACATATCGACCCCAAGCGGGTGTGGCTTCCTGGGGGGGTGCAGGTTGGGTGGCGAGTTCGACTGCGCCAAATTCGTCTTCAGATATCAGGGTGATGCGTTGAGATCGTTCACCTCGAATTTCCGTCCATCGATTTATTGCAATTGGAAAGACGAGCCCGCCCGTGTAATCGGTGTGATCTCCAATCAAGTTGACTCGCCCGGGCGCTCGGATGCGAATACTCATTTGAGATCTCGCAATTTCTGAGCAACCTCGGATGGGTTCACCGGGTTGAAATACTCCTCACATGCAATTTCTGCTGCAGCGATGTATCGCTGCACGCCCTGGCTGCGCCATGGCGAGACAATTTCGATGTTGAACCAGACCGACTGGTTGTAACTGGTGGTTGACGGCGCTTGATAGATCCACATCATGTAGGGAAGAGGAGCGTCATAGATGCGGTTAAGGCGTGACAGCACGTCGACAAGAACTTCGGCGAGCCCGTCCCGCTCGTCACCCGACGCATCGTTGAGTGTTGCGAGATGGGTGGTCGGGGCGATCGACAGGGCAATTGGATAGACCGAGGCAAACTGCGCCGAGACCTGCCAACCCTTGTGTTCAAGAATGAATCGATCGGTCGCTTGAGCATCGGGTCTCCAGCCAGCTGCGAATCGACGGTCCGGGCGCGGTGGTACGTGATCAAATGCGTAAATCTGGCCGTGTGGGTGAGAGATCGTGGCGCCAACTTCGGCACCCCGATTTTCGAAGATGAGAACAAATTCAACATCGTCGAGTGCGGAAAGAGCCGTTGTTCGATCAGCCCAAAGATCAATGACCTGACGGGCACCTTCTGCGCCGAGAGAAGAAAATGACGCGTCGTGTTCTGGTGTGTAGAGAACAACCTCACATCGACCCTCTGCGAGCGCAGGCCAACGATTAGGAAATGCCCTGACCGAATACTGGTCTGGGGCTTCTCGCCCCCCGACACAAAACGGGCACTCATCGCTGGGGAGATTCGGCCGGTCTTGGCGTGCCGTCACGACATGAACTGGTGTCCCAAGAAACGGATCGACTCGGCGCTCACTTGTCATTGCACATCACAGTAGGGGCGCGGCGCAGAGTTCTCCGACTCATTCATATATGGGTCATGTTGGTGCAGGCTTTCCAACTCCTGACAACGCCCAGGTCCATCGGTAGTCGCCTGCCGGGACGACATAGTCGGGAAGAACATCAGGTCCGCATGCGCCGGTTCCGACGCCGCGCATCGCAACGTCAACGTGCACCTCGGTAGTCGTTGCCTGGTGAAGGTCAGCAAGTGTCGATGCGTGGGTCAAGTCGCGGTCATGGTGGGGTCGAGCGGTCATGATCAGTGGTGTTGCCGCGTCAATGCGAAGTCCCTGGCCCGAGGGTGCGCAGAGTTGCATCCAACGGCACCCCATGTGAGCGCCGTGCTCTTGGGGCACAACGTACGCATGAAACTGTTCGTCAACGGTCGACTGCCAATGACTCAGCGTCGAGCCCGAACACCTGTCGGGGTACGACTCGGTGGGTCCGAGCCCGAACCATGACAGTTGAGAAAAGTGAGGCGGAACTTCGAATCTAATGCCGACTCTCGGGAGATCAGTCCAGAGTGCCGGCAACTGAATGTGCTCGTCGAACACTGCGACTCCGCTTGCAATGGAGATATGCGTGGTGTGTTTGGCGTGATGAGAGGTGCCGTGCAGAGCTCGTGAGATGCTGATAACGCATTCGTCATCTGACTGTTGTCGAGAGATGTTGACGAGTTCGTATTCGAGTTGATGAAGTCCCCATTCCTCCCAACGTTGCTGGGCCCCGCCGAGGCTGTGCACGCCGTGAAGAAGTGATTGCCCGAAGCCGTAGTTGTCTGTTGGGGCTCTCCAAAGTGAGGCGCAGAGGTCTGTCACGAAAGGGTCGCCACCACCGAAACTGACCGAAAGTTCTGCCTGGTCATCGGTTACGAGATCGAGCGGCAGGTGTCGATGTGTCAGTCGCTGCTGTGAGCCGCTGATGGCGAACTGTTCCCACGCCACGACATGAGATGTTGGCGCCCATGACGTCGCATTGCGAAGGCAGAACTCGATGGAGAGATGGAGTTCGCCGCTGACGTCAGGTCGTGACGACGAAAGATCAATCGTGATTGATGTTCCTGGCGAGATATCGATGAGTTCGCGTCCTCGGCGCGTGAGCTCGCCGTCATCGGTGAAGGCCCACTCCATGGCTAGGTCGGTTGTTGCGGTGAACGACCGGCGGTTGGTGACGCGCACCTTGCAGTCGCCAAGGTGTTCGGCTAGTAGGGGTTGGGCTCCCCAAGCGAACTCTCGAAGTGCGGGGTGAGGGGTGAGGTCAGGGGCGGTGAGGCCGTTGATGCAGAAATTCGCGTCGTTTGGTGTGTCGCCGAAGTGGCCTCCGAAGGCCCAAAAAGGGCGCCCATTCTCGTCGTGCTCGAGCAGGCCTTGATCGCGCCAATCCCAGACGAACCCACCCGCGATTGCATCATGTTGCCAGAAGGCTTCGAGGTAGCGGTCGAGAGCGCCGGTTGAGTTTCCCATGGCGTGGGAGGATTCGCAGATGAGAAGTGGCCGTTCATCGAGTGCGGTGGTTTCGGCCCATTTCGCCCATTCGATCAATGTCGACACAGGGGAATACATCGCAGAGACGACATGCTGGCAGCGTTGCACCGATGGCGAGGGAGGTTGTTTCCACTCGTCAGTACTGGCGGTTGTTCGCCAGCGCTCCGCTCCCTCATGGTGGATGAATCGGGTGGGGTCGGTGTGAGAGATCCAGGCAGCTGCTGCGGAGTGAACGGGGGCGTTGCCCGATTCGTTGCCGAGTGACCAGCCGATGCCGCAGGGGTGATTCCGGTCTCGGGTCACCATGCGCGTGACTCGGCTCATGAGCGCTGCGGTGTAACGAGGGTTGTGCGCAAGCGTTGTTTCGCGAGCGTGACATTCAATGTTCGCCTCGTCAACGACGTAGAGACCGAGTTCATCGCAAAGGTCAAGTAGACGATGGTCATTCGGGTAGTGAGCGGTTCGAATCGCATTGATGTTGTGTTGTTTCATCAGCACGAGTTCTTCGCGCATTTCATCTTTGGTCATCGTCTTTCCGGTGACTGGGTGATGATCGTGTCGGTTGACGCCGAAGATCTTGATCGCAGTTCCGTTGATGTTGATACGGCGGTCAGATACTTCGATGCGACGAAAGCCGGTGAGCGCGGTGACAACTTCGACGGTTTTCCCGTTGGGGTCGATGAGTTCGGCGACCACGCGATAGCGGGTCGGTGTTTCCGAAGACCACGGTTGCACGGAGGGGATTTCAAAACGCTCCAACGCCGAGAACTCGCAGCGAGACCTTGCACGGTTGTCAGCCCTCGGGAGCGTGAGTAGCGAGGTGCGAAGTGGTGAGAGCCCGGTTCCGCCCTCAGTTTCGACCCAGAGGTTTGCGGTGAATGATCGCCGCCGAGCGTTAAGCCCAATCGAGATTTCGCAAGTGCCGAGTTGAGTTTTAGGCTCATAATCAGCGTCAACGATTAGCTCGTCGAGCCGCACCTTTGGGCGAGCCTCGATGTAAACCGATCGGTGCAAGCCCGCATGCCACCAGTGATCTTGATCTTCGATCCAGGTGGCGTCACTCCATCTGATGACCATGACTGCGAGGAGGTTGTCGCCTTGGGTGACCAACTGGGAGAGGTCGAACTCGGACGGAAGTCGAGAATCTTTTCCCATTCCGACGAATTCTCCATTGCACCACACAGCGGCGAGGCTCTCTGCCCCGCCGAGGTGCACGATGACATCGCGAGATCGCCAGTTGCGCGGAACGGTGAAGGTTGTTCGGTAGAGGCCTGTCGGATTGTGTTCAGGAACATAGGGCGGTTCCTTACCCGTCCAGGGCATTACGACGTTGGTGTAGTGGGGGAGGTCATCGAAGCTTTGGCGTGTCCACACACCCGGTACGGAGATGGTTGCCCATCGGCTGTCATTTGTGGCTGGATGTTGCCACTGGCGCGGAGCAGATGACGGGGATTCAACCAATTTGAAGCGCCATCTTCCGTCTAACGATCGACGGAAGCGCGAGGTGTCTTGTCGTGCCTGTTCAACATTCGCGAAGCTCTCTAACGGCTGGCGCGCAGGAAGACGATTGACTTCGACAACTTCGGGCTGAAGGAAATTCGTGACATCCATAAAAAGCGGTGTTGGCACCAGTCAGGCCAGATGAGATGGCCGAATTGCTCAGGCCCAACCTGCCGCTAAAACCTCAAGGGAGGCAGGGGTCTAGATTTCGTTGTAGACGAAGCGCGTGCCGCAATTTTTGATCGCTGGGTACGCAGCAGCGACCTCTTTCATCATGGTTTCGAACCATTCGCTACTCATCATCGCATCGGTAAATGCCCCGCATGCCTCAAATGAATCGAAATCAATCATGTACTCAACTCTGTCGACATCGCCACCGGCAAACGAACGCATCAGACGCGGATTTTTAGCTCCGAGGCTTTCATGAATTGGTGCGGCAGCTTTTGAACCTGCAACAACTCCTTCAAGAGCTGCTGGTGTGCCTTCCCATGTTGTAATCGCTGTGACAAGCATGTGTTCCTCCTTTGATCGCTGGTGCTCCCCAACAGTACTTTGGAGGCCGTTAGCGAAGTGAGTCGGTGAAGTTTTGTCGTTTTGAGGTCCCCGTGAGAATCTGGTTTTGGCCATGAGCCGGTTCTGGAATCACCCGATTAGAGACGGGTGTGAGATGCGATCGGGTGATCGTTGCAAATGACTATTGACCGCTGAGCACCGCACTGCGACACTAGGGCATGAACGTAAAGCAAGACTTTGATCGCATCAGTGAAATGTTGTCAGCACTCATCGAAGGTACCGATGCTGCGCAACTCGATGACTCAACACCGTGCAGCGACTTTGCTGTCAGAGACCTGATCGGCCACTTCACGCTTGGCCGATTCTTATTTGCCGCTGGTTTTGCAGCAGACAAAGAGCGAGGCGACGAACTTCTCGCAGGAATGCCGGCCCGCATGGGTGACGTTGTTGCAAGTGGCCACAAGGAGACATACCGAGATGCATCGGAGCGGCTCGAACAGGCTCTTGGGGGTTTCCCTGATCTCGATCAACCTGTGTCGTTAGTGTTCGGCGAAATGCCTGGCAGCTATGCCCTGCAGATGCTGTCTGCTGACAATTTCATCCACTGCTGGGATCTTGCCACCGCGACCGGCCAGCAATTTGACCCACCAGAAGATCTTGTCGAGTCGACGCACGCGTTCTTCGAGGGTTTCATCACCGATGCATCGCGCGATGGTGGCTCTTTTGCTCCTGCGGTTGAGGTTGCTGATGATTCGTCATCGCTTGATCGGCTGTTGGGCCTGTGCGGAAGGCAGGCGTAAGCACTCTCTGCCCATGAGGGCGATGCCTACGGATGTCGTTGCTGCCTTATTCGAGAAATAATGACCTCCCGCCCCTTTGGCGTGAGGGTTCATTGATGCTTTCTCGTTGCGAGGTAAGAAACGAGTAGTGACTTAGGGCGAGGTAGATCGTGGTGATGTTCGAGCGGTGAGCCGACCCCATACATATTGTGCGGGTCGGGATGAGAGGAATGGGCGAGTCATTCGGTAGGCCCTACCCGGTACACACACGACGCGATTGCGACGCAGCGCTCGCTGAGCTTCCTCGACGACATCTTCAGGGCTGCACCACAAGAATCGGGGGACTTTCTGTTCGAGGTGGTGAAGCCCTGCACGAGCATGAAGGTTGGTGTGTACATAACCCGGGCACACCGCTACAACATCGACGCCATGAGCGGCGACCTCAAGAGAGAGACTTTTCGCGTAGGAGGTCGAAAACGCTTTCGAGGCTGCATAAGGACCGGACTTCCTCATCGGTGTGAACGCCGCAATGCTGGAGACAATGACGACCGTTCCGCCTCCGCGGGCAACCATACCGGGGACGACACCTTCGCAGAGTCGAACGACGCCCGCTCCCATGAGGTAAGTAAGCCTGTCGATCTCTGAGCGAGGTAGCGATCCGGTTTCGGCTGCAGATGTCACCCCCGCATTTGCGATGAGGACGTCGACGTCGGCGCAGCTCGAAATGAGTTGTTCTACCCCCTCGGCTTCAGAAAGATCGGCAGAGATAACACTGCACTCACCAGGGGTGCCATGCAGCGATGCGTGGGCTTCGTCTAGCGCGTCGACATCTCGACCAACCAAGGTGACCTTGTGGCCGAGTTCGGAATGGTGACGCGCAAACGCAAGGCCAATTCCTGAGGATCCTCCGGTGATGACAACGTTGATGTCGCAATGATGTCACATCAGACTTCAGTGATGATGTGGTGAGCAGGTTGGTAACCGCTCAAACGTTGGCTTCAAACATGCGAGTTTTTAGTGGGCGACGGGTCGGCGCCACGCCTCAACGACCTGTTCAACAGTGTTCGTGCGAATCACTGAGTGGTCGTCGGCGAGAACGTCGGTGAGCAGGCCGTCGGGTGCATACAGATTGAACACAGCGATGGCGCCATCGGGGCCGCCTCGTTCCATATGGACATCTGGTTCGACGGTGTGGCTGTAGTCGCCGACTCGTCGAATGCGAACACCGGTCTCGTTGCCGTCATCGTCGAAGTCGGTGACATGAAGTTCACCAGCGATCACCGTTGACGTGGTGGAGCAGAGGTGTCGATGGAAGTGGCAGTAACTGTTGGGTGCCCAGCGGTAGGCAAAGTCGATGTGGCCGTCGTCGCCTACATGCAAGATTGCGCCCCAGTAATCGATTGGGTAGCCGAACCTTGGCGTGCCGGTGAAGTGGCTCCAATGCAGGTCAGGGTCGTTAAGCAAGTCCATAAGGAAACGGTACTGCATCGGCGGGCTCCCACTTTGCAGCGAGATTAGGAGACCATCCGTGGTTTATTTAATGGATTGGAGGGGTCGAGGTATCGGTAGGTGCCATTTGGCTACAGGAGTTGGCGTTGGAGCACTCGTTTCGGCCATCAACCTTGACACCCGTACCCTTACCCGGAGCCCCGACTCCGAGGTTCGGACTGCGTTCAAGTGAGATTCAAAGAAACGTGTGAAGCAGTTGGATCCGGTTGTGAGCCTCCGTAATGAGATGATCGTGTGGGCATTTGGTGTACGAGCCATAGATGTCTGACAGGACATATCCGATGCAGTGTGCGGCGTGTTCGACCCCCGGGGCCACAAGTGCTTCAGAGGTTTTCCCGCCATCAGACAGCCATCCTCCTTCACAGCGGTCTGTTTCAGAGTCGAATCCGATACAGAAAACCATTGAATCAGCCGACATTGTGCCCCATGACCAGCCAGAGGAAAGGGCGTGAATGTAGTGACCGACCTCGTGCGCAAGGACGGATTTAGAGACACATCCGCGAATTTTGATGGAGTTCCACGCAAAAACACCACGAGGCGCCATCGTCGGGTCTCCTACGACTTCGATGCGCTCGGCACCAACAGAGTCGGTGAGTTGGTTTACGTATTGGGCTGCTCGCTCTAAGCAAGTCAACTGCTCAACTTGAGCGGTGACAGTCTCCCGAGGTGATGGTGTCCGAGGGGAAAGGGTTTCGTGCACGGTTCTGCTGGCTTGCGCAAGTACCTCACGAACGATGCGAACGATTTCTGATTGTTCTACTTCACGGCCACTCGACACGCCGTTACGGCTGTAGCGATAGCTGCGGCTGCGGCCATCGTGCGTTCGGATTGGGAGATCTAGAGCGTTCGCAATGATGGGCACTGCTTCGGCATCGTCAATGACTGGGGCGACCTCCACAATGGAAGCGGAGTTGACTGAGCCAGATGAAAAGATGGCTACTGCTATCAGCATCGCCGACGCGACAAGAGCTTTTGGTGTGTCCTTGCTCCTGATAGACGTCCTTAAACGCTGTGCGAGAGATCTACAAAAGTTTTTGGAGTCCCCCATGTTCAATAAGGAATCGGCGTGTTCCGTAGTGACAGATTGTCCAGACGGAGCACTTGTAGGCCCCTTTTTGCTGGACCGGCGCATTTCGGGAGAGGGGGTGGCGTTGTGTCTCATACCTCGGTAATCGCTGTACCGGGTGTTTTTGTTAACCCTTTCTCTGAAACCGCAGCAGACGCCTACGCGCCGACCTCCGATCGAAGGCGTTTCGTTTGGCGCTAGACCCCACGAATTTTGAGTGGATAGTCGCTCTCCAAGCCATCAGATTTCCCCGCTAACCTCATCAACCGATAACACGAGACGCACCGAACGAATTTCGGGCCACGTTTCGGGCCATCCCTCTGTGATGGGTCTGAGCTTCCGCAACGTTGTAAAGGAGGCGTGCACAGTACCGAGTATGGAAAAGCGCAATGGAGCACGAGTGAGAGTTGTGAGGCGTACTGATGTAGCGGGCCTGGGGCTGTCGTTCCTTTTGCCGCTCGGCGTTTTTGTTACTGCTCAGCGAGCGCCTGCTGACGGTGGTCGCATCGATGGGTATTTGCTTCGAGCCGCTGTCGAGCACGATGAGCGTTCTGAGCCGTGGTACCTGAAGCTGACCTCAATTGAAAACACTCTCAATATTGATGAAAACCCCTACGCCTACGAGCTTGTTGGTTCTGAAGTGGATGAAGACACGCCATCAGCAACGTCGAATAGTTCTGGTGGTTCCAGGGAAGTTGACACAAACACCGACGAGAGCGTTGAAGAAGTCGTTGAAGAATTAGCAGGTGAAGAGCTTGCAGCTGAAGAGCCTGCGGAGGAGGTGTCGCCGGCGGTTGCGTTCCCGTGGACGATGAGCGCCCCAGCGATTGGCCTCAATCAGATAGTTGAAGGTGGAGATGACTCGAACGAGGTTGTCGATACTGGCGCTATCTGGCATTGGCTTGGCTCCGGCTCACCTGACCAGTTCGCCCACATCGTGACGTTTGCTCACCGGACTAGCAAGGGCGGAACGTTCGAGGATATTCACTTGCTCAATGTTGGTGACATCATCACTGTGGAAGGCCCGACAGGTGAGTCGTGGAGTTACAGCGTTGCTGGCAGCAAGGTTGTGAGCCCTGATTCAGCAGACATTTACGCTGAGGCTCGTGCGCATGGCGGCCCGTCGATTTCTTTGGTTGCCTGTTCGAAAGCCGACGGCACACCGACGTCGCTTGCATACCGCCTTGTTGTTACTGCGGTTCGTGTCTAACCAGCGCGTTTGGCGCTCGTCTCAGTAAGAGGCGTCACTGTCGATGCCATGAGCAACAGTCCTTCGCCTTTTAACCCAATCCCAGTGCTGGTGCGCGGGGTTGTTTCGAAACTCAGCGACGTCAGCCCACGCTGCTGATACGCGAAACTGATCACAGTTTCACCTGATTTTTGGCTGTCGGTGGCTCTTCAAGCGAACGGTTTTCCCCGCTAACCTCAACCATCGGTAGCCCAACGCGTCGCTTCTGAATTTCGGACCACGTTTCGGGCCATCCCCGCCCCCGTAGCTCAGTGGATAGAGCAACGGTTTCCTAAACCGCAGGTCGCAGGTTCGAGTCCTGCCGGGGGCGCTGACATCACGGTGCTCCCGAACACCTCCTGTAGTGAGTAAGCCGGCAGGTGGTTGACACTCTCGCAACCGTGCGATGTGTTATTGCTGCTCGCTCCATGCTTCGTAGTCGGGTCGACGCTCCTCTGACAGAGGGAAGATTCCCTGAGGTGACTCTCCCGCCCGCACCCTCTCGATCGCAAACGCCTCCCGGTGCTCCTGCGCTTCAGCGTCTGCGGCAACCTCGACGGCGATGGCATGTGGAATGACTACTGCACCATCGGTGTCACCCACGATGATGTCACCCGGTTCAACAAACACTCCGGCGCAGGTGATGGGCTCATCATGGCTGAACGGCATATGCCGCCGTCCCCACGTCGACCCATGAGAGGCCCGGTGATACACCGGCTTACCGAGTTCGGCGATCGCCTCGGTGTCACGGAGCGCGCCATCGGTGATGATCCCCACCGCACCAAGATGAAACGCTCGTAGAGCGTAAATGTCGCCCACGGTGCCAGCATCAGGAACATCCCGAGCCTCGATCACAATGACATCGCCGTTCGTGACCGCCTCAACAATTCGGCGCTGAGCATTCTGTCCTGCAGAGAACTCTGACACGCGATCTTCACGCAACGCCACATAGCGAAGCGTGCGGGCTCTTCCAACGAGCCGTTGATGTGGGTGGAGCGGTCGCAGACCGCTCAAGAAGGCATGCTGAATACCGCGACCTTGCAGTTGATGAGTAATCGTTGCAACCGCGAGAGACGAAAGTTTGTTGTGCAAGTCCTCGGTGAGAACGTCGGGAATATCAACGGGATTCACAGCATCTCCTTGATCTGAACGTGGCGACCAACGAGTTGACCTTACCGAAGAGCACTCGTTTCGTGGTGAGCGCGATGTTCAGAAGTGGCGTTACAGCACGGCTTATCCGCGACGACTTGAAGTGCGAGCCCGAGGGGCTCGACCTTTGCGGTGACCGCCCGAAGACGCACGACGCTGGCCAGCCTTCGACCCTTTTCGATGCGAGCTGGGCCCACTTTGGCGACGCTCACCGCGATTGTTCCGGGAGGAGCCATCGCCTTCTGCCTGACGCTGCCGATCTCGTTGAGCCTCAGTAGTTCGACGAGGACGGTCATTTGAGTCGCTGCGTCGTGCCTCTGAGCGCTGGTCATCTTGGCGAGACCCTTGGCCACGATGTGGTTTGCGATCGCCACGCGTTGACGACGTGTCACCACGTTGTGAAGTATCACGTCGCTTCTTGCCAGGTTGACCACCAGTCTTCTTCGGTTGCGACCCTTGACGCTGCTTCGCCGCCGGACGCTGGCGCTCCCGCACGTCTCGTGCCGGGGCGGGTGTCGCCGTGGGGTCACCAAATGCGGTGATCGATGCAATGTCAGGATCGACGATTTCCACTTCGATACCGACCTCGCGTTGCATGCGACGTGCGGCTCGACGACCGTTTGGCTCGATGAGAGAGACAACCACACCGCCCTGGCCGGCACGAGCGGTGCGTCCCGAACGGTGAATGTAGGCCTTGTGATCTTCTGGCGGGTCGAAGTGCACCACTGATGTCACGTCATCAACATGTATGCCTCGAGCAGCAACATCGGTGGCGATGAGTGCGTGTGCTCGGTGTTCGGTGAACTCCGCGAGAGCTCGAGTGCGTTGAGGTTGACTCTTTCCACCATGAATGGAGACTGCGGTGATGCCATCTCGTGCGAGTTGTTTCGTCAGGCGATCAGCGCCATGCCGGGTGCGGCAAAACACGATCGTTGGCCACGCTGCAGAGACCGTTTCGGCGAGCAGGCTTACCCGTGCATCGCGAGCAACCGTCCAGAATCGGTGATCGGCAATCGAGATGCTGTTGTGCTCAGGAACGACCTCATGCCGCACGGGATCATTTTGGTAATGGTTCACGAGATGAGCGACATCACCGTCGAGGGTGGCTGAGAACAAGATCGTTTGAGTACGCGATGTGGTGGCATCGAGAATGCGACGCACTGCAGGCAAAAAGCCCATATCGGCCATGCGGTCGGCTTCGTCGATCACGACTCGCTCAATGTCATCGAGTACGACGGTGCCCGACTCCATGAGGTCTTCGAGACGTCCTGGGCACGCAACGAGAATGTCGGTGCCGTGTTTGAGGGCATTGACTTGTTTTCCATACGCAACGCCGCCATACACCGTGGTAATCGACGTGCGGTTCGACAACGGTTCCATTTCAGATGCGATCTGATCGGCCAGTTCACGCGTCGGTGACAACACCAGAGACCGTGGCCGACGAGGACTGCCCTTTCGGGTCATCGCAACGAGAGGAATTCCGAATGCGAGCGTCTTGCCAGACCCCGTTGGAGCAGCACCGCAAACGTCATTTCCTTGCATGATGTCGGCAATAGCGACACGTTGGATGGCAAACGGTTCGTCGATGCCGCGGCGGTGAAGCGAGCGGCAAATGAAGTCGGGGACACCGAGTTCTTCAAATGTCAGCGCGCGTGGTTCGGATTCGGTCAATGTCATGGAAAGTCTCCAGAAGAGGTGGGCGCAGTGTTTTGTGCTCAGCGCGAAGCTGATGAGTTCATGTTGGGGGAGGGATGGCTCACGATGATCGGAGGAACTACATCCCGTTCTGCGAACCCACCGACCGGAAGTCCCGATCAGCGGCGTGGACGGTAACAGCCAAAATGCGAAACCGTGCGAATGCCGGTCAGCCGACCGCGGTGAATGGTGTCACCATCGCAGAGGAACCGACTTCGGTGATCTGTCACTGATCGTTGGACGCCACGTTGGATCTCCATCAAGCTGGAGGTTTGGAAATCGCTGGAATAGCGATGACAACGTTGCTTTGGCTTCGAGTCGAGCGAGAGCTGCACCGAGACAGAAGTGGTGTCCAAACCCGAATGTGAGATGCGGGTTTGGATCACGATCGAGAACGATGTCGTCGGGTGAGTCGAACACGCGGTCATCACGGTTGGCAGCCAAGATATTGAGAAACACCGACTGTCCGGTACGCATCTCAACCCCAGAATCTTCATGATCTTCAACGACGGTTCGCATCATTGCTTTGGCTGGCGCCTCGAAGCGAAGAAGTTCTTCGACTGCGGTATCGAGGTCGTCGCCCTCAAGGGTGGTGAATGCTCGTCGAACATCAGGATTTCTGCACAGCGCAACGGTGGCGGAGCCGAGAAGGGATGCCGGCGTGTCGGGTCCCGCAAACAGCAAAAGGGAGCACGCGCCAAGGAGCTCAATCTGGGTGAGACCGTCAACTTCGTTTTCTTCGGCAAGAAGAAGTGAAAGCAGATTGTCTTCGGGCTCTGTGCGGTAACGATCGAACAGCGGTTGCAGGCGACCTTCGAGTTCTGCTCCTGCTTCACGCGCAACCTCGTCGTAATCGTCGCGACCAACGGCACCAAAGACAACAACACCAAATTTTTCTGACCAGTTGGCAAGCCAATCGCGTTCGTCGATCGGAACACCGAACAATTCGGCAATAACCGCAGCGGGAAGTGGGTGGGTGAGCAACTCGACCAGGTCACCACCAGAGGTCGCCGCCATCTTGTCGAGAAGGTCATCGACGATCTGCTGCACTCGATCTTCTAACGCGTTCACTGAACGGGGAGTGAATGATCGAGCGAGAGGGCCACGAAGTCGAGTGTGCTCGGGTGGCTCGTGAAAGAGCATCCAGCCATCGAGAAGGTCGATGGCCATCGACAACGCCTCTGCCCGTGGTCCGCTGAGACGTTCCCTGAAGCCAGACATGCGTTCGGTGGAAAGACGAGGATCACGGAATGCTGCATTGAGTTCAGGGTGCCCCATCACGATCCACGCACGGTGGCGATCGCTCCATTGAATCGGTCCGCCGTCACGGAACTGACGAAAGTAGCCGTGAGGGTCATCGATCGCATGGGGGTCAAGCAGGTTCATTTCTCCCATGTCGTTCACCTCAAACGTGATGGAGCCATACGCATGCCGCCATCGATTCGCATATCAGAACCATTCAACATGGTGTTCGAAATGATGTGGGCACACAGTTGGGCGTACTCGGGTCCTTGACCAAATCGAGGAGGGAATGGTGTTGTTGCTGCCATCTGTTCGGCGTACTCATCTGGCATTCCTTCAACAAGAGGCGTGTCGAATGACCCGGGGGAAATAGAAACAACGCGTATTCCCCATGGTGCGAGGTCGCGCGCTAGCGGCAATGTCATGCCAAGCACGCCACCCTTTGAGGCCGAATACGATACTCCGCCGTCAACGCCGTCGGTCGCAGCGATTGAAGCCGTCGTCACGATCACTCCACGTTCGCCATCAGCACCAACTGGCTCAAGATCGTGCATTGCCCAAGCGGCAAGTCGAACGATGTTGAAGACGCCGATGAGGTTGATGTTGACAATGCGTTCAAATTCGTCGAGCGGGTGCGGACCGTTGCGCCCGATGACTTTCTTGCCGGCACCGACGCCAGCACACGCAACAGTGATGCGAGGCGCTCCGAGTTGCTCCACGAGATGAGCAAACGCTGCCTCCAACGACTCGGCAGACGACACGTCGCACTCGGCGAAGACACCACCGATTTCAGACGCAATTGCGGCACCACGTTCAGCATCTCGATCGAGCACTCCGACTCGGGCTCCGAGTGATGCGAGGTGACGTGCGGTAGCGGCCCCAAGCCCTGAGGCCCCGCCGGTGATGAACGCGGTCGATCCAGCAATTTCCATAACTGCCACCTTATGTGGGGCGGCAATTCGGCAAACTATCGGTCGTGCTGCTCGGCCCGTTCTTTGATGCCGAGCAGTTGGCGCCGGAGCATTACACCGTCACCTGGTCCGAGGGTCGAGCGAAGAAGAACGGTGCCAAGAGGAGCGCGTAACCCACTACGAACACGAGAGATAAGCCGAGTTGAATCACCAATCGGGCGCAGAACATAGCTCATTGTGAATGTGAGTCGAGGCGAGCGGCGAGCGCTTGAGAGTTCGAGAACAAGGTCGTTGGGCGCATCGATCTCCCTCACAGAAAAGTTGATCGGGCCACCGGGAACCACATCGCCCACCGAGTGCACCGCCCATTCGGGATGAAGCGTGGTTGCGCTTTTGCGCCCAAAGTTGTCGATGAGGTCGTAGCTGTACCAGCCAGCCCTTCCGAAGCCGAGTTGTGCAACCCATGGAAACACTTCCGCCGGTGGTGCAGAGATGGTGATCGATCGCGTGGCGCTGAACGCAGGACTGCCAATGAGGTCGTCGCCTAGCAGATCCTCTTTGATCTCTTCATCGGTTGACCCCCAGTGTTCAAAGATCATGATGTTCTACGTTTCCAAATCACGACGGAGACCCAGCTAGCAGTCACCGCTCGCAGCGTCCATGCCAACGTTCTAACAAGATCTGCAGTCATCAGTCGGTCGTGCACCTCCGGAACAAATCCATTTGAGAGATCGGCGTGAGCAGGTGCAGAGAAGAAGCCACTGACAATTAACACCACACCCATTGCGATACCGCCGATGACGAGTGGTGGCAGGAGAGCTTGATCACGTTGACGCCAGGCCCAGATGAGAAGAAGGAGAGCCGTGGCTCCTTCTGCCGCCCACGGGACGACAAGAAGTTTTCCGATTCGGTCGACATGAGCCGCTTGGAATTCGACGTAAGCTTCGTCACCCACCATGGCAAAAAGTGGGTAGTGCACGGTGTGAATCGTCCATATCAACCCAACCATGAACCACGTCGCAATGAGGTGAAGCCCGGTGAGCGCGGCGGGAGGATTCTTTTGCACGGAGCAGAACTTAGAGGTGGCACGCACTCTGTGCAAGATGATGCGCGCACATGAAGTATTGCGCTCTCGCTAACGTCATGCCCATGGGCCACCAGTACATTGCCGACAAATTGCGTCACAACCACTTCGTTCGCCTCGACGGTGCAATAGGCACCGAGTTGGAACGCCGCGGCGTGCCTATGGATGCTGATGCCTGGTGTGGGCCGTCGGTGGCTGAGCACGGTGACGTGCTACGTGAAATTCACAAGGAATATCTCAACCTCGGATGCGACATCACCACAGCGAATACCTACGCAAGCGTGCCGAGCATGCTGAGGGCTGCCGGCCAGGAGCAGAATCACTTGTTCCTTATTGAGCGAGCAGTTGAGATTGCGCGCGAAGCGACTGTTGAATGCGGTCGAGAACATACGTCTGCTGTTGCTGGATCAATGTCGCACATGATTCCACACATGGCAGGAACTGACATGGTCGACCCAGCTCTCGGCGATGTTCCACCGGGTTTTGAAGACGACTGCGAGCAACATGCCTCTGCACTGCTCGCCGCAGATGTCGACATGATTCTTCTAGAGATGATGTACCACCCAGACCGAGCGGCAATTGCCGCCAGCGCTGCCTGTGCAACCGGTCTTCCGGTGTGGCTCGGGCTCAGTGTTCGTGAAGGGTCTCACGGCGGACCAATACTGTATGACAAGCACTCAGAACGCCCAATCTCCGACATTTTCCATCTCATCGATGCCCGAGTGGAAGCGGTCAGCATCATGCATTCGCGTGCTGACCTTATCGAGCCGGCCCTCGCCGAAATTCGTACCCACTGGAGCGGACCAATTGCGGTATACCCCGACAGTGGCCACTTTGAGATGCCAAGTTGGAACTTCAACGATGTCATGGCTCCGTCGGTCTTCTCTAACTACGCCCAGCGCTGGCGAGATCTTGGCTGTCTCGCAATCGGTGGCTGCTGTGGCCTTGGCCCGAGTCACATCGAGTTGCTGCCAGCTGGTACAGCGACCGGGTAACGACGTTGTAGCGGTGGGCTGGACTGCCGTCAGTCGGGCCCTGCACGTTGGCGGCAGCGTCGTCGTTGGCGCCTAAGCAACCCTTAGCGGTGCAATGTGCCTCTTGTCAGCCCCATCAGTGTCGACGTCAATTCGCGGCTGCTGAGTGACCTAACGTCGCGTCATGGGTTCGACACCAACGATCTTCCTCGCTCGTTCATTCATCACGATGGACGACGCCACGCCGCGCGCCACCGCAGTAGCTGCGCAAGATGGTGAAATCGTCGCCGTTGGAGAACTCGATGATGTTGTCGCCACCGTTGGCGATGACCACGAGGTCGATGAGACCTTTGCGGATAACACCGTGATCACAGGGTTTATTGATCAGCATCTTCACCCCTTTTTGGCGGCGAGCACCCTGACGACCGAGATCATTGCACCGGAAGACTGGGTCATGCCCGATCGAGTGCACCCTGCCGCAGCCACCCCGAGTGAGTTTGATGAACGGGTGGTATCTGCTCACCAACGTCTCGATGATGGCGAGTGGTTGTTCTCTTGGGGTTACCACTCGTTGTGGCACGGTGAACTCAGCCGTCAGCGACTTGATGGCCTGGTTGTCGACCGCCCCTGTGCGGTTTGGCAACGGTCGGTACATGAGTGGTACCTGAACTCTGCCGCAACTGAGGCACTTGGGATCACCCCTGAATTGATGTCGGGTTGGGGTCTCGCAAGCGAGCAACTCGATGTCGAACGTGGTCACTATTGGGAGAACGGGTGGATGCTGGCGCTCGGCCGTTACCTGATGCCGGTATTCCTCACCGAAGACCGCATGCGGACGGGTCTCCACCAGCTCGTCGAGTATCTGCACATGAACGGCGTTACTGCGATTAATGAACCTGGTATTTATTGGGCGATCGAGCCGTGGGAGATGTACCAAGAAATTCTCGGCGCCGACGATGTGCCGTTCTACTCAACCTTCATGGTTGAGGGGAGAACCCAACCGATCAGACATATCGAAGGTGATAACGCCCTCAATGAGTCGAAAGAGCGTATTTCTGAAGCTGGCACGAGTGGCAAAGTTGCGATGCTCGACCGCCACGTGAAGTTGTTTTGCGATGGCGCGATCGTCAGCCAACTCATGCAGATGGCCGATCCGTATCTCGATGAGAATGGAGAGCCCGACCCTCATCACCACGGTGAATGGATGATGGAACCAGAAGATCTCCGCAAGGCTTTTGATACTTACTGGGATGACGATTGGCAGATTCATATCCATGTCAACGGTGACCTCGGACTCGAAGTGCTCGTTGAGATCATCGAAGATGCGCAACGCCGGTATCCACGTTCCGATCACCGCACTGTCATCGTGCATTTTGCGAATTCGACCGAGGCGTTGATTGATCGCATTTCGGCGACGGGGTCCATCGTTTCTGCGAACCCGTATTATCCGGTGGGATTTGCCGACCGTTACGGAACGTGGGGGCTTGGCCCGAAGCGGGCAGACAATATGGTTCGCGCCGCATCGGTGCTGCAGCGGCAGATTCCGTTTTCATACCACTCGGATTTACCGATTTGTGCGAGTGACCCGCTCGCAATGGCCTCATGGGGAGTGAACCGCATCACCGAATCAGGTAGAGTTGCCGCCCCTGAGCAACGCATTTCGGTGCACGATGCTTTACGAGCAATCACCATTGAGAGCGCGTACTCGTGGCGGCGTGAACACGATCTCGGCTCAATCACAGTCGGAAAGCAGGCCAACTTCACTGTGCTTGAAGACGACCCCTATGACGTTGACACCGTTGATATCGCAGGGATTCGTGTACGGGGAACAGTGTTCCGGGGTCGTTGGCATCCGGTGCCGGCCGAACATGCAGATCGTCGGGTTCGGGGCCATCTTGGAGCCGATGTTGTCAACCTTTTCAACAACGCAACAACGTCATCGACCGGCCACCTGTGCGGCTGCGAAGTTGCTGAATATCTTGCCGAAGTATTCAAGCGGATGACGGCATGACCGATTCTTTGTTTGCAGCGGCCGTGAACCTCGCGAAGAACGGAATTGCTTGATGAGCGATCGGCCCGATTGCGACCGCAAACAACACGGTTCCAAGACCGACTGAGCCGCCCAGAGCGAAGCCGCTGATGAGCACGATCGCTTCAATGATTGTGCGCACCACCCGAACCGAGTAGCCACGCGCTGCGAGTCCTGTCATCAATCCATCTCGAGGACCCGACCCAAATCGAGCACCGATATAGAGGCCGGTTGCGACACCATTCACCACGATGCCAACTGCGAGCACGACAAATCGGAGCACAAGCGACGACAAGACTTCAGGCAATATCCAGAGGGAGATATCCACCCAGATGCCGACGAGAACCGCATTGGCAAGAGTGCCAATGCCAGGACGTTCGCGAATTGGAATCCACAGCACGACGACGACGAAGCTTGTCGCAACAATGACGGTGCCAAGCGACCATCCGAGCTGCTGAGACACGCCTTGGTGAAAGACATCCCACGGCGCAAGCCCAAGATCGGCGCGCACAACAAGCCCAAGACTGAACCCGAAAAACGAGAGGCCCGCCATTAAGAAGAACCAGCGTCGAATGAGCACGCAACGATGCTACGTTGCGCCGACGGCGATACCTCTATGGGCTGAGGAGGGCCTGAGCAACGTCGGTGATGACCGCTTCTTTTTCGTCGAGCGGAGGGAGAAGAATGATCTGGTCAAGACCTGCATCTTCGAGTTCGTCGACCCTGTTCTGAAGTTCGGAGGCGGTACCAACGAGGCAGGTTCGATCAATGAGCTCAGGGGTCACAAACCTTTCCTCTTCGGGAACGACCCAGCAGTTGTGGCCAAGGTGTGTGCGAAGATGGCGGCGCTCCGGAGGAGTGTTTTCGAGTTCAGCGACGTAGTCGCCCCAAATGTCTGACAAGTATTCCGGCGGTCGTCGACCAAATTGTTGTACCTGCTCGTACGAGTAATGAAGGCTCGCAATTGCGAACGCCCCGGTCTGGCGGCGGACACGCTCACTGTCAAGTGACTCACCCTCTTCGAGAATGAGTGCTGTGGTCAGCGTCGTAATTGGGAACGACTTGCGGTCGATATCTCGCCCAACTTCATCGGCGGCCTGCTCCAGACGCTGGCGCGCATATCGAACAGCGGCCGGTTGCGGTGGGACTGAAGTGACGAGTCCATCGCCGTGAAGAGCTGCGAGTCGCATTGCTTTCGGACCAAAGGCCGACACCCACATCGGAATTCGTGGCTCAAAGCGTACGAAGCCGCTGTCGGGCATGAGATGGTGAGTTGCTGCGATGCGGCCACGAAATTCGAAGTCAACTTCTTCGCCGTCAAGGAAGCTTCGAAGGTCACCGAGGTACCGATCGAATTCTGCAATCCGCATCGGTGGGTGACCCATTATTCGCATTGCGGTGTTGCCGGTACCGATTCCACAGAACACCCGCCCGGGCGCAATTTCGTTGATTGTTGCATGAGCGGCGGCAGTGACGGGAGCGGGGCGTGTCGGCGCAACAGCAACACCGGTGCCCAACTTCATTGTCGTCGTTACCGTTGCGGCGAGCGCCATGAACGCATACACATCTGACCAGATCATTTGGCTGTCGGCAGCCCACATATGTGAATAGCCGAGTTGCTCGGCGAGTTGCACATAACCAATGTCTGAAGGCCTTGAAGCGACGCAGATACCGAATTCCATTACCTGATTGTGATGAAAAGCGAGAGCGGATCCCGAGTCGGCACCACCAGACGAGGCCGTGAACCGCACGACATCTGGGTGAGCAGTACCTTCAGTTGGTGACGAACCTGACGCAGATCATTTACGCGATTGCGCGAGAGAAGTCGCTTCGTCGGCGTGTGGTCAATTACCAACGGCGAGAGAAAGCTCTCGCAACACGCTTTCAAACTGCGTCTTGGGAATAGCGAAACGGTAGAACGAGGCGGTCGGCGTCACTCGAATCCGATCAAGTTCCAGCTTCTTCTTTTCGTCATCACGTTCGATAGCTGTGACCTCAGAGAGTTCGCTCTCCCAATGCTGTGCCGGCTGCTTGAGGCGATTCCCGCCTCGGTCATGACCGGCGGTATAAAAGATAAGAGCGACATTGAGG
>JAAXJF010000025.1 GCA_012269985.1 Acidimicrobiaceae bacterium
ATAGCGGGGTATGGCTGAACCAAAGGGCGCCGCGTTGGTACCGTTAGAGGTGCATGGCAAACGGCAAAAATGCCCCAAAGTCGCGCCCCTCAGCCCAAAAGAAGGGGTCAGCGAAGAAGGCTACGAAGGGCGGAAATTCGCGCGCGCGGTCAGCCGGGCGTGAGGCCGCAAAGAGCGACGATGGAGGTCTGCTCGGCATTGCGTTAATTGCGATTGGCGTGTTGCTCATTCTTGGGGTGTGGTTTTCGCTTGCTGGCCCCGCCGGCGACGGCGCAGGCACATTCCTTGGTTGGTTCCTCGGCATCGGGCGTCACGTTTTGCCGATTGTGCTCATCGGTAGTGGCGTGGCAGTGCTTCGTGATCACGAACCGCAAGAACCAATTCGTCTCGGTGTGGGTTGGGTGCTTGCGGTGTTGTCATCTCTCGGGTTCATTCATGTGATTCGCACGCCGACTTCGCTGACCGACCTCGATGCGCTCGGTTCGGCTGGAGGTCTCCTCGGCGTGGCTGGTGGTGAGCCGCTGCAACGTCTCGTCGCACCCGCAGGAGCGGTGGTGGTTCTCGTCGCAGCGTTCATCGGCTCCATCGCGTTGATCACTGGAGCATCGCTGCGGAAGATGGCGGTGCTGACCGGGACTGGGGTCGCGACAGGAGCCCGTCCCGTGGCGAAGTTCCTTCGTCAGTCAATGTCAAACCTCGCCACCTTGCAGAGCGAACGTGCTGAGGAACGGCGACGTTCGCAAGAAGAAGCCGATGACGATATTGGCGAGCCTCAAGCGACGCTCGACCCGCTCGCTGTTTCTCCGACGCTTTACGACGGCGCCGACGATGACGAGTTTGCGGAGCCGACTCCTAAGGCACCGCGGAAGAAGCGGGTGCCCAAGGCCGCACCTGCTCAATCTGAGACGGCTCCGGTTCCTGCAGCACCAGTGAAGCCGGGCGGATGGCATCTGCCGTCAATGGCAATGCTGGAAAAGGCAGGTGAACAGTCGGTTGACATGAAGTCGGTCGAGGCACGTGGGGCAACCCTGCAAGAGTCACTTTCGCAACACGGAGTCGATACTCAACTTGTTGGTTTCACGGTGGGCCCAACGGTTACTCGTTACGAACTCGAACTTGGCCCCGGCGTCAAAGTGGCGAAAGTGACGAGTCTTCAAAAAGACATTGCGTACGCAATGGCGGCAACCGATGTGCGCATCCTTGCCCCAATTCCCGGCCGCTCGGCTATTGGTGTTGAAGTTCCAAATGCCCGACGGCAACTTGTTGCGCTCGGAGATCTTCTCGTCTCACAAGAAGCGAAAAAGGCCACACACCCACTTGAAGTTGCGATCGGAAAAGACATTGCAGGCAAAGCAGTCTTTTTGAACCTTGCGACGACCCCGCACATGTTGATCGCAGGAGCAACAGGGGCGGGTAAGTCGAGCGGTATCAACTGCATCATTACGTCGCTGCTCATGCGGACGACACCAGACCAAGTGCGTCTCATTTTGATTGACCCGAAGCAGGTCGAAATGGGTCAGTATCAGCGTCTCCCGCATCTGCTGACTCAGCCGGTGACAAACCCGAAGAAGGCGGCCAACGCGCTGGGTTGGGCGGTCAAAGAGATGGAGCGGCGTTATGACGCCCTTTCCGAATGCGGATACCGAGATATCACGGGTTATAACACGGCAGTCATCAAGGGATCTCTGCAGGTGCCTGCGGGGCGTGATGCAGCCGAGTACGAACATATGCCGTACATCGTCATCGTCGTCGACGAGTTAAACGACCTCATGATGGTTGCGGCACGAGACGTTGAAGAGTCGATTACCAGAATTGCGCAAAAGGCGAGAGCGGTTGGTATTCACCTCATCGTCGCAACACAGCGGCCATCGGTGAACGTGATCACCGGAGTCATCAAAGCGAATGTGCCTGCTCGCATGGCCTTCGCCGTCTCGAGCCTCACCGATTCTCGGGTCATCCTTGATCAGCCAGGAGCCGAAAAGTTGGTCGGTCAGGGCGACATGCTGCTGCTTCCCGGTAACTCGTCGGTGGCGAACCGGATTCAAGGGTCTTGGGTGGGCGAAGAAGAGGTACGACAGGTTGTCGAACATTGGCGGGCACAGGCCCCTGAACCCATCTACTCGAGCGAGGTTGAAGGTGATGAGGCATCGGCTGCGAGCGGTGGTGCCGGGGGAGCGAGCGATTTCGCTGATGTCACCTCTGATGCTCACGCATTTTCGGCCGGGGATGACGATGAAGACGCAGTCATCATGCGACAAGCCGTAGAACTTGTCGTTCGAAGCCAACTCGGATCGACCTCGATGTTGCAACGCAAACTCAAAGTGGGCTTCGCGCGCGCAGGTCGCATCATGGATCTTCTCGAGCAGCGCGGGGTGGTAGGTCCGAGCGAAGGTTCAAAGGCCCGTGCTGTGCTGATGACGGTTGAAGAATTTGAGTTGCTCCGCCAGAACGGTCAGATCTGAAGCTGCTGTCTCGAAGGCCGGCTGTGATCAGGTGACCTCCTGCCCACAGAAGTTGCATGCCGGACGGATAGTGTCAGACGGGTGACCGTGCAAGGAGATGGCCGTTTTTACGTAGAGACGCTCGGCTGTCCCAAGAATCAGGTCGACTCCGACAAAATCGTTGGAACATTGCTCACCGATGGTCTCGTTCCGACCGGTGATGCTTCTGCTGCCGATGTGGTCGTGGTGAACACATGTGCATTCATTGAAGAGGCGCGCAAAGAATCAATCGAGGTCATTCTTCATCTCGATGAGACTCGTAGAAACGGCTCGCGGCTTGTTGTCACCGGATGTATGGCAGCGCGTTATGGCGACGAACTTGCTGCTGAACTCCCCGAAGTCGACGCGGTCGTCGGGTTCGGCGGAGCGATTACTGAGCAGCAACAACGACGCCTCATTCCGGTCGCTGAGGCGCCAATGCCGACGATGGATTTGTTGAATCTGCATCGGCCTCCCGCTCAGCGCCCATGGTCGTACGTCAAGGTTGCTGAGGGTTGCAATCGCTCGTGTGGGTTTTGTGCCATACCGTCATTCCGTGGGAGTCAACGCAGCCGCGATACCGCATCAATTTTGGAAGAGGTCCGTTCGCTACAGGCACAAGAGATTGTTCTCGTCGCTCAGGATCTCGCATCGTACGGAGTTGACCGGCCTGACGAGTTGGGCGCAGGGTCGATCGTCCCTCTCGTGAAGGCGGTTGCAGCAGAAGTTGATCGTGTCCGACTGCTGTATCTCTATCCGAGTGATCTCTCCGATGAGCTCATTGATGTCATTCTCGGTACCGACGTGCCGTATTTCGATTTGTCGTTGCAGCACGTGAGCAAACCGTTACTGCGCAGAATGCGCCGTTGGGGTGACGGCGATCGGTTCCTGCAGCGAATCTCCGATATTCGTGCCGCTCAACCAGATGCGACGATGCGTTCGAATTTCATTGTTGGCTATCCCGGCGAGACCGAAGATGACCACGCGGCTTTGGTCGACTTCGTCGAAGAAGCCGACCTTGACTGGTGTGGATTCTTTGCGTTCAGTCGAGAGGTTGGCACGTACGCCTACGACCTCGATGGCCAAGTTGATGCCAGCCTGATGAACGAGCGGCTTGCTGAACTCACCGAACTGCAGGACGCCATCACGGCGCGCAAGCGCGACGCGTTGATAGGTGAGATGGTGACCGTCCTCATCGACGAGCCGGGAATCGGGAGAAGTCACCGCGAAGCTCCTGAAATTGATGGTGTTGTGCATGTTGATGCTGCACTTCAAGCCGGCGGTTTCGCCGAGGTGGTCATCGAAGAAGCATGGGGCCCCGATCTTGTTGCGGTGGGCGGTGTGATGCCCGACGGTGATGAGGAGATTCGGTAATGCCAGTCGACCCCAATGCACTAGTGACATGGGCAAACGCAATCACTGCAGGACGACTCGTGCTGTCGCCTGTGATGTTTCTTGTTATCCCCGACCACCAGCGGGGTGCATGGCTGGCCTATTTGCTGTGGTTCGCACTGAGCCTCAGCGATGGTATTGACGGGTGGGTCGCCCGTCGCCACGGAACCACGTCGACGGGAGCGTTTCTCGACCCGCTTGCCGACAAAGTGCTGGTGCTGGGTGCGATGTTCACTCTGGTGAGTCGTGACATGTTTCCGCTGTTGCCGGTGTTGCTCATCGCCGGCCGTGAACTCGTGATCAGCGTCTACCGGGTATTGGTCGGCTCAAAAGGTGTGAGCGTTCCCGCGTCAAAGATTGCGAAATACAAGACGGTTGTGCAGCAGTTAGCGGTGGGATTCGCGCTGTGGCCCTGGTTTGCCGCCGACTATCGCTGGCTGTGGATGGGCTTGTTATGGCTGGCTGTAGCACTCGCTCTGGTCAGCGGAGCGCAATATCTACTTGCAAGTCGTGCGGCTCGCAAATGAACGGGGGCAAAGATGCGTTGTGATGTTCTAGCGGTCGGTACCGAACTACTTCTCGGACAAATTGTTGATACAAATTCGTCGTGGCTCGGCGAAAACCTTGCAATGCACGGTTTCGACTCGCTTTCGCAGGTCAAAGTTGGTGACAACATCGGTCGCATCACTGGTCACCTTCGGCGCATGCTCAGCGAATCAGACGCGGTGATCATGTGTGGTGGCCTCGGACCGACCCATGACGATCTCACCCGAGAAGCAATTTCCGAAGTCATGGGCGTTGAACTACACCTCGATGAGGATGTCGCCGACGTCATTCGACACCTGTTTTCTTCGCGAAATCGAACGATGCCTGAAAACAATTTGCGCCAAGCAATGGTGCCTGAGGGCGCAATGATCATTCCTCAGACACGCGGTACCGCTCCCGGGCTCATTTGCCCCGTGGTGATTGAGACCGAATCAGGGCCAGTGGAGCGTGTGGTGTACGCAGTGCCTGGCGTACCTCATGAAATGCGTGAGATGTTTGAACGAGTAATCTTGCCCGACCTGCAGCAGCGATCGGGAGAGCATTGGACGATTGCAAGTCGTACTCTGCGCACCTGGGGCGAAAGCGAAAGTGGGTTGAACGAGCGTCTTGATGACATCATTCATGACCTCGACGCAGAGGGAAACCCGACGTTGGCATTCCTCGCCAGCGGATGGGAAGGCCTCAAAGTTCGGTTGACGGGTCGTGCTCCAGATGAAGGTGCGGCCGCAGCCTTGCTCGCTCCGTGGGAAAAGAAGATTCGTGAGGTGCTCGGCGATCAAGTGTTTGGCGTTGATAACGACACGATGGAATCAGTGGTGCTGGACCTCTTGCGCGCTCAAGGGTGGACTCTCGCTCTTGCTGAATCAGTGACCGGGGGGCTGGTATCTGGTCGGCTCACCGGCGTCGCCGGAGCGAGTGAGGTGTATCGGGGCGCCGTCGTGTCGTATGCGAGCGAGGTCAAGTTTGATGTGCTCGGCGTCGAAGAAGGGCCAGTGGTAACCGAAGATGCCGCAATTGCAATGGCTGAGGGGGCGCGAAAGGTGCTCGGAGCTGACGTGGGGCTTGCGCTCACGGGCGTTGCGGGGCCATCTGAACAAGATGGCATGCGCCCTGGAACGCTCTTTGCCGCCGTCGCACTACCCGACGGTGAGCCCGATCGGGTGACAAGTGTTCACGTCCGGCTCCCTGGTGATCGTGAGATGATGCGACAACTCTCAGTGATCTCAGCGTTAGACCTTCTTCGTAAGCGTCTTCTTGACATTCGATGACGCATAGCGCTCTCGGCGATATTCTCAGAGAGCGGTCTCGTGACCGCATGCCCCTGTAGCTCAGTCAGGATAGAGCAACGGCTTTCTAATCCGTAGCGCGCAGGTTCGAATCCTGCCGGGGGCGCGCTACCCTCAAAGAGGCAAATTGCCCGCTGAGGGTTTGAGTACCATCGAGAGGACAACGTGAAGTTCAAGAAGGGCGAAACGGTCATTTACCCACAGCACGGCGCTTGTGTGGTGAAGGGCACGAAGAAAATGGAAGCCTTCGGGGAGAAGCAGGAGTACCTCATTCTCGAGACGGTCATTAACGAGATGACGCTGAAGGTGCCAGTCGAAAAGGCCGACGAAGTAGGTGTGCGCCCTCCTGTGTCTCCCGACGAACTTGAAGATCTTGTCTCCGTTCTTGCGAAGTCAGATCCTCGTGTGCCCTCAAACTGGAGCCGCCGGTTCAAGAACCATCAAGAGAAGTTGAAATCGGGCGACGTCTACCAGGTGGCTGAGGTGGTTCGTAACCTTGCCGCTCGCAACCGCGATGCGGCGCTGTCAGCGGCGGAGCGCACAATGTACGAACGGGCCCGTGTGAACCTCATCAGCGAGATTGCTCCCGCCTTGAAGGTCTCGGCTGAGGCCGCCGAGGAGTATCTTGACGAGGCACTCTCGAAAGGTGTGCTTAAGCCGGCGAAGCAACCGAAGAAGGCTGCAGCGAAGAAGTAGCCAGAAGGGGTGCACACGTGCACCTTCTGGGCATGTCAAAATCGGGGAATGACATTATCCCCCCCTCCTGTTGCATTCTGCGGACTTGGCGTCATGGGCGCCCCGATGGCTCGGCATCTTGCAAAAAATGGACACCCGGTCACGGTGTACAACCGCACTGCTGCGAAAGCACTTGCATGGGTTGCATTGCACGGCAACCGAGCTGCTCCAACACCGGCTGAGGCTGCTGAAGGCGCAGAGTTAGTTTTCGTCTGCGTAGGGAATGATGATGATGTTCACGAAGTCGTTCTCGGCGAATCGGGCTGTCTTTCAGCGATGGCTCCGGGCAGCATTCTTGTTGACCACACCACCGCATCTGCCGGTCTCGCTCGGGAGATCGCCGCTCGATGTGCCGAGGTAGGAGTCGGCTTCGTTGACGCTCCGGTGTCTGGTGGCCAGGCTGGTGCTGAACATGGTGCACTGACCGTGATGTGTGGGTCTGACGACCCTGAGGTGTACGAACGAGCAGAATCGGCGATGGCTGCGTATTCGAAGCGATGCCGACGAATGGGTCCTGTCGGCTCAGGACAACTCACGAAAATGGTCAATCAGATCTGCATTGCGGGCCTGCTGCAAGGTCTTTCCGAGGCGGTGTCGTTTGCACAGCGGGCAGGTCTTGAGGTTGACGAGGTTGTCGATGTCATTGGTCAGGGAGCAGCGCAAAGCTGGCAGATGGATAATCGTGCGACAACGATGGCAGCCGGAGAGTTCGATTTTGGTTTCGCCGTTGAGTGGATGTTGAAAGATCTCTCCATCTGCCTCGATGAGGCCTCCCGGAATGGTGCGCGGCTTCCGGTGACAGCGCTCGTTGAGCAGTTTTATCGGCAGATTGACCAACGTGGCGGAGGTCGATGGGACACGAGTTCCCTCATTGATGTGTTACAGCACCCCTAGGGTCTAGCTGACCTCAATTTCGAGGTGGTCGACGCCGCGGATGGTGTACCGGTCTCTCCACGTCGGGGTTCCGACGAGTTCAATTCGATCGAAGCGCCGAATGAGGCGGGTGAGAGCGACGGTCGCTTCCATCCGGGCGAGTGAGGCGCCAAGGCAGTAGTGAATTCCAGATGCCAATGCGAGGTGCCGTTGTGCGTTGGGTCGATCGAGGCGAAGCGCATCGGGTTTATCGAACAGTGCGGGATCGCGGTTCGCTGCTCCGAGGCACGTCGTCACGATTGAGCCCGGATCGACGATGATTGGTTCGCCGTCAAGTCCCGTGTACGTCACTGGTTCGAGCGGTACTCGCACAGTGTTCTGAACAGGCCCGTTGAACCTGAGTAGTTCATCGACCGCTGATGTATCAAGAGTAGGGTCGTTTCGCCAGCGTTCGAGCTGATCGGGATGCTCAAGCAGGGCAAGGAGCCCGTTGCCGATCAGGTTGACCGTCGTTTCATGCCCGGCAACGTAGAGGAGCACGACAAACGACATCAGTTCGGCCATGTCGAGTCGGTCACCTTCACTCTCTGCAGTGAGGAGGGCAGAAACGACATCGTCGCCAAGGTTGTGTCTGCGTTGCTCAATGATCTCGAAGAGATACGGGATGAGTTCGTTGACAGCGACATCGGCGCGGTCGAGGTCTTCGAGCGTTGTGGTGGGTTCGAGGGTTGCAGTGAGGAGTTGACTCCAATCACGGAGTTCGTCGGCGCGGTCGGTCGGCATGTCGAGCATTGCAGAAATCACTTGGAAGGGAACCGGGAACGCGAGTTCATCGATGACTTCCATTCCTCCGCGCCCCGCAGCACGGTCGATCGCATCGTCGACCATCTGCTCGGTTGCGTGCCGGAGCCGGTCGACCGCCTTTGGGGTAAATGCTTGGGTGACAAGTTTTCGGAGCCGGGTGTGGTCGGGCGGATCAAGGTTGAGGATCGACTTTGAGCGTTCTTCGCTGCGTTGGCGCCGGCGCTGCATTACCGGGTCATTGATCGGGGCTGCAGCATGTTGTTCGATATCTCGGGCGAATTCTGGGCCTCGGAGTGTTCTCAACACGTCGTCGTGCCGAGTGAGAACAACCGTGTAGTCGTCGATGCGGTGAACTGGGTCGGCGTTGCGAAGCGCCTCGTACCAAGGGTAGGGGTAGGCTCGAAAATCTGGGTGGAGAGGGTCCCAGACAGGAGGTGGAGCATCAGTTGTCATTGCTCTCCTGCGACAAAGGTGGGGATGAGGGGCCGAATCTGGTTCCACGCATACTGTTCGTCTTCATATCCTCCCCAAACCACCCATTGGGCGCCATTCGTACGCTCTTCGATAGCTCGCATCATCGTCTCTGCAACACGTTCCGCCGTGAGAAGTTCGACGCCGAGTGCCTGCAGATTGACCTTTGCGTCCTCGGGCAAGATCGCAGTGTCGGCAAACCCGGGGCAGATCGCGCTGATATGGATATCGAGCGGTTCAGCATGCTGATCGAGCGCGCTCGCTAGAGATCGAACGAACCCTACGACAGCATGCTTGGTGAGCCCGTAGACCGGGTCGGGCGCAATTGGCACGAGGCCGGCAACCGATGCCGTCACGATGATGTCGCCAAACCCGGTAGCGGTCATATGCTCCAGAACTGCCTGAGTGCCAAACACAACACCGTCGATGTTTGCAGACATGACGGTGCGGTAGCGCTCCGTGTCGAGGCCCAACACGGGCAGAGCGCCTTCGGGGCGGATGTGGTGGGTAGCCACTCCAGCGTTCAAGATGGCAAGGTCAAATGGGCCCGCATCAGCGATGAGCGCTGTCCAAGCGGTTGCATCGCCAACATCGAGCCGCTGGGTGCGCAGGGCATCAGAGCTGGCCTCATCAGTGAGTCGAGTGAGCCCGTCGGTATCGACATCGGTCGCCACAACCGTTGCGCCGCTTCGAAGAAGCTCGTGCGTGACTGCCTTACCAAACCCGCTGGCGGCGCCGGTCACAATGGCCCGGCGGTTGTGTAGGTCAATGCTCATGCGTATCCGTCTTCTCCCCAATCTGGATGCTCAAATGATGCAAGCGCCCTCTCCATTCTTGCAACAACGTTCTCAACTATTTGGACTCGCGCCCACCGTTTCTGTTCACCAGAGATGACCGTCCACGGGGCAAGAGCGTGATCGGTATTTGAAAACATGTCGTCAACTGCTGCTGTGTACTCGTCGGCGTGTTCTCGATTCCGCCAGTCTTCCTCGGTGAGTTTCCAGGCACGCATCGGGTCTTTCTTGCGTTTGTTGAAGCGCCGAAGTTGTTCTTCAGGACTGATTTGAAGCCAGAACTTGATGACTTCAACCCCCTCAAGCACAAGAGATCGTTCAAAGTGCACGATCTCGTCGTAGGCGCGTGTCCACTGCTCGTTGGAGGCATAGCCCTGCACCCGTTCAACGAGCACTCGCCCATACCAGCTTCGATCGAACACTGCGAACTCGCCGAGTCCGGGGATGTCTCGCCAGAACCGCCACAGGAAATGCCGGCGTTTCTCATCGAAAGTTGGCTTCGCGTAACTGTTTACTGTGAAGTGACGGGGGTCGAGGGGTTCTACGAGTCGACGAATTGCGCCACCCTTGCCTCCGGCATCAACTCCCTCCACCACGATGAGGAAGCCGGGGCCAAGTGATGAGTTCTTGACAAGCCCTGCTGAGGCAAGGCGCAGTTTCAGCAGGGCTTGTTGCGCGACTGTAAGCCGCTTGTCGTACTCGGCGGCAGTTAACCGCGCCGATAGGTCGCAATCGGCGAGTTGATTCATTCAGTCAGTTCGCTCCGAGGGAGGTGAGAACCGACGACATTGCATCAACCACACGATCGATCTGAGTGTCGGTAGTGACGAGTGGTGGACAGAAGGTGCACGAATGATCTGCAATTGCGCGCACGATGACGCCTGCGTTGAGCAGGTGGTCTCTAACTTCCATGGCGTTAATGTCCGGGCGCATGCCTGCGGCCCACACAGCACCAACTCCGCGAACTTCTGCAATCTGGCCATCTGCCTGCATCGCGCAGAGACCAGCCGAGAGGCGTTCACCGATTCGGTTGGCGTGCGAGAGAAGGTCTTCGCGCTCGATGATGTCGAGGTTGACCATTCCGGCGGCAGCAACAGAGGCGTGCCCCGAGTAGGTGTAGCCAGTCTTCAACACATAGTTCGGATCAGATTCGAGCGGGCCGCTAACGGCGGGCCCGACGATGACTCCACCGAGTGGCTGGTATCCGGAGGTCACCGCTTTTGCAAATGTGATGATGTCGGGGGTGACTCCATAATGGATCGAGCCGAACCATTCTCCGAGACGTCCGAACCCTGTAATGACCTCGTCGAAGATGAGGAGGGCACCGTGCTGGTCGCAGAGTTTCCGCAACGACTGCAGATAGCCCTCTTCAGCGGGCCAGACGCCGCCTGCGCCCTGAACAGGCTCGGATAGCACGGCTGCGACTTCATGTGACCGCTCTGACATGAGGCTTGCGAGGGCTTCGATGTCGTCGCTAGGAACTTGCACGACCTCGGGCACGAGTGGCCCCCAGCCCTCTTTATTTGGTGGAAGACCCTGGGCTGTGGTTCCTCCGTAGTTTGTTCCGTGGTACCCGCGCATTCGAGAGATGATGAGCGTACGTTCCGGGTGACCGGCTTGAACATGAGCGAGGCGGGCCAGCTTCATGGCGGTGTCAATCGATTCAGACCCTGAACCGCACAGGAAGACCCGAGCGTGATCAATGGGGCTCAGATCGGAAACCCGCTTCGTGATCGCCTCGGCCATCGGGTTTGTGAACGGGTCGAAGCAAGAATATGTCTCAAGTTCTCGCATTTGTGACGCAACTGCATCAGCAATTTCACTTCGGCCGTGACCCACGTTGCAATACCAAAGACTCGCCATGGCGTCGATGTACTCATTACCGTCTCGGTCCCAAAGCACAGAACCCTCACCTCGAACGAGTTCAATAAATGAATCTCGGGCAGGTTTCGCGAACGGATGTAAGAACGCTCCAGTCATTTACGAAACCGTAGTCGCAGCGATGGATCTAAATACCACGGCACGAATGTTGGGTCTCGTATCGACCAGAATCGTCGAATGGCGTTGCGAGCATCTGACGATCGACTAGCAGTAGTTGCCACCGAGAGTTGCGACGCTCACGATGTGCCAAATCGTCATCCGGAGGCACCGGGGCGACTGGTGAGTGCCGTGGCTGGGGTTCGTTCATCGGTTCCGACGGAGCGGATGCGAGCGATGACACCCCCTCAGGCATCACTCGATGACCTTGTATTGGCCCATGACCGCTCGTATCTCGACATGCTCGTTGCGGATGCACAGTCGGGAGGAAGCCAACTCGACGCAGATACCTACACCGCCAGAGGCTCATTCGACACGGCGAGGCGTGCCGCCGGCGCAGTGCTTGCGGCTGTTGATGAGGTTCACTCGGGTCGAGCGCAACGAGCATTCGCCCTCGTTCGCCCGCCTGGGCATCACGCGCTGGCCGATCGAGCGATGGGGTTCTGTTTGGTGAACAACGTTGCCGTTGCCGCATCGAAACTTCGGAGCGAAGGAGAGCGTGTCGTCATTATCGATTGGGATGTTCATCATGGGAATGGAACTCAGGACATCTTTTATGAAGATCCTGAGGTGATGTATGTCTCGACTCATCAGGCTCCGCACTATCCGGGGACCGGTGCCATCGGCGAAACAGGCGAAGGTGATGCCGTCGGAGCAAATATAAATATCCCTCTGAGCGCAGGTTCAGCGGGCGACATGTTGCGTGCCGCGTTCGATGATGTTGTTCTCCCGGCCATCACCGAGTTTTCGCCGTCACGGGTCTTGTTATCGGCAGGGTTTGACGCGCACCGAGATGATCCGCTCGCCGATTTGCTACTCACTTCCGCCGACTACGTCGATCTCACTCATCGTGTGCTGTCGATCTGTCCTGGTGGCGAGCTAGTCGCAGTGCTTGAAGGTGGCTACGACTTTCAAGCGCTCGCCCGTTCAGCCGGAGCGGTGGCGGCGGTACTCGCAGGAGTTGAACCAACAATTGACGAGGGGGAAGAGGTGACGAGCGGCGATGTAAACGTGGCGCTTCTTTCTTCGGTGAACGAGGCGCGACGATGAGCGAGACCTATCGACGGAGTGGAGACGGCTTCATGTTGTGCTCCGATGGAAATGTGCGCTGGGGAGTCTTCGGCGCCGCTGGCGTTGTGTGTGTCTGTGATAGCGCTGAGGGTCGTCTTGCAATGGTTCAGCGGCGGTCGGCATTCGCCCATGAGGGTGGAACTTGGTCATGCGCAGGCGGAGCACTTGACGAGGGCGAGTCACCGCTTGAGGGCGGGCTTCGTGAGGCATCTGAAGAAGTGGGGGCGGTGCCAGAGCAGTTCGAAGTGCTCGGCGAGGTGTTGTTCGCTCCGGCACTCGATTGGTCGTACACGACGTTTGTTGTGCGAGTTGAGGCGCCATTTGGTGCATCGATCAATTTCGAGACCGATGATGTTGCCTGGCTGCCGCTCGACGACGTTGACCGCTTGCCGCTACACGCTGGGTTTGCGTCAGCATGGCCAGAGTTGAAAGAGATCGCTCGCCGCGTAGCGTGATCGGTGGCGACTCCTGTAGCCCCGGTTACCGTAGTCGCCGTGTCGACTTCATCGCTTTGCGTTCTCGGTGATTACGCGTGGGACGTCCTCATCAGGACAAACTCAGAGTTGTTGCGCGGGGGAGACACTTTTGGAGAGGTTGTGATGCTTCCTGGCGGAAGCGCAGCGAACGTTTCGGTGTGGGCTGCGCGTGCCGGTACCTCGGTGACGTTCATTGGAAAGATTGGGCGTGACCAAATGGGAATGCTCGCTCGGGAAGAACTGGTACGCGAGGGAGTGGAGCATCGGCTGATTGAAACCGATGCTCACGTCACGGGGTCAGTCGCAGTCTTTGTCGATCACACTGGTGAAAGATCAATGGTGTCTGGTCACGGGGCTGACTTTTACCTACTGCCCTCCGAGTTGCCGAGGTCTTCGATTGCCTCGGCATCTCATCTGCATTTGACCGCGTGGTCGTTCTTCACCGATCCGCCTCGATCTGCGGCTCGTGAGGCCGCGCGAATCGCAAAGAACTCTGGGGCAACAATCAGTTTTGACCCGGCTTCATTTCAGATGATTGGCGATATGGGAGTCGACACGTTCTTAGACGTCTCGACCGACATTGGCGTTGATGTGTTCTTTCCGAACAAGGAAGAAGCGGCAGTATTGACGGGGTCATCTGAGCCGGAAAGTGCAGCCAAGCGACTTTCTCGCCTCTTTGACGGTGCGCTCATCGTGCTGAAGCTCGACGCCGATGGTGCACTCATTTGCGAGGACGGTTCAGTGCAGCGAGTTCCACCAACATCAAATCGTTTGGTTGATGCCACGGGGGCAGGCGATTCTTTTGCAGGTGCATTCTTGTCACGGTGGCTCAAGGGCTGCGATGCAGTGGAGGCGGCTGGGTTCGCAGTTGGTGTTGCCGAGTGGGTTATCGAGCACCCGGGTGCACGACCGACCCCTGATGCTGCGCTGTCAACCGTGCTTACCCGTCCGTAGAGGCACTACCGCACCTCTAAATTTTTTTCCGTTAATTCGCTTTCGGTATGTGCGTTTGTGCAAAAGTGGAGGGGTTGACTCAGCCCTACAGGAGGACATTATGAACGAAGTCACAATGACAGGCGACTACTACACGCTTGTATACAACGCCCTTTCATTCGGCACCGCAGTCATGTTCGGTGCCTTTGTGTACTTCCTCACGCAAATCAACAGCGTGAAGAAGGAGTACCGCTCAGGTGTCGCCGTATCGGCGGTCGTGGTCGGTATTGCGGGCTACCACTACTACCGAATCTGGTCAGATTTCGGTGACCGGACGATGAACGAGGGCTATCGCTACGCCGACTGGTTGATTACCGTTCCGCTGCTGGTGATCGAGTTGCTCATCGTGCTGGGTGTCTCGAACGAGGTTCGAAAAGGACTCATGTGGAAGCTTGTCCCCGCAACGGTTCTCATGATCGGACTCGGGTACCCGGGAGAAACCTCGGCGGACAACGGCACGAAGTGGCTTTTCTGGGTGCTTGCCATGATCCCATTCGTTTACATCTTGTGGGTGCTCTATGGCCAGCTCCAAGCAGCATCAAGCCGTGAATCAGGAGCGGTTGCAGGTGCCATTAAGAACGCAACATATGTTCTTCTGTTGACCTGGCTTGTCTACCCGATCGCGTATCTCTTCCCAGTGTTCGATGCGAGTTCAGAAGGCCTTGAGGTGCTTCGACAGGTTGGCTACACATTTGCCGACATCACTGCGAAGGCGCTCTACGGTTTGATGATCGTTGGCATTGCGAAGGCACGTTCCGCAGACGAGTCATAACCTTCTTGTCGCCTTGGCGACAGGGATGTGAAAACTGTAAAGAGCCCGGGCCTCGGCCCGGGCTCTTTCGATTGGAGCGGGTGACGGGAATCGAACCCGCATCATCAGCTTGGAAGGCTGAGGTTCTAGCCGTTGAACTACACCCGCGGCGGCGCAAAGACTATCTCGGACTTCGCCGAGAACCGCACAGTGAGTGCTTTCCTGAGGTCGTTGAACGTGAGAAACTCTCGTGATGGCGAGATTTGTCGTGGCTCATGGAGCGTGGTCAGCAGGCTGGGCGTGGAAAAAGATGCGTCCTTTGTGTGCGGCGGCGGGTCACGAACTCTTCACCCCAACCTGGACAGGAATTGGCGAGCGGCGTCACCTCGTAGGTGAGCATGTCAATCTTTCAACGCATATCGCCGACCTCGTTCAGCACATGGAGGTTGAAGATCATTCCGACGTGGTGCTACTTGCACACAGTTACGGGGGGATGGTCGCAACTGGCGCAATGGCGACAATTGAGCACCGAGTACGTCAAATCATCTACCTCGACGCATTCGTACCAGAACGGCATCAGTCGATGCTTGATACGACTGATGCGGCTTTACAAGAAGCACTGTTGTCACGGGTTGAGGAAAGTGGCTCCACTCCGTGGCTCGTGCCATCGAACCCGATGCCAGCAGACACTGATCCAGCTGATCTTGAGTGGATAGCTCCGCGAAGGGTTGAGCAACCACTCGGAACGTTTACCGAGCCGTGTCCGTTCGGCGGCTCGGAGATCAGGGTGCCAAAGGCATATATCTATTGCCTGCGTTCTGGCCCCGGTGACATGTTTGGGCCGTTCGCCGAGAGGGCTAAAATCTCGGACGATTGGGTCTATCGAGAGATCGACGCAAGTCATAGCCCGAACATCACCACCCCAGCTCAACTGCTGGAGTTGCTCGAAGAATTACGTGTGTAAAAAGGGCGGCGAGGTGACCGAAAGCAGTCATTCCGCAGAAGGTGACGATCTGTCTCTTCAAGAGGTCACACGCCGGGTTCAGAAACTCATTGCGGTCGCTGAGCGTACAACTCACCCAGATGAGTCAGATGCGTTCTCCCGTAAAGCTGCGGAGTTGATTGCCCGGTATCGCCTGAGCGCAGAGGCGCTCCGTCCGCGTCAACCCGACGAATATGTCATTCACGAGTTGGTCCTCGGACGCGGGGCGTACGTTCGAGCCCGATTTTCTCTGCTGGCGGGGGTTGCTGACGCAATGGGATGCCTCGCCACATTTCTCACCGGACCGAGTGGCACCGCCGCCCAGATCAGCGGACCATTACGTGAGGTGGAGGCGGTCGAGGTGTTGTTCAACTCTCTTCATCAGCAGATGGCGACACAGGCATCGAAGCAGCGTCGCGCTACTAGCGCCGCAACCCAGCGGTTTCGCCGCTCCTTCATGTTTGGCTTTGCCGAACGGGTGAGCGAACTGCTGCTCGACGCACATTCGGTCGCTGCCTCCGAGCAAGAAGATGCTCAGTCACTGCTCCCGATTCTGCTCGAACAACGTGAACGGGTGCATCGGTTCGCTGCCGAGCAGTTGGGTCCAATCCGAGCGGCAGCTGCTCCAGCGCCCGTGGTTGCAAACGGTGCATCCGCCGGACGTCAGGCGGCTGCCGATGCCGACATCGGGAGAATTCGTGTTGCGAGCCAATATGCGATCGGCCAACGATCGTGACAGCTGATATTGGGCGTGAGAGTGTCTACGCTGCCGAACTCGCCGCGTTCGGAGGAACCCTTGTCGATTGCGAGGTTGGCTTTGATGAGTTGCTGTGGATTCGAAATGCGATCTGCGCATCGGTCTGGTGGCCTGCAGGTGACATCGATGTAGAGCAGGCCCGGTCCGATGCGAGATCCTCAACGACACGTGAGGGAGATGATGGGCGGGCTCGCATTCGTATCGCTGCACCGCAATGCACCCCGTTGACGCTCGCTCACGAGGTCGCTCACGTACTCGCAGGCGTCGCTTCGGGCCATGGGCCGAGGTATCGGAGGGCTGAGCTCGATCTGGTTTTCGCCATGTATGGGTCGACAGAAATGCAATGGCTGCTTGACGCATTTGAGGCCATGAACCTAGAGGTTGCAGACCGCAGTTGGCCTTCGCCGACCGAAGGTCCTATGCAGCGGCTGATCGATCTTGAGTGAGTCGGGAAGGCGGGATTCGAACCCGCGACCCCCTGCTCCCAAAGCAGGTGCGCTAGCCAAGCTGAGCCACTTCCCGTGCGTTAGAGCGTACCTGCCAAACCGTTACGCTCATCCGCTAATGATGAATTCCTTACGGCATCGGGTCACGGTGTCTGTGGTGTGCGTAAGTTCATGGGTCTTGGCCGCAGGGTGTGCAGCGCCAGTATCGATCGAATCAGAGAGCGAAGAGACCCCTGCAGTAGAGACGTCCTTGGAGGAAACGACGACCACGACGGCTGCTCAAGTGCCCGCCAGTGCCGTAGTAGTCGCCTCGGTGGCCTCTTCGCCGTCGTCGACGACAACATCAACCGTCGCAGGTCCGCCTGATGATGGTGTTCGGTCCGATGAGCGCCGTCTCGTCGAGTTGTTTTCAGTCACTCACAGCGATCTCAAACCGAAAAGCGTTGTCATTGGGCCTGGTGGTCTTGTCTTCACGCAGAACATGATGTATCGGCACAACATCTTGGTGTTTGACGGCGAGGGTGATGTCGTCGCGAAAATTGATGACTCGGTCAATCTCAAAGATTTTGGATTGAGCGATGAATCTATGCAGGTTGCCGGCGCCCCGGTCGAGGCAGCGGTTTCGCCTGACGGGCACCACCTGTGGGTAAGCAATTACAAAATGTATGGCGACGAGTACCGCTCAGATGCCGACGACGACTGCGATCGTGGGGATTGGGAGGACAGCTACGTGTATCGCATCGATCTCGAACGTTTTGAGATCGACGGGGTGGTCCCCACAGGAGCAGTGCCAAAGTTCTTGCAGGTCTCACCAGATGGCCGGCGTCTCGTGGTGGCCAATTGGTGCGGCTTTGACGTTTCGGTGATCGACACCGTAACTCTTTCCGAGATCGGAAGGGTCGACCTTGGCCGTCACCCTCGAGGAGTCGCGATCACCGGTGATTCCTCGCAGGCATATGTAACGGTGATGGGAGCCGAGCGAATCGATCTCATCGACCTTGAAACGCTGACAGTGGTTTCGTCGCTTGCGAGTTCGGGCATCACGCCGCGCCACATCGTGCTGTCTTCCGACGATGCAACCCTGTTTTCGTCCAATCACCTGATGGATACTGTCCGCATGATCGATGTGAGGGCCGACACCCTCATTGGCGCAGTTCGGACGGGCACGCAGACGAGGAGCCTTGCACTGGCAGATGACGAAGCGAGTTTGTACGTGGTCAATTATCTCGACGGAACAATCTCGAAGGTGAAGACCGCCGACATGTCGATAGTGCAGACGATTGACGTTGGTGGACGCCCAATTGGAATTGCTTATGACGCACTGACGAGGCGTCTCTGGGTTGCCGACTACGACGGACGCCTCATCGTCTTTGAAGACCGAGCGGTTAGCGATAGCTAGCGGGAGATCGACAGCGTGTCAGGAGCGGCGTTTGGCAGCTCGACGAGCAGCACGCCCAATCGGTGCAATATGCCGATGATCGAGGTCTCCGATTTCGACGCCATTGTCGAATAGAACGCGGTACCGCTGCCAATTGAAACCATTTGCGAGCAAGATGTGACCCTCTGTTCCATCGGGCACGACTCCGATCGTTGGGCGATCGATCTCACCCGTTGCGCGGACGCGATCCCCAAGCTTCAGATCGATCTGATCGGCATGTGGCTGAGATAACGAGTGAGGCTTCCAAATCGGCACGCCCCTATTCTGCACCAAATGAGGTGTGTTCCGCACGTTCCACCGGGCATGGGGGCAGAACCACCGGTACACTCCTCGGCCTGTGAAGAGTTCTGTAGAGACCCTTGAGGGCAACAAAGTAAAGGTCTACGTTGAGATTGACGAGACAGAGTTTGAGACCGATATCGAGTCGGCTTTCCGCACCATTGCGCGTGAAGTAAAACTTCCTGGTTTCCGAAACGGAAAGGCACCAAGGAAATTGCTGGAGGCCCGCATCGGCTTAGGGCCAGCACGCGAACAGGCGCTGCGAGATTCGATTCCGTCGTATCTTACGAAGGCTGTGCAAGAGCATGATGTCGATCTCATCTCAACCCCTTCGATTGAAATCAACAGTGGTGAATAGGCTTGCGCAGTCGAATTTGAGGCTGAATGTGAAGTCCGGCCCGAGATCACCGTGCCCGGCTATGGCGGGCTTCGTGTCGAAATCGACCCGATCGACATCGACGATGAGGCCTTTGATGCGGCCGTTGCAGACCAGTTGAAAGGTCACGGAACGCTCGAAGATGTTGATCGCGCCGCAGAGTCAGGTGACTACGTGACGCTCGACATGACTGCTACCCGTGATGGCGAAGAGCTCGCCGGGCTAAATATAGAAGACTGGTCGTATGAGATAGGCCAAGGCTGGGTCACCGAAGATTTTGACGAAAAGCTCAACGGTGCCAAGGTTGGCGAAGAGTTGTCGTTCTCGAGTACTCCCAAGGGAACCGAAGAAGAAGCCGACTTCACTGTGAAGTTGTCGGCGGTGAAAAGTCTCGCCCTGCCTGATGTCGATGACGCCTGGGTTGAAGAAAACATCGGCGAGTCCACCGATGTTGCGAGTTGGCATGAGGCCATCAAGGAGCA
>JAAXJF010000005.1 GCA_012269985.1 Acidimicrobiaceae bacterium
GCTGCCATGAGCAGCCTCAAGCCAAATGCAACACGTTCAGGCTGCACGCAACTTCCATAACGAGCACCCCATGACACCTCCCGAACTCGACCCCAACGTCACCTCAGCGATTGAGAACAGCTTTGCCAAACAAGGACTCATGACAACTATCGGTGCCGAACTTCATCTTGTTGCCTCAGGCGAAGTGCGGCTTCGCATCAACGCCAGAGAGTCACTTACCCAACACCACGGCTTTCTTCACGCCGGTATTATCGGAACAATTCTCGATTCGTCGTGCGGTTGGGCTTCACAAACTCTGATGCCGTTAGGCACCGAGGTACTCACCGTCGAATACAAACTCAACCTTCTTCGCCCAGCAGCAGGGTCAAATTTTGAAGGACGCGGCACCGTCGTCAGAGCTGGCACCACGCTCACCGCCGCAGAAGCAACCTTCTACACGACCAACGACCCCGACAGGCTCATCGCAACAATGACCGCCACGCTGATTGGCGTGCGTCCTCAGTCTTCTGATTAAAAAGCGCGATCAGAGACCGACAGCTGCACGCTCAGAGGCAACTGCGGCGTCCATCTGGCTGAGCACATCACCACGCAACGCCCGCACTGTTGACGCATATGCCCGCGCATCGAGTTGCGCTGCGAACCCTTGCGCCACCTCGATCGCTCGGCCAACAACCTGATCTGCTTCGGTGACTTCATCTAGAAACCCTGCATCCGCTGCGCCTTGGCCATCGAAGAGTTTTGCGTTCGCAACCGACACCTGCAGGTAACGATTCGATAGTCGCTCTCTTGCGATGAGCAACGCCCATTCGGGAAGCGTCAACGAAATCGCTACCTCATTGAGCCCAATTTTTACCGGACCATCAACTCCAACGCGGTAGTCACAGCCGAGCAACAACAGCGCCCCAGCAGCAACTGCATGACCAGTCGACGCCGCTACCACCGGCAGCGATGCGCCATACACTTGGCGGATGAACGACCCGCCGGCTGACACTAAACCGGTAATCGCTTTCGGATCACCAGAATTAATCACGTCCAAATCGAAACCTGCAAAAAATGCTTTCGTGTTTCCAGAGAGAACTACCGATCGGATGTCAGCATCCGCTTCCGCCGTCGCCAACTCCTCACCGAGCGCTTCCAGCAAGGAGACCGAGAAGGCGTTGGCCTTACCATCGTCAACTGCGACGCAAAGAACGTTGTCAATCTTTTCACTTGTAATTGCGGGATGAGTCATAGTTCGACCGTAGTGCACCAACATCTGCTTGTAGCCAGCAAAGCGAAACCATGTTTTCAGTTGTTGCCGGAGGAGTTTGGTTATCGAACGTTGCGAGCTAAGAAATTCAGGAAGAATGAAATGATCCGAACATTCGCCGTGAGGCTTCGGAAAATACCCGACACGCAGGGCTTCCGATGTAATACGTTTCAGTAAGTGATTGGAACCTACGTTTCTGACGTGAAAATTTCTCGAAGAATTCGTAACATTTTCTTTCTGCCTGACGATTACTTTGGTGTCAGCAGCTAATTAATCCAAATGTCTCAAACAGCATTTAAATCGAAGCGTCTCACGTTGCGAGGGCCCAGATTTGTAGTGCCGTTAATTGCCGTTCTCGCACCCTCAGCGTTAGTGCTTTCGCAAACTCCAACTGCTTCTATTGTTGCGGCTGCAACAGAGCAACAATCTGAGGAAAATCAAGGTCTCGATACATCTACCGGAAGCATTGGGGTAAACGCAGCCACATTCACGCAACGGGAGATCGAAATTCTCGACGCAACTGCGGAGTTTTACGGTGCAGATGTTTACGAGTTGGACTCCAGCGAGCGACTCGTAATCAGTGGTACTCCCGCTGTCCTCGACATTGTTGCGAGTACTGGCCAAAGCTTGTCAGAAGGTGGAGCACAATTCAGCGCCGGTCCACCTGCACAGGCTTTTGGTGAACTTTCAGTTGGAAGCCAATGGCACCACGGTGACCTCTCAACGAGCACGATGTGGAACCAGTCCGCTTCGACCTCCGGCCTTGTGGTTGCCGTAATTGATACAGGAGTGAACGCGACCACAGAACTCTCCGGCCGACTTGTCCCCGGATACGACTTCGTAGATAACGACAGCGACCCCTCTGAGGTATCAGCAGAACCGTATGAGCAATGTGACAGCCAAAGCTGCTGGACCGTTTACCCGGCATATGGACACGGCACCTTTATTGCTCACGAGATATCAGGAATCAAGGGCAATAACGAAGGTGGCTGGGGGGTCTGCGAATCATGCAAGATCATGCCGGTGCGGGTACTCGGGCCTTATGGAACCGGCTCAATGTGGACTGTTGTCGCAGGCATCGACTGGGCGGTTGCGAACGGCGCCGATGTAATTAACTTGTCCTTGGGCTCCTACTATCCCGACGCAACAACTCTTGCTGCAGTAAATAACGCCGTTGCTAACGGGGTAGTCGTTGTCGCTGCTGCTGGTAACTCAGGAGCGAGATTCGATCAATACCCCTCATACCCAGCAGCGTATGACAGCGTTTTGAGCGTCGCATCACATAACCAAGGACGTTCACGGTCAGGCTTCTCGAACTACTCCCGGTTTGTAGGTGGCGTCGATGTTTCCGCTCCGGGAGGCTCCATCAGAGCCGCAAGCCCCGATGATGACGGCCTCATATGGGGGATGTCAGGGACTTCAATGGCGACCCCAATTGTTGCAGCGGTAGCTGCAATGGTGAAAACAACATTCCCCGCCTACAGCGTCGCAGAAATCAACGATCGGCTGCGCGGGACCGCCGACAGTAACTCTTTCACAATGTACGGCTACTTAAACGGAGTTGACGCCTTAAACACATCCTTATCCACACCAGCGTTGCCTGTGATTCAAGAGGCGGAATCTGTCATTTACTTCAGCTCCAACTACGGCGACACCGCCGACCCAGATGCGATCACTTGTGACACGGGAACCTCAGTCACAATCCCGTCAGGCGGCCTGTACAGCCCTCAGCGCGTGAATCACACTTGGAGCGGCGAGTGGAGCGAAAATTACATTGCCGCAGAACCGCTATATGGAGCTGGGAGTTCCATCACCTGCCAACCGACGACGTTGTATGCCGCCTGGAATACAGAACCGACATGGAGCAGTAACGGCGGCGACCCTTACAACCATTACATGCAATGCTCAGTTGGGGTTGAAGCAACTGCTCCAACAACGGAACCCACAAGAGAAGGTTTCACGTTCACCGGGTGGAACACCCAACAAGATGGATCTGGTTACGGAATCACCGCAGGCGGCACTTTTGATTGCGCCTATTACAACTTTTTTGCCCAATGGCAGCCTCAGGCAACAACGACAACATCTTCAACTACGACCACTACCGCTCCCACGACAACCACAACGACGTTGCCTCCGCCGCAACTGGCTCCTCCACCTACCGTCGCTACGACGACGACGACGACCACAACGACGACACTCCCCCAGGCGCCAAGAACTCCTGTAGGAATTAATCCGCCCGTCAGTCAACCAATTGAGCAAACTCCGGAAGAAGCCGAAGAGGAAGCTGCACAGGAGACCGAGTTGGTCGAAGAGGCAGAGCAGAGGCGCATTGCTGCAAAGAAGGGAAAGATCTGGTTAACCAGGCATGTCTCTGCTCTCTTGAATGATGTTCTCACTGGGGGAACACTTATCGAAGACATCCGAGAGGCGTTTGGTTTAGAGCCCAACTGGCGCGCTTTAGCCAATGAAGCGATCCGGCGAGTGGGGCCGATGCGTGAAAAAGCGAACTTCTTGTGGTTCGATCTTCTTATTCTCACCTCGGCTCGCTGGTGACCTAAAAAGCAAATATGCGCTTTTCGAGTCTGCTGGAACGAAAAGTCGCGCAAATCCTGCGGCCAGGACTTCGCTATTAGCGGCTCAGATTGCGTAGATCTCGTACACAACACCTTCGTCGGTGGTGGCGCCAATCGCAACGCAGAAGAGTCCGTTGAGCCATGCATAGCGCTCGTCGCCAGTCTCAAAACGCGGGGCGGTACGGATGCTGCTCGTCCCGTCACCATTGGGCTTCGCAAAACCGGTGTACGTCACATAGATGTCGGCGTCATCGTCGGTACGAAATGAAAGACGAACATCGAGAGAGAAAGCGCCATCGCCAAGGATGGTGACCCAGTCTCCCGCTGCAACACCCGGTATCAGCGAGGCATTAATTCTTGGCCCAACAAACGTGCCACCGGTAACCGTGGCAACAACCTTCGTGCCGAATGGCCCACGTGCAACAACGGGCCGCTCGACCTCCTGGGTGTTCGCAGTGAGGGTGCCAACAAACTCTGCGGGTAGTGCGTCAAGAACCATTACCTGACCGTATGTGACATAGCCTCACGAGTCGAAATCGTGGACTGAACCTGTAACAACAACCGTGAAATAGCTCTGGTCTCGTAAAGACCGTTTTGATTGACCGACCAACAGTTGCACCGCAGAAATGCAGTTCACCAACGCGTGACATACCGCTGCCCCTACCCGGGGTAGCCCGTGGGTCTTCAGGCCTAAAAGGCAATTTGTAGCGCATCACCCTCTGAAACTGCCGGCTCGTTAAGCACAACTCAGTCGCGGGTAGTGTCGCGTCAACATCGCAGAAAGAGGGTTCTGAAGTTGGCTGATTCAGCGGTTTTCGATCACCGCATTCTCTCTCGAGAGGAGTGCGTCCTAGGTCATCTCCTCGAACGATGGGCCAAGGTGAAGCCCGACGATGTCGCCCTCATCTTCGAGAATGGGCCAACTTGGACTTGGCACGAGGCACTCGAACATACCCGCCGAACTGCCAAAGCCTTCGCCGATCTTGGAGTGCTCAAAGGCGATCACGTGCTCTCTTGGCAGCCGAACGGACCCGATGCCGTGCTCACTTGGTTCGGACTCAACTATCTAGGCGCGGTCTATGTCCCTCTTAACACCGCCTATAAAGGCGGCATCCTGGAGCATCAGGTGCGATTATCCGACGCTCGTCTCATCGTCTGCCACGCCGACCTTGGATCGCGGCTCAACGACATCGACACTGCGTCGCTCACCGACGTAGTGATCGTCGGAAAAGAAGACTTCAACGCGAGTTCGGCGGCAGGATTAAATGTTCACCCGGCATCCACACTGACACCAACAACCGGATTGACTGAGATGCCCGAGGCTGTTGATCCGTGGGATACGCAATACATCATCTTCACGTCGGGCACGACCGGGCCTTCCAAAGCAGTCCTCTCCTCCTATCTTCAGGGCTATTCAATGGGGACCGAGGCGCATCCCCACTTCGACGGTGACGACCGAATCTTGGTCAACCTGCCCCTTTTCCACGTAGGAGGCACAGTATTCCTGAATATCACGCTTGCCACCGGCGGATCATGCGTGGTCGACTCCCACTTCCGAACCGACGAATTCTGGTCAACCGTCAACGACCACAGCATCACGGCGGTGTGTTTGCTCGCGGCTATGGTGCCTTTCTTGCTGAACCTGCCCGAGTTTGAGGGAGAGCAGGACCACTCACTACGCACGACTGTCATCGTGCCTTGGACTGAGGAGGCAATGCGTGTCGCTGAGCGCTACAACTTGGATGCACTGACCACCTTCAACATGACAGAGGTGTCCTCGCCGCTGATGTCGGACCTCCACCCAAACACTCCCGGGCTGTGCGGGAAAGTGCGACCAGGTATCGAGGCCAGAGTGGTCGACGAAAATGATTGTGAGGTCGCTCCTGGTCAGATCGGCGAGCTGATCCTTCGCAGCGACCGTCCATGGGCGATGAACCACGGGTATTACAAGAACCCCGAAGCCACAGCTGACGCGTGGCGCAACGGTTGGTTCCACACCGGCGACGGCTTCCGGTATGACGAGGACGGCAACTTCTTCTTTGTCGACCGCATCAAGGACGCCATCCGACGCCGAGGTGAGAACATTTCATCGTTCGAGGTCGAGAACGAGGTCGTCGCACACCCCGATATCGCTGAGGCGGCAGCAGTGCCGGTACCGAGCCAGCTCGGCGAAGACGAGGTGCTGATCGTCGTCGCGCCCGTTGCCGGATGCCAGATCGACAGTAAAGAGCTCTTCGACTTCCTCGAACCCCGGATGGCCCACTTCATGCTCCCGCGCTACATCCGAATCGTTGAGGAACTCCCCAAGACACCCACCCAGAAAGTTCAGAAACACCTGCTGAAGAGTGACGGCGTTACCGCCGATACCTGGGACCGCGAAGACGCCGGCATCAAGGTCAAACGCAACCGCATCGGATAGGTGACACCCCTTTCTCCGGCGGCTTCCAGAACAAACGGAGTCGGAGGGTTTGCTCGATTGCCGAAGTGCCGACTCTGGTAGGGAGCGAAAAGCCCACCTGGTAAGCGACGCTGCTTCCTCAGGTGGGCTTTTCTGGTGGGGGGAACTGTTGCTGGAACATTTAGGTAATCGCTAGTTGTGTCTCATTTGTTACTGCTTTTATGGGAAGGCAGAGAAAATCTGATCTGGAGCGGCGATCAGGGGCTTTAGCCCGGTGGATACGCTCATTGGTATCGAATTTTCGTTTGCTGCCGTGTTGTGGAGATGGCCGAAGCGGCCGGCTTGGCATTTTGTGACACTGCCGTTTGATGTTGCAGACGAGGTTGAGGATGTGGTGGCTGAGCGTGGAGGCTTTGACAGTGTCCGGGTTGAGGTACGTGTCGGAGCGAGTGTGTGGTTGACGTCGATGTTCCCAAGTCGGGGGAATCAGAGTTTGATTCTGCCTGTCAAGCGCCAGGTCCGTGATGACAATCTGCTTAGTGAGGGTGATGAGGCGACGTTTTTTGTGCGGGTTTTGTGACTCGCGCTGTCAGCTTTGCGAGAACACGCCCACCGTGGCGCATATTTCTGTCGATCTTGTACATGTCGTGAAGGTGAAGCGCCAGGGTCTCACCATCACCTTTCGCAGGTCGTGACAGTGTCTCGACAGGAAGGGTGATTTACGAGGCTGTAATCAGATCGCTGTTTGGGTGCCCACGGCAGCGCCTGGCTTGTCCGGCAGGTTGAGTTCCAGATCAAGACGGGGCTTCCAGAATGGGCGAAACAGCTCGATCTTTGGACAGCGGTCCATCACGACCCTGAGTCCTGCGGCTTCGGCGAGCGCCGCGGCGCGATCGTCATACACACCGATCTGACCCCAAAGGACCTTCGCCCCGATTGCGATGGCTTGTTCGGCGAGCCCGTAGAGCTCTTCCTTGGGGCGAAACACGTCGACCATGTCGATCGGGCGGTCGATTTCCTGAAGCGACCGATAGACCTTCAAGCCGCGAATCTCTGTGGTCTTCAAGTTGGAGGTGACCGGCAGGATTTCGTAGCCGATTTCGTCCAGCTGGCGGAGCACGCCGTAACTGAATTTGGTCTTGTCGTCACTCGCCCCGACCATCGCGATGGTCTTTACCGATCGCAGTATGTCGGAAATGTACTCCTGGTCGTAGTCGTACCGATGTTCAATTGTTTCCGGGATTCTGAGATCGGCCTCAGCCATTAGGACTCTCCTGTTGTGGTGGCGATATCGGACTTGAGCTCATGCGGCTCAAGCGGATCGAGGAACGGGTTTCGGTAGAGCTCGTCGTGGCTCTCGACTCCTACTTCGAGGGTGCAATTCGAGATTGGTCGAGCCACGCACAGCACGGCATATCCGTGGTTGAGTTGGCGGTTGTTGAGAGCGACTTGTTCTGACTGGTCAACTTTGCCCGAGGTCACTTTTGCTGCACAGGTTATGCATCCGCCGTATCGGCATCCGTAGGGCAGGTCGACACCTTGTTCTTCTAATGTCTCAAGGAGAGGCCGATTTGCGTCAACGTCATATGTTGCCCCACCTTGATTGGTGACGGTGACGGTCCAGGTGTCCATCAGAGCCAGATATCGCTTGTGCAGTCGCCACCTGGGTAGCGAGTCTCGTGGCACCGGCTCGGGCCGTTCGGCTCCTGACCGAAGTCGACGATGAAGTCTTCATTGATCGCCATGCCCCCATTCTCAACGTCGCAGTCGATCATCACCATCACCCCGCCTTTGGTCCGAATCTCGGGATAAAACTGGTTGTCCCATGTCGAGAGCAACGAAGTGGTGACATAGAGGCGTTTGCACTCGAGCGAGAGTTGAAAGATCTGCGGTCCGCCGGCGACTTCCGCGCCGTTCACCACCGGAGCTTTCCCGAGCAGGCCACCCATCCAGACCTGGCCGGTGAGCACCGGGTTGTGCGGGTCGGTGATGTCGTATTGCCTCATATCACCGTGGAGCCAGTTGTTGACGTACAGGTACTTGTCGTCCATCGAGACAAGCAGCGCCGACATCACACCAGGTAGCGGAATGGGCCAATCGGGGAGCAATTCGTTCTCAATGTCGACCGCCTTCTCCCACTTCCACTCGGGGTCATCATCGTCTTTCCAGAAGTGGATCACATTTGAGCTCAATGCAGCGCAGCAAAAGCCATGAGTACTGTCAGGGTTGTGGAGGAACTTAACCTCTAACGGCATAAGCCCGTCTTCGCCGAGGTACATCGTTTGTACCGGCTCACGCTTTTCGAAGTCCCACACATGTAGGCGCCGCCCGTACTTAAGGTGTCCAACTTCTTCGAGGTCGAATCCGGGCAGAAACGTGTTTGGGGCCGCCCACTCTGAGCTGATCATCACGTTGTGGCGCGGTTGATACCAAAAGTCGTATCCGTAGGGGATGTCGCCCATCGAGTTCTCCCAGCGGCCAACGATCTCAAAGTCTTCGTTGACGTGGAGGTAGCCGCCTGGTGCTTCGCCCTTGGCATCTCCGAGGAACGAGATAATGATCTCTGAACCGAGACAATGGACGGTGTGTGGGCCTGAGAGATTGGCTTTCTCTTTGATTTCATCGCCGTCAATGATCTTGTGCAGCGACGGGGCCTTCGGATCAGTTGCCGTATCTACGACGTAGATATTGTTCGAACGCACTCCCGGTAGAAGGAGGTATCTGCGGCTCATCGAGGCGTCATCGTGGCATGACGAGCAGGCGTTCCATCCGGTGTGGTGAAGTTCGTCGCCGATGCCGGGCATCTCAAGACGATGGATCACCTGGGAGTAGGTTCGGCTCTCGGGATCGGCATCTATGGTTGCGAGGTAGTCGGGTTTTTGGATGCCAGTCCCCGTATAGAGCGCAACGGTGTAGAGAAGTTTCTCTGTCGGGGCCGCAATCGCATCTTTGGGGCTGGCATAACCCGGACCACAGCACGTCGCCTCGGTGTCAGCTACATCAACCATTTCCTACGTTCTCCTAGGTTGGCTCCCTACGGACGTTATCGAATTTTGAAAAGGAGTACGCCACCGGAAAGGATCGGAAGAGCGTCACCAATCCATAGCTGTGAAGCGAGGGCTGATTCGATACATGCCTTTTCGCTCAGCTCAGACCAAGCCGAGGATGAGAGAGCGTTAGCAAAACTCACTATCTCGTCGATTAAGTGTCCCCTGTATGTAGATGTTCGAGCAGCAGTTGCATTTCTTGGTCAACGTTGTCGGGCACCACGTAGTCATCCTCATTGCATATCTCGTCTATTCGTCTCGCAACCGACTCAAGGGAGAGGTCCTCTTCGTATATTCCCTTGGTTACCCCCATAAACGCTCGTCCTACTCTGCCTCCCGAAGCAGACAGCGTTTCGCCATTCAACAGGCATGATTCGTGTGCGAGGTACGCCACCGCAGGCGCAACCTGTTGTGGACCCAGTTGCATTATGAGATCTTCTCCAGTTAGGCCAGTGGCGTTAGCGATGTCGCCGTCGTCACCAAGGACGTCCCCAGTCATTCGTGTCAATGCTCCTGGCGCTATGGCGTTGACATGTATCCCGTACCGTGAACCTTCGATCGCAAGTGTTCGGGTGAACCCGTAGATCGCAGCTTTAGCTGCGGCGTAGGCGCTTTGCCCGAATGATCCGAATAGCCCTGAGCCTGAACTTGTGTTGACAATTCGTCCATACCCAACTGACTTCATATGTTCATATGCGGGGCGACTCACGAAGAAGCATCCTTTGACGTGAACGTCGATAACCGGTTCGAATTCGTACTCGTTGATATTGAGGAATGTTCGGTTGCCGATGATCCCAGCATTGTTAATGACAATGTCGAGCTGGCCAAATTCTTTCAGCGTGTCGGCGACCATCGAGTCGGCACCGCCACGTGTGGCTACTGAATCGCTGTTTGCAGCTGCTGTCCCTCCGGCGACCCGAATCTGTTCGACAACTGCTTCTGCCGGGCTTGGGTCATGTTCTTGGCCTCCCATAGTTGGTGATCCCAAGTCATTCACCATCACGGCTGCGCCTCGCGAGGCGAGCAGGAGAGCATGTTCTCGTCCGAGTCCACCTCCGGCACCAGTTACCAATGCGACTCGGCCATCAAATCTCAATTCGCTCATATCTTCACCCTAGATTCGGTGAGAGCCACACTCCTGGCTGAGACACACCGTCCTCCACCCAGGTCAATTTGTACCCACTTCAAAACAAAGGGGTACAACCCGCACGTAACTGCCGACTACGTTGGGGTGCCTAACAAAAACCTCGTCACCCTCACCCGCCCAGAACACACACCCAAGGAAAAGAAGTCCTGGGCCGAAAAAGTATGCAGCGCGTTTCTTGGATTCACCGCAACACCTTTCAAACCGCTCGGCCGATAAAAACCCCACTGCCGGCAACGCAAATTAGGCGACATAACAGAGACCGTCTCTAGCCCGCCTCTGCGAGATACGCACCGAGCCCTACACAAAGACCTAAAGGGTCAGAAGTACGGGGAGAATCCGCTGTGGATTCAACGAAACATTGGTGTCGGAGGGGGGACTTGAACCCCCACGCCCATTAGTAGGGCACTAGCACCTCAAGCTAGCGCGTCTGCCATTCCGCCACTCCGACGTGGTGAAGAGATGTTACCGGCAACAACAGCAACTGCACATTGCTGACGCCACACCCCTCAGCGAATGTAAAGGAAACTCAATGCGAGGACCGACAGGATCCAAGCAAGAGCGAACACAGTAGTGATGCGGTTCAAGTTACGTTCTGCTGCGGTTGAGCCGAGCGCAGCGCCACCTCCGCCACCGAACATGTCAGATAGACCGCCGCCACGACCAGAGTGCAACAAAACCCCGGAGATTGTTCCGATCATTGACACGATGTTGATCACCAACATCGCGTACAGCATTAAATCACGCACAGGGCCAAGGATACCGCCGACAAGCGGGGTGCGGTCAGTGAAGTTCGGTCACAAACCGAGCACGGCGCACCAGTTAGCGACGCCGAACAGTTGGTGCCTGAAATTTAGCCGGCAGCAATTTTGACAATCTGCGCGAAATCATCCGGGTCAAGACTTGCCCCACCCACCAATGCGCCATCGATATCCGGCTGCGCCATCAACTCTTCAGTCGTGCCAGGTTTCACCGAACCGCCATATTGGATTCGAACCGACGCACCAGCATCAGCCCCAAAAGATGCCGTCACCGCCGCTCGGATAGAGGCGCAGACCTGCTGAGCGTCATCAGCGGTCGCAGTTCTGCCCGTGCCAATCGCCCAAATCGGCTCGTATGCAATCACCATCGAGCCGACTTCTGCTTTCTTCACACCCTGCAAACCATTGACCACCTGACCAAGCACCTTTGCCTCGGTCTCACCTGCCTCACGCTCAACCAACGACTCCCCCACACACATGATTGGTGTCATGTTGTGCTTCAAAATCGCTTTCACCTTTGCATTCACCATCTCATCGGTCTCACCGAAAATATCTCGACGTTCGCTATGACCGCAGATGACGAGTTTCACATCAAGCTTTTGCAAAAACATTGGGGAGACCTCACCGGTGAAGGCTCCGTTCACTTCATAATGACAATGCTGGGCTCCGAGCAGAACGTCCATCCGGTCAGCCTCAATCGAGGTCTGCAGCGTACGGATATCGGTAAACGGCGGGTGGATGCTCACATCTGCGCGCTGATAGATGTCTTTCGGCAGCAGCCACGCAAGTTTCTGCAGATTTCGAAGAGCCTCAAAATGATCGAGATTCATCTTCCAGTTACCGCTGATCAGCGGAGTGCGAACATCAGGCATTAGGGGCACCTCTCAATGCAGCTAGGCCGGGAAGATCGCCGAGTTCGAGCAGTTCGAGGCTCGCTCCCCCGCCAGTTGACACATGATCTACTTCATCATCTAGTCGGAACTGGGCAAGCGCAGCGGCAGAGTCCCCGCCGCCAACAACCGTGAACGCTTTCGTTTCAGCCATCGCCTCAGCAACCGTTCTCGTGCCACCAGCGAATCGTTCATCTTCGAACATGCCCATCGGTCCGTTCCAAAACACCATTCGGGCATCCATCACCACATCACTAAATGCAGCCGCCGAGCCCGGGCCGATATCGAACCCCTTCGACCCTTCAGGAAGACGAGTTCCGAAGGTGGCGAACTCTCCCGCAGCATCAACACCGACCATGTCGTCAGGAAGGACAATCTTGTCGCCTGCCATCTCAAGTATCCGACGGCAAGTGTCAACCATGTAGGGCTCGAAGAGCGAGTCACCAATCGGCTTACCCTGAGCCGCAAAGAACGTGAAACACATCGCCCCGCCGATCGTGAGCTGGTCAACGACCGATAGCAGAGCCTCAACAACACCCAACTTGTCGGAGATTTTTGCCCCGCCAAGCACCGCAACAAACGGTCGCTTCGGCTTAGCTCTCAGCCCCGTCAACACTTCGACCTCTTGCTGCAACAGGCGGCCCATTGCGGAAGGCGTCGACTTCGGCGGACCAACGATTGACGCATGAGCGCGATGCGACGCACCGAACGCATCGTTGACATAGAAATCGATTCCATTTTTGAACGAGCCAACAAAGGCATCATCTTTTGCCTCTTCGCCGGGGTTAAATCGAAGGTTTTCAAGCAACTCAACCCCAGGGGCGAGTTCGCTCAGCCGTGCACGCACCGGATCCATCGAATACTCATCAACTGGTTGACCCTTTGGCCGACCGAGATGACTCGCACACACCACCTGAGCGCCACGCTCCAACAGCCACGAAATCGTCGGCATCGCAGCACGAATACGAAAATCATCGACAACGACTTGCGACCCCGCACGCTCCTCTAACGGCACATTGAACTCTGTGCGAACGAGGACCCGCCGTCCGGTGACATCACCGAGATCTTCGAGAGTGGGGATGCGCGATGACTCGTCTGTCATTGCAACTCAGCGACCGCGGCTGACGTAGCGAACCAGATCGACCAAACGGTTTGAGTAGCCCCACTCATTGTCGTACCACGAGCACACCTTCACAAGGTCGCCCATCGACATCGTCATGCCTGCATCAAAAATCGATGAGTGCGGATCGCCAACAATGTCGCTCGACACAATTGGGTCTTCGGTGTACTTCAAGATCCCTTTCAGGTCGCCCTTCTTGGCCGCCGCCGCGAACACGGCATTGATGTCGTCGACCGAGGCCTTCTTCTTCAGGGTTGCGGTTACGTCCGTGATCGAACCCGTCGGCACCGGCACTCGAAGCGAAGTTCCATCGAGCCGGCCCTTCATCGATGCCAACACCAAGCTCGTTGCCCGAGCTGCTCCAGTCGATGTCGGAATAATGTTAATTGCCGCTCCACGAGCACGGCGAAGGTCATTATGTGGGCCGTCAACAAGTGACTGGTCGCCGGTGTATGCGTGCACGGTGGTCATGAGACCCTGCTTCACACCAAACGCGTCATCGAGCACCTTGATGAGAGGAACGAAACAGTTTGTCGTGCAACTTGCGTTTGAAATGACCTGGTGCTTCTTCTTGTCGAAATCAGTGTGGTTGACGCCATAGACGATGGTGATATCCGCCCCATTCGACGGCGCCGACACGATCACTCGCGGTGCGCCACCATCAAGATGCATTGCGGCTTTCTCACGATCGGTGAAAATGCCCGTCGATTCGACAACGACATCGATGCCAAGGTCACCCCACGGCAGCGCTTTTGGATCACGCTCTGACAGCACCCGGATGGTGTGATTGCCGACCTTGATTCCACCCTTGACGACCTTCACGTTCTGATCAAGGCGACCCATCACCGAGTCATACTTCAAGAGGTGGGCCATCTGATCAAGCGAACCCAAATCATTCACTGCAACGAACTCAACGTCTGCGCCCTGGGCAAGCACCGCACGATAGAAGTTGCGGCCAATACGTCCAAATCCGTTAACACCAACACGAACAGTCATGGGAGGTCCTTTCACATTTTCTGACCACAAGGTCGTTCGCAAGAGTAGTCAGACGCGCGGCGCAAGATGCAGATGCGACACAACTCTCGGGGCGAACGAAAGATTCAGCGTCCGTCGACATCGCGATGTGAGGCAACCGCCTTCACCTCGCAGTCGTCGAGGCGACCAACCAGATACTCAACGATGGCCACCGAGCGATGTCGGCCACCGGTGCAACCGATTGCAATCGTGAGATAGTTGCGGCCCTCCGACTGATAACTGGGAATTACGTCGAGCAACAAGGCCTCGAGATGGCTCAAAAACCGCTGGGTGACCTCGTTGTTCAACACAAACTCACTCACCGGCTCGTCACGGCCTGTAAGCGGGCGCAGTTGCTCATCCCAATGAGGATTCGGCAAGAATCTCACATCCATCACGATGTCAGCATCCAGCGGAATGCCGTGGATATAGCCGAACGATTCGCCCGAGACCGGCATCAACGTTGAACCTGTCGCAGAAAACGCCGACACGCTTCGATCCTTCAACTGATGTATGTTGAGTTCAGAGCTATCGACGACAAGATCAGCGACACCTTTCACTTCTTCAAGAGCCACTCGCTCTCGCTCGATTGCCTCCAATACCCCGGAGCCATCGGTATCGAACGGGTGCCGGCGCCGGGTTGCCTCGTAACGCTTCACCAACATCTGCGTTGATGCCTCCAAATACAGCATCGAAACCCGGTGGCCTGCCGCCTTCAGATCATTGACATGTGTTAACAATTCCGCATGATTGCGACCTGACACGAGAACCAGGCGATCAATACCGGCACCCGGCTTTGCTGCAAGCTCCACAATCGTCGGCACCAGAGACGTCGGCAAATTATCGACGACGTAGAAGCCAAGATCTTCAAACACCCCGGCGGCCGCAGAACGCCCCGCTCCCGACAGCCCGGTAATCACGACGATCTCAGCCACGCCCAAACCTTAGACCGGCAATCAGCGGCACAACCTTCAACGCTGTCAGTTCACTACTTTTCGAAGTCGAAGATGCAACAACCGTGGTACCGATGCTGCTTCGAAATATTCAGGAGCCTGAGCAAGAAAACGATCAGGAGGGGCCGGTTCATCCATGCGCTCGAGCAGTAAACCGTTGTCGGCGAGAGCATTGAGATAGCGCGACAGCGGCCGATGCAAAAACCTAATGTGCACACCCGATTCGACCTGCTCAATTGTCTCGGCCTCATCGAGATAATTACCGATACGCCAGTACTGCTCGGGTGGCTCAACCATGTGGTCATCGATCCATCCGCTATCTGGGGTTTGCAGTAACGGGTGATTCAACAAGAAATTGAATGAACCTCCTGGGCGAAGCACCCGAGCAACCTCGCTGATCGCTCCGTCAACATCATCAATATGTTCGAACACCAGGCAGGCAAGAGCGGCATCAAAACTTTCATCATCAAACGGAAGCGGACACGCCCCTGACTGCACGTAGCGCGGCCCACCACCCCGCTCGACCGCAACTGATATTTGTGCAGATGTCGGATCGACGCCGGTCACTTCACAACCTGTCGCCGATAGTGCCCGCGCTATCTGACCGTCTCCGGTACCGATATCGAGAACCGTCTCGACCCCTGCAAGCTCTTGCACCACGAGCGGAATGATCTGGTCTTCATATTCAGGGTCGGCACCGTCGGTGAAACCGTCAATCCACCATTCAGCGTGATCTTCCCACAAACGGCGCGATAGGTCTCCAGACACAGAGCCCACACTACGGTTCAAATCATGAAGTTTTCTGTGTGGCCAAATATCAAATACCCAGTTGATGAAGTGCTTGACCTCGCCCGCTGGCTCGACGACGGGCGCTGGTATGGCATGTGGTTCGCCGACCACTACATGCCAAACACCGGCAACACAAAAGTGAACGATGGCGATTCACACGAAGTGTGGGGGCTATTACCTGCGGTGGCCGTCGTGACCGAACAACTCCGCCTGGGACCGCTCGTCGCCCCCACATCGGTGCACCACCCAGCGCTCCTCGCGAACCGAGCAGCGACCATCGACCACGTGTCAGATGGCCGCTTCGTACTCGGACTCGGTGCAGGCTGGCAAATCAATGAACACGTCGCCTACGGCATCGAACTCGAAGCACCCAAACCGCGCGTCGACCGCTTCGAAGAAGCGATCCACATCATCCGGTCACTGCTCAACGAGCCACGCACAACCTTTCAAGGATCTGTGTACACCATCACCGACGCTCCCTGTGAACCAAAACCCGTGCAACAACAGTTACCGATACTTGTCGGCACCGGCGGGAATCGCATGTTGCGCATCACCGCACGCCACGCCGAAGAGTGGAATACCTGGGGTCACCCCGACAGCGCCGGCGAGCGCCTCCGCGCAATGCACGCTGCCTGCGAACGTGTCGGCCGCGACCCAGCTACCCTCCACACCTCAGTGCAGGTGGCCGTACACCTCAGCGATGACGCTGCGGAAAACGCAAAGGCACTCGAAGGGCCTCTCGGCCCCCGCACCATTGCCGGCGGAGCCGACGAACTCATCGGAGTACTCAACCAATATCGCGACCTTGGCTTTGACGAGTTCATCGTGCCCGATTGGCTGATGGGGCCACAACCTGCAACCCGGAAAGAGCACCTCGACCGGCTTCACACCGAGGTCATCAGCCAACTCTAAATGCCCGTTGCTATGAAGCGTCGGAATGGAACTTGTCGAACACCGCCTGCGCCACCGCATCGGGCAGAAATGACAACGCTTGCAACGACTCAAGATCGGCCGCTTTCACCGCCCGCACACCACCCAACGCCTTCACCAGTCGGTCCCTGCGAGCTGGCCCAAGACCCGGAATGCCGTCGAGGCTGCTCGTCGTCATCCGCTTCGAACGTCGCTCACGGTGGAACGAATTCGCAAACCGGTGTGCCTCGTCACGAATGCGTTGCAACATAAACAGCGCCTCAGAACCACGGGTAATGCGAACTGGCGCTGAAGAGCCCGGCACATACACCTCTTCAAACCGCTTGGCGAGGGCGGCAACAGGAATTTCATCGGCCAACCCAAGTTCGTTCACCACTCGCTCAGCAACCCCGAGCTGCCCCTTACCCCCATCGACCACGAGCAACTGTGGGGGGTACGCGAACTTCCCTGGTTTCTCACCACGCTCTTCGATCGGCTGATCACGCTCATCGAGGTAAGCCTGCAATCGACGAGTCAGCACCTCCTCCATCGCCGCATAGTCATCATTGCCATCGATGTTGACTTTGAAACGTCGATACTCCTTTTTTGCGGGCATGCCGTCTTCAAGCACCACCATCGAACCGACGTAATCAGTGCCCTGCAAATGCGCCATGTCGTAGCACTCGATGCGCAACGGCGCCTCAGGAAGCTGCAATGCGTCTTGCAACTCGGCCAAGGCCCGACTTCTCGTATTGTGGTCACTTGCCCGACGCATCCGGTGCCGCACAAACTCTTCTCGAGCATTATGGGTCACCGTCTCGAGCAATTGCCGACGATCACCACGCTGCGGCACCCGTATCGCGACCTTCGAACCTCGAAGCATCGCAAGCCACTCTTCATAGAGCGCAACGTCATCGGGCACCGTCGGCACCAACACCTGCTTGGGTACCCCAGTTGGTGGCTCATCGCCATACATCGACTCCATCACCCTGCCGACAAGCGCACCATCGGAGAGTTCTTCAACCTTGTCGAGCACGAACCCCTTGCGGCCCACAACCCGTCCACGACGCACGAAGAACACCTGCACCGATGCCTCCAACTCGTCATCGGAGACACCAATGATGTCGAGATCTTCACCACGTTCAGCCACCATCTGCTGACGCTCAATCGCTCGCTCGACCGACTCGAGCCGATCACGTAACCTTGCCGCTTTTTCAAACTCAAGGGCCTTTGCGGCATCACCCATCTCGCCGGTAATCCGGGCCACCACCTCATCGGTATCACCACCGAGAAAGCCACACAGTTCGTTCACCATCGACTCGTAGTCGTCTGCTGACACCTCTCCAACGCACGGGCCAGCACACTTCTCGATGTGAAACAACAAACACGGACGGCCGAGACGCTCATGCTGACGAAACTTGCCCGGCGAACAGGTACGAACAGGAAACGACCTCAACAGCAAGTCGAGCGTCTCACGAATCGCATAGGCGTGGGCATACGGCCCGAAATAGCGAACCCCTTTTCGACGAGCACCCCGAGTCACCATCGCCCTCGGCCACTCCTCATCGGTCGTCACCGCAAGAAACGGATAACTCTTGTCATCACGTAACCGAACATTGAACCGCGGTCGATGCTGCTTAATGAGCGAATATTCGAGCATCAACGCCTCAACCTCGTTGCGCACAATCGTCCACTCGACCGACTCGGCGGTCTCCACCATTTGACGGGTTCGAGGGTGCAACCGATCGGCCCGCTGAAAATAACTGCTCAACCGATGCCGGAGACTCGACGCCTTACCCACATAGATGACGCGACCATGGGCATCTTTGAATTGGTACGACCCGGGCTCATCCGGAATCGTTCCTGTGGGCGGTCGCTCAATCACTTCCAAGAGACTACGAGCAGAGACTGCGCACAGCGTTGCGGTGCCAGTACCGTGGAGTCGTGGCACAACGATTCAATTTCGGCATACCAAGCCCTCGTTCTCGCGACGGCTGGTTCAAACTTGGCAACATCGACGTGACAACGACCGCATTTCTCGTTGGCTCGGGCATCATCTCGATGTTTCTGTACGCCGTCAGCATCGAATGGTTCGCCAAACTCGTCTTCCACCCGTCAGCAGTACGCCAGTTCGAAATCTGGCGCCTCATCACCTGGCCGATCGCAACCCCGCCAACAAGCGCGTGGGTGCTCATCACCCTCTTCTTCTTCTGGTACTTCGGACACATCGTTGAAGAAATGGTGGGCCGAATTCGATTCACCCGACTCATCGTTGCCATCACCGTCGCGCCCACACTGTTCGTCTCGATCATCGGAGACCTTCCGACCGCAGCAGAAATGGGGCTCGGGCTGCTCGGCACCGTGATGCTGGCGATCTTCGCCGCTGAGAACCCAGACGCCCCGTTCTTCTTCGGTATCCCGGCCTGGATCATCGCCTCAATCTTGGTGGTTATCGACATCCTCCGCTTCGTCGGCGACCGCATCTGGGGGT
>JAAXJF010000074.1 GCA_012269985.1 Acidimicrobiaceae bacterium
AAAAAAGCTTTCGCATTCACCTAGGTCTGCCCTGGCGAAGAATGCTTTCTCTGTGCCGGTGATTACGACAAACACAACGTCTTAATCGCGGTCAGCCTCGCCAAGGCGGGCCTGCAGCTCATCGCTGAGTTCTCCAGTCCACGCATTCATCTGATCAGGTCGATTCAACGTGATCTTCGCAATTCCGTCGGAAACCTCGTACAGCACTACATCATCCATACGACCGTTTTACCGACTGCGCACCTCGTCGATGAAGTCGAACCTTCCGTGCTCTCTGCAATTCACCTGAACGAACTCCGGCGCATGAGCACACCGACCCTTATGCAAAACTCGCAAGATGTCCGAGACCTCCACGAGTGCTCGCCCCGAATGGGGAACCCTTATCGGTATCGGTCTCACATTTTTTGCGATCGGCGTCACCGTCAACGTCCTCGTCTATGAGCATGTTGGGTCAGCCGTGAAGACCATCGCTGCAGCTGGCATCGTCTTATCAGCAACTTCAGAACTCGCATATATCGCCGTACGTGACGTCGGCGGGAGCGTACTCGCCGCACTCATCGCTGGGTGGGTCGTCGCATCACGGTTTGGCCTGCTCGCAGCAAGCCTTGGCACCCGTATCCAGGTAGGCCACCTACAACGGAGCTGCGCCGCTCTCAATTGCCTCGATCCGAACGTCGGTGTCGCAATGCAACAAACCACACCGAAAGGAGTCATCACCGCCTTCTGGTGGGTCACCGGGGCACTGCATCTCGGCTGGTGGTGTGGCACCTTCACCGGCGTCTTTCTTGGAAACATCATCGGTGATGCAAACCGGTTAGGTCTCGACGCGGTCTTCCCCGCGCTGCTTCTTGCAATCATCGCCAACCTGTTGCGACAAAAGCCCGGTCTCATCGCTGCCCTCGTCGGCGGAGGGCTCTGTGCCGCACTGCTTCCGATTGCGCCGGCAGGCACCCCCATCATTCTCAGCCTCACCGGAGCGGTCGTTGCCCTGAAGGTGCCAGAGCCAAAGGCAGCCACCTCATGACGTGGACCATCATCATTCTGCTCGCCGTCGGTGTGGCAAGCCTCCGCCTTCTCGGCATGTACGGGGGCACCGCTCTCGTGCGCAGAGTTCCGATGTTCGAGCGGCTCGGATCACTCATCCCAGCCGCAGTTGTCAGTGCGGTCATTGCCCAACTCACATTCGCAAGCGGGAAATCTCTCACCATCGATGCACGAAGCGCAGGCGTCGCGGTTGCCGCTGTGCTCATCTGGCGACGAGCACCCATCATCGTGGTGATCTTGGCGGCTGCTGCCACCACCGCTCTTCTTCGCCTCTGACCAACTCGACTCCACGTCAGATACCTTCATCTATATGCGTAACTGGCGGCAACGACAATGGCTTACCGCAGTCGTCGGTGCCGTGGCGGTCGCTCTCGCCGTCGGTCTCCCCACCGATGTCATCCCAAACCCTCTATTTGGGCGTCCGGTCGACGTCACCTGGTGGAGTTACCCCAGCCTCGCCGTCACTTCAGTGCTCGGCGGTTTACTGCTCGCCACATATGTCGCCCAACCACAGCCCGTCACGCACGAACGCCGAGGAATCGCGGGCGGCCTACTCGGCTTCTTCGCAATCGGTTGCCCGGTCTGCAACAAACTCGTCGTCATCGCACTCGGTACATCTGGGGCACTCGACTGGTTCGCCCCCACCCAACCATTCCTCGCCGTGTTATCGATGGTTCTGTTAGCCGTCGCGCTCCGCCAGCGACTCAACACTGCAGACTCATGCGAGGTACCCAACAGCGGAACGATGCCAGCAAATGAGCCCGAAGCCGCGACAATAGAGTCATGAGCGCTCGCCCCGACACCTCAGAAATCTTCGATGCCTCCCAATGGGACGTTGTCCCCGGGTTTGACTTCACCGACATCACCTACCACCGCGCCCGTGACGTTGGATGCGTGCGCATCGCATTCGATCGTCCAGACATTCGTAATGCCTTCCGCCCCCACACGGTCGACGAGTTATATCGCGCGCTCGACCATGCCCGCATGTCAAGCGATGTTGGCTGCGTCATTCTCACCGGCAATGGCCCCTCACAAAAAGATGGGGGTTGGGCGTTTTGCTCGGGTGGCGATCAACGTATCCGCGGTCGAGATGGCTACCGCTATGCCGATGGTGAGACCGCAGATTCAGTCGACCCTGCTCGATCGGGTCGCCTTCACATCCTTGAGGTGCAACGGCTCATCAGGTTCATGCCGAAGGTCGTGATGTGTGTTGTCCCCGGCTGGGCTGCAGGTGGCGGACACAGCCTTCACGTGGTGTGTGACCTCACCATTGCGAGTCGCGAACACGCGAAATTTAAACAGACCGATGCCGACGTGGCGTCGTTCGATGCAGGGTATGGGTCGGCCTACCTTGCGAAAATGGTCGGACAGAAATTTGCCCGAGAGATTTTCTTTCTCGGCTCAGAGTATTCAGCCGACGACATGCATCGGATGGGCGCAGTAAACGCTGTGGCTGATCACGCCGAACTTGAACGCACCGCTCTCGAATGGGCCCGAACCATCTGCGGGAAGAGCCCGACCGCTCAACGAATGTTGAAGTTTGCATTCAACCTTGTCGACGACGGCATCGTGGGTCAACAAGTCTTCGCCGGCGAGGCCACCAGGCTTGCCTACGGAACAGACGAAGGCGCCGAAGGACGTGACGCGTTCCTCGAGAAGCGTGATCCTAACTGGTCGCCCTTCCCCTATCACTTCTGATACCGACTTCTGACATGCCATTCGTCAAGATCGAGTCGGTTGACGACGAGCGACTCGCTCTGTTTCGACTGCGAGAACGAGGGCTCACCACACGCGCCGACAAGCGCGATGACCATGGGTCTGGCCTCTTTCTCGCCGAGGGCGATCTCGTTGTTGAACGAGCATTTCGAGCCGGCTGTACACCCGTCGCTGCTCTCGCTGACGAGCAACGAGTGCCACCCATCGCTCATGACCTCGGCGTCGACGTGTTCATCGGAGGTGACGACATTCGCCGGCTCGTCACCGGACTCGGCATGCCTCACCCCATCGTTGCGATTTTTGAGCGTCCACCAAGACCGAGCGCTACTTCGCTACTCGCTCGAACCCACCGTCTCGTGATCGTTGAACAGGTTGACAACCCAGCGAACATAGGCGGAATTGTGAGAAACGCTGCTGGACTCGGCTGGGACGGCTTACTGCTCGACGGAGAGAGCGGAGACCCGCTCTCTCGGCGATCGCTTCGCGTTGCGATGGGAACCACATTCGAGCTCCCTCACGCACGAACATCAGATCTTGAAGGTCTTCTCAAAGCCGAAGCCCTCGATGGTCGACGCGACCTCATTGCGCTCACCCCTGATGAGACCGCCGCTCCGATCGATCGTGTGGCCGCAGAGCTCGACCCCAGCCGTCCACGAGCAGTACTCATCGGATCTGAGCGAGCGGGGCTCCGACCGTCGACTATGGCTCGCTGCATCGCCGCCCGTATCCCCATGTCGTCGAACGTTGATTCGTTAAATGCGGCCGCGGCCTCAGCAATCGCCTGCTTTGCGTTGAGATAACAAACCCAGTTCGCAGCACAATTCGCCACCGCCCGACGTCAGCCCGATTGGTGGGCCGCCCGTCGCCGTCGAGTGCTTCCGCCAGGGGCTGCATTCCAGCGAAAGGTCCGAACCGCACAAGCGAAACCGGCAACCCCCCACAGCACGATGACGCCAAGAGCACCCCACTGAGGAACCGTCGTCGGGTCAACCGGATGCAACGGGGCTTGCACCGCATCGACGAAAGGTCGAAGCGGTAACAGGTTTGCAGCAATATCAAACGCAGTCGGCGGAGACTCCATCGGAATAAACACGTTCGAAATGAGCGCCATCGGCAACACGATTGCGTTCGCGACCCCTGATGCAGCACTTGCCGTCGGCACTAATGCCGCAACTGCCATGCCCATCGCCGCGAATGCAGTAGTCGCAACCGCAACGGTGACCACGAGAGCAGGTATTGAACTCATCGGCACCGACACTCCATAGAGCGCAACACCGACTGCAAGCATGAACATCACACTTGCCACTGCAATGACTACGGCAGCAAGAACATGCCCGCCGACGAACACCCACACGGGCAACGGCGTCGACCTCCAACGCTGCAGCACACCTTCTTCACGCCGAATCGGAACCATATTCGCGAGATTGGTGAACGTTGCCGACACGGCTGTAAAGGCGGCGATCGCAACACACACAAACGCATCAACCGGCCATTCACCATTCGGGTCGCGAATCAGACGATCACCCGAGGTCGCGTTGATAATAAGTAACACCACGAATGGAAGGGCGATCGTGAAAAAGACAGCGACCGGAACCCGCACAAAGAGTCGCAGCTGGTGACCCGCCTGCCGAATGAGCAACGGCAGAGATGGTGGAAATTGACGGGCTTCAGTCATCGTCACACTCTCGATCGATGTCGGCATTCAACTCAAGAAAGACCTGCTCGAGAGAAGGGCGCTCAATCGACCACTCGCTGAGATCAGTACCCGTCGATAGCGCCCATCTGGTAATTCGCTCCAGCACCTTCGTGGTTTCCTCAGTCGTGATGAGTAGTCGCGCGCCCTGCCACGCCAACGTCGACGAGATTCCATCCAGCACAGCCGCAACCGACGCCTCAACATCAGATAGCGAACCGGCACCCGCAATCTCGACCGACATCACGCTACGTCCGTGGGCCTGTTGCAAGTCTCGGGGAGGGCCCTCGACCAACATCTCACCACGTGAAATCACACCAACTCGGTCGGCAAGAAACTCGGCCTCTTCGAGGTGATGCGTGGTGAGCAGAATGGTCGTTCCATCAGCATGCAAACTCCGAACGAGTTCCCACGCGTTCCTTCGGGCAGATGGATCAAAGCCGGTCGTCGGCTCATCGAGAAACAACACCCGAGGGCGACCAATCACCGCCACCGCAAGGTCGAGACGACGGCGCTGACCCCCAGATAATGATCCGACGCGCTGATCAATAAAGCCATCTAAACCAACCCGTTCAACGACGTCAGACAGGGAATACGGGTTTCGATACACCGCGCCGAATAGCGTCAACGCTTCACGAGGCGTGATCTCAGGTTCGATTCCATTCGTTTGTAACACGATGCCGATCTGATCACGTAACTCCCTCCGAAGAGACCCTCCGGCAGTTGGGTCGATGCCAAGAACCTCAACCTGGCCACCAACTCTGCTGCGGTGACCTTCGAGCACCTCGACCGTTGATGTCTTTCCGGCGCCATTCTCACCGAGCATCGCGTAGACCTCCCCTTCAGCGATGGAGAGATCAAGGCCGTTTACCGCACGGATCGTGCCTTGTGATGACGTGTACTCGACAACAAGGTCATTCACCTTGATCGCCGGCGACGTCATGGCCGTAGTCCGAGCGGCTGATCGTTACGAAGGTGATCGGCAGCCGGAACGAAATAGTCGAGAAGTTCCTTTGCAATATCGGCACCACCATCGCGGCCATCGCACACCTTCTCAACGGCTGATGCCATGTGCGTGAGCCAATGATCACGTTCTTTCTCGCCGACGACAAACGGGAGGTGGCGCATGCGCAACCTCGGGTGCCCACGCTGTTCCATATAGGTGTGCGGGCCTCCCCAGTACTGGATCAGAAATAACGCAAGTCGGTCTTTGGCCGGCTCAAAATCTGGATACTCAGGGTAGAGGGGCGCAAGAAGGGCGTCGGTTGCAATGCCGTCGTAGAACGCTTCGACAAGCTCTCGAAAGAACTCCTCGCCGCCGACGCGCTCATAGAGCGGCTCTTCATTCACGAGAACAGTTTACGCAACGATTACGAGTCGTAGGTGGGGTCGTCCCAGTCAGAAAAGATCGTTCCAAGTCCATCAGACACCTTGTCGGGGAACTGTGGCGCTCGCTTCTCGAAGAACGAATTTATGCCCTCTTTGACATCTTCAGAGCGGCCGCGCTCCAAAATGCCACGGCTATCAACCTTGTGCGCGGCCATCGGGTGATCTGCTCCGAGCATTCTCCAAAGCATCTTCCGAGCAACCGCAATCGAGACCGGTGATGATGATTCTGTCAATCTGCGAGCGAGAGCGTACGCAGCGGGTAGCAAATCGTCAGGCTCATGGACCGATCGGACAAGACCGCCTGCCATCGCCTCTTCGGCGGGGAACACCTCACCCGATGCCACCCACTCCATGGCTCGGCTGATACCCACCAATCGCGGAAGGAACCAGCTCGATGCTGCTTCTGGAACAATGCCGCGTCGTGAGAAGACGAAACCGAACTTTGCTGCAGTTGATGCCAGTCGAATATCCATCGGAAGTGTCATCGTGACACCGACACCGACAGCAGCACCGTTGATTGCGCCGATGACAGGCTTTTTTGAATCGTAGATTCTGAGGCTCACGGTTCCGCCACCATCACGAGGCACACCATTGCGCCCCACAATGTCTGAGCCGCCACGAGAGAACGTGCCTTCGCCCGATGACAGATCGGCCCCAGCACAAAATGCTCGACCACGTCCTGTAAAGATCACCGCCCGAACGTCATCATCAGCATCGGTGTGATCGAGAGCATCGATGATCTCGTAACGCATGAGCTCAGTAAACGCGTTCATCTTGTCGGGCCGATTCATCCAGATCGTCGCTATACCATCGGCAATCTCGAGTTCGATGTGTTCGTAGGTAGATGGGTCAAGGTCGGTAGGTGCAGCCATCCCTACATCATGGCCTGAACGTCACACATCAAGGAATTTGGAGGCGGCAGTTCCGGAACCAATTGTTCCAATTAGCGCGCCGAACAACACAACGATCAGACCGACACGCCATTCGTACCCGTCGACCACGACCAGAGCTGTCATGCCCGAATTAGCGGGGAATGCCTCCACCCCTGCCGTCCAGCGTCCGTTGATGAACCACATTGCAACCGACGCAACCGCTCCCCCAGTGACGCCCTGCAATAGCCCTTCGAGCATGAACGGAAGCCTGATGAACCAGTCGGTCGCGCCAACGAGCTTCATCACCTCGATTTCTCGACGCCGAGCAAACATCGCTGTTCTAATCGTGTTCCAAATCAGCAGCGATGCTGCAACCATCAACGCAATCCACAGGCCTGTCGTATACGTCGACACAAAGCCCTGCAGTTTTGAAATGAGATCGAGTTGTTCTTCTGCGAGCTGCACCGAATACACATTCGGTAATTCGAGATAACGGTCACGCAAGCCCCGCAAAATATCGACTTGCGTTGCGTCAAGCGGAACCACTTTGTACTGCGTCGGAATGTTGAGTTCGGTGAGCTGTGATCTCGTCACCGGGTCGCCAGCGAAAAGACGATCGGCATCAGAGAGCGAACAAGCAACATCGCAATATGACCATGATTCGATCGTGACACCCTGCTGTTGACCCAGCGCGTCCTCAATGACGACGCGCTGCTCTTCGCCTGCACCTGAATTCACATAGACGATCATCTCGACTCCGCCCTCCCATTGGGACAGCAAATTGTCGAAGCCATGCTGAATGATGAGGGTCAGCCCGAAAATGAGTAGCGACACCGCAGCGGTAATGACCGAAGCAACAGAAAGAGTTGGATTACGGCGAATGCTCTCACCGGTTTCACGAAACATGTATCTGAGGCGTGACATCACTGGTACACACCTCGTTCTTGATCACGAACGATCACTCCTCGATCGAGCTGCACAACGCGCCGACGCATTGCATCGACAATCCGTCGATCGTGTGTAGCCATCACGACCGTCGTGCCCGTGCCGTTGATCCGGTCGAGCAACCGCATAATGCCCTCACCAGTGCTGGGGTCAAGGTTCCCGGTTGGTTCGTCAGCAACGAGAATAAGTGGGCGATTGACGAACGCCCGCGCAATCGACACACGTTGCTGCTCACCACCGGATAACTGATGGGGAAAACGATCTTCCTTGCCCGACAATCCAACAAGGTCAATGACGGCAGGCACCTGCTGAGAGATCACATGCTGTGGTTGCCCTATGACTTCGAGAGCGAAAGCAATGTTTTCAAACACCGTCTTGTTGAGGAGCAGTTTGTAGTCCTGAAAGATATTTCCGATGTTTCGGCGAAGTTGGGGAATGCGGTTATTCGGCATGTCGACAATGTCACGACCTGCGACCCAGACCGAGCCCTCTTCCGGGCGTTCCTGACGGTTGATCAAACGTAACAGGGTGCTTTTCCCTGAACCTGACGGGCCCACAAGAAAGACAAATTCACCCTTGGGTACCTCGAAACTCACGTCGTCAAGTGCGACTACCTCAGACGAGTAGCGCTTTGTGACATTTTCGAGCCGAATCATGACAACATTAAGGGTAGTTCGCCATTCAGTAACGAGTGGTTCAGGCCTCGTCCTCCGATGAGCGACGCCAACGGAGATAACCCTCCATGAATTCGTCGAGGTCGCCATCAAAAATGCCTGACACGTTCGCCGACTCGACTTCGGTTCGCAGATCCTTCACCATTTGGTACGGCTGCATCACGTATGAACGAATCTGGCTTCCCCAACCGACCTGGGCCTGCTTCCCGCCAATCGCATCAAGTTCTGCTTGATGTTCCTCTTCAATTTTGGCCGCCAACATGGCTTGAAGACGTCCGAGCGCGCGTTCACGGTTTTGCAGCTGACTGCGTTCTTCCTGGGAGGAAGCGACAAGCCCGGTGGGCTCGTGAATTAGGCGCACTGCGGATGATGTCTTGTTTACGTGCTGGCCACCTGCGCCCGATGCGCGAAACACCTCCATGCGAATATCTGCCTCATTGATGTCGATATCTGGTGCGTCCATCACTGGCCACACCTGAACCGCCGCAAAACTTGTCTGCCGGCGACCCTGGTTATCGAAAGGGCTGATGCGCACGAGGCGATGTGTTCCCCGCTCAGCGGTCATCAAACCGTATGCATAACGCCCAGTGATCGTGACCTCAGCAGAGTTGATACCTGCCTCAGTGCCTTCTGACTGATAGTTCAATTCGATTGCAAACCCGCGACGCTCCGCCCAGCGTCCGTACATGCGAAGCAACATTTCGGCGAAGTCTTGGGCATCGACTCCACCATCTTTTGCATTGATCTGCACGATGCACGCCGAGTCATCGTGATCGCCGGTGAACAGGCTGCGGAGTTCAAGTTGGTCGAGTTGGACAGCAACTGCGGCAATTGACTCCTCAATTTCGGGCTCGAGGCTGACATCATCTTCGTCGCGCGCGAGTTCGTGCAACACCTCGACATCTGACACCGACGCAACGATCTGCGAATAGGTATCGACGTCATCTTTCACGGCTGCATATTCAGCGTTGACCGCTTTGGCTTTATCGGCGTCATCCCACAGGTCTGGTCGGGAGATTTCGGCCTCCAGCTCAATGAGTCGGTCACGGCCTTCGGGAATATGTAGATACGTAGAGGCTTCGTCTACCCGGCGAACAAGGTCGCGAATGTCATCAGTAAAGTCGCGCATCTCACTCTCTCGTCAGGCTGCGCCGTGGCAGTTCTTAAATTTTGAGCCCGAACCACAAGGGCACGGAGCGTTTCGAGGTGTCTTCTCGAACGCGTCTTTCACCACCGTCTGCTGCTTCGCCGCAGGAGGGGGCGCAGCCGTCGGTGCAGGGGCACCCGATTCTTCAGCGACCGCCGCAGCCCTCGCTGAGGAAAATCCGCTTTCGTTCGACGACTCGCTGGAGGTCTGCTGCATATTCAGCACCTTCGGCGTGAGTTGAGGCTCGTCGGGCTGAGTGACCTGCACGTTCATCACGTAACGGACAAAATCTCTTGCAATACCGGCCATCATTGCGCCGAACATCTGGAAACCTTCGCGTTGCCATTCAACGAGCGGGTCTTTTTGGCCCATCGCTCGAAGGTTGATGCCCTCTTGCAGGTAATCCATCTCTTCGAGATGCTCTCGCCAACGCTGGTCGATAATGCGAAGCATCACTTGGCGTTCGACCTGACGCATGACCTCTTCGCCAAGTTCAACCTCGCGTTGCTCGTAATGGTTGCGCGACTCTGCGAGCAGCACCTCGGTGACTTCTTGCGAGGTGTGAAGGCGCCCGAGCTCATCTGTCGTTGCGGTCGTTGGCCAATACAGCGCAGTTTCTTTTAAGAGACCGTCGAGATCCCACTCGTCGGTGGCTGCCGACACACAGTGGATGCCGACGAGATCAGAGACGGCGTCATCGAGGTACTCATAAGCGGCAGAGCGAAGATCGGCCCCCTCAAGAATCTGATCGCGCCGCTGGTAAATGATCTTGCGCTGCTCGTTCATCACCTCGTCATATTTGAGGACGTTCTTACGGACTTCGGCGTTTTTCTGCTCGACGGTGGTCTGGGCACGTTCAATGGCCTTCGTCACCATCTTCGCTTCAATTGCCTCATCTTCATCGAAACGCCCCATTGCCCACTGCAGGGCGCCAGTGGCGAATAATCGCATCAGTTCATCATCGAGACTGAGATAGAAGCGACTTTCCCCGGGGTCTCCTTGGCGACCAGAACGTCCACGCAACTGGTTGTCGATACGGCGGCTGTCGTGCCGTTCGGAGGCAATGACGTACAGGCCGCCGAGTTCCCTCACTTTCGACCCCTCTTCACCACATTCGCTGGAGAACCGGTTGACGTGATGCTGGTAGCGCTCGAAGGCGGCAACTCGTTGTTCGCGAAAGTCATCGGGCATGTGCTCTAACGGCCGTGGAAGGGCGAAATCATCGACGAGCAACTCTTCATCAAAGCCTTCCTTCAGCACCTCTCTCCGGGCGAGCAGTTCGGCGTTGCCACCGAGGAGGATGTCGACACCGCGACCTGCCATATTCGTTGCGACCGTGATCGACCCAAGCCGGCCCGCTTGAGCGACGATTTCTGCCTCTCGGGTGTGTTGTTTTGCGTTGAGCACCTCGTGATCGATGCCACGATCTCTCATCATCTTTGAGAGCAACTCGCTCTTTTCGACCGACACCGTGCCGACAAGCACCGGCTGGCCAGTTGCGTGACGCTCGACAATGTCATCGATGACTGCGTTGAACTTTCCGACTTCGCTTTTGTAGATGAGGTCTGCCTGATCGAGTCGCGCAATTTCTCGATTCGTTGGAATGGGAACGACACCGAGTCCGTAGGTATTCATGAGTTCAGCCGCCTCGGTCGAGGCGGTACCGGTCATACCGGCAAGCTTGTCGTACATGCGGAAGTAGTTCTGCAAGGTGATCGTTGCGAGGGTCTGATTCTCCTCTTTGATCTTGACGCCCTCTTTTGCCTCGACTGCCTGGTGAATACCTTCAGACCAACGGCGACCTTCGAGAATTCGACCGGTGAATTCGTCAACGATCTTTACGTCTCCGCCTTGGACGATGTAATCCTTGTCGCGGCGGTACAACTCTTTTGCCTTCAACGCCACCGTGAACTGGTGAACGAAGTTTGCCTGCACGTCGTCGTAGAGGTTTTCGACTCCTAGGGCTTGCTCGACCTTTTCGATGCCGGGCTCGAGCGGAACAACAACTCGCTTGTCTTCTTCAACCTCGTAATCAACGTCACGGGTGAGGGTCCGTACAATCGACGCGAATCGGTAATACAACTTTGCGGCATCGCCCACTCGTCCAGAAATAATCAGTGGGGTTCGGGCCTCGTCGATAAGGATGGAGTCGACCTCGTCAACAATGCAAAACGAGTGACCGCGTTGCACTTTGTCACTCAATCGACCCGCCATGTTGTCGCGCAGGTAGTCGAAACCAAATTCGTTATTCGTTCCGTAGGTGATATCGCAGCCGTAACTGGCGCGCTTTTCATCTGAGCCGGTCTTCACACCGGGAATCACCAAGCCGACCGTCAAGCCGAGCCAACGATGTAGCTGGCCCATCCACTCAGCATCTCGACGAGCGAGATAGTCGTTGACGGTAACGAGATGCACGCCGTTACCTGACAGCCCGTTGAGGTAGGCCGGCAGGGTTGAGACGAGGGTTTTACCTTCTCCTGTTTTCATTTCGGCTACCCAGCCGAAGTGCAGTGCCGCACCACCCATCAACTGGACGTCGTAATGACGCTGTCCCAGAACACGAGTGGCTGCTTCACGAGTAACTGCAAACGCCTCGATGAGAAGATCGTCGAGCGTTTCGCCACGGTCAAGCCGCTCGCGAAATTCAACGGTTTTATGACGGAGGTCATCATCTGACAGCGATCCGATCGAGTCTCCGAGCGCGCCGATATCGGGCACGATGCCCTCAAGAGCCTTTAATTTCTTTCCCTCACCAGCGCGAAGGACACGATCAAGAATTCCCATGCGGTCATGAGCCTATCGGCGGGTGCTCTCAGGCTGCCGCCCGATATCGCTTGCGTGTTGCCTCACGCCCTTCGGCAACGCGTTTCGGTGTTGCTGCAACCGCAGCCACATGAATGTGGCTGACTCCAGCAGTTCTTAGGGCGCCCGATGCCGCGGCAAGGGTTGCTCCGGTGGTGACAACATCGTCGATCAACAACACCCGCGAATAGTTGGTGCGCCGCCCCTGAAAACCAGGGCCATTCCAACGCTCGACACCGCTCCGGGTTTTCTGCTCTCCCGAGTCAGCCCTCACCAGGGTTCGAGCAACCGGCAGACCGAGCTGAGCGCCGACCATGCGAGCCATCAGCTCACTCGGATCGAAACCGCTCTCACGACGACGCGCCGAGGTAGGAACCCACGTCACCGCATGGACATCAACCCCCGGAACGAGGCCATCGCCGATAATGCGCCGAGATAACAGGCCGCCGAGATACTTGGCCGCACCCCGATGATTCTTAAATTTCATGCCGTTGACAACGTCACGAAGACACCCGCTGAACTCGCCAACAATCGTGCGGTTGGTCTCAACCGGTGAACCTGTCGAGACCGAACGCAACTGCTCGATCATCGAGCATCGACACAACCGGCATACCTCGGCTCCGGCTCTACCGCACGCCGCACAAGTGGGCGGACAGACCGCGTCGACGACCTGCGTAAGGGCTCTTCGGCAGAATTGAAACAGATTGTTGAACACCACCTCGTCAGCATGACGAAGGGGTGTAACAGTTGGTGCTCAGTAGCGGTAGTGCTCTGGCTTGAATGGGCCCGAGGGCTCGATACCGAGGTACTCGGCCTGCTCGTCGGTGAGTTTCGTCAACCGCACACCCAACGAGTCGAGGTGGAACGTAGCGACACGCTCATCGAGATGCTTCGGCAACACGTGAACACCAAGTGGATACCGGTCGAGATGATTGAACAACTCGATCTGGGCAAGCACCTGGTTTGAGAACGAACAGCTCATCACAAAGCTCGGGTGACCGGTTGCACAACCCAGATTCACAAGGCGTCCCTCCGCAAGAACGATCACCTGATGACCATCATCGAACGTCCAGACGTCGGTTCCCGGCTTCAATTCATCACGAACCGCACCTGAGCGAGCAAGTCCAGCCATGTCAATTTCGTTGTCGAAGTGACCGATATTGCAGACGATTGCGTTGTGCTTCATCTCACGCATGTGGTCGATGGTGATGATGTCAGCGTTACCCGTCGCGGTGACAAACAGATCGGCATCTCCGACAACCTCATCGAGAGGAAGCACCTGCAAGCCCTCCATTGCGGCTTGGAGCGCATTGATCGGATCGATCTCAGTAACGATCACTCGACAACCCTGGCCGCGTAGAGACTGAGCACAGCCCTTACCGACATCGCCATACCCGCAAACGACCGCAACCTTGCCGCCCAACATGATGTCGGTTCCACGACTGATCGAGTCGACCAGTGAGTGGCGGCAACCGTAAAGGTTGTCGAACTTCGATTTCGTGACCGAGTCGTTCACATTGATCGCCGGGAACAACAACGTATTGTCCTCCGCCATCTTGTAGAGCCGCTTCACACCTGTGGTGGTCTCTTCGGTGACACCCTTGATGAGCTTCGCCATGCGCGTCCACTTTGTTGGGTCAGACTTCAGCGTGCGCTGCAACAGCCCAAGGATGACCGCGAGTTCTGCGTTGTTGGCCTCGGTCGGGTCAGGCACCTGCCCGGCTGCTTCATACTCGACACCCTTGTGAAGCAACAGCGTTGCGTCGCCGCCATCGTCGAGGATCATGTTGGGCCCGTCGTGACCCTCCCAGGTCATCATCTGCTCGGTGCACCACCAATATTCCTCAAGGGTCTCACCTTTCCAAGCAAAGACCGGCACGCCCTGCGGATCGTCTTCGGTGCCGTCAGGCCCCACGACCACCGCGGCCGCTGCGTGGTCTTGGGTGGAAAAAATGTTGCATGAGGCCCATCGAACTTCCGCACCCAACGCCGTCAACGTCTCAATGAGCACTGCGGTCTGAATCGTCATATGCAGCGAGCCTGAAATGCGGGCGCCAGCAAGCGGCTTGGTGGAGGCATACTCACGGCGAATTGCCATCAGGCCTGGCATTTCATGCTCAGCGAGCAACATCTCTTTGCGGCCAAACGGTGCTAGAGAAAGATCAGCAACACGGAAATCTTGCGAAGCCGAAATACGGGTCTGAATAGACATGGCGGTTCTCCTCGACTGAAGTCGTTTAGTGAAATTCTGATTGAGGAACGAGCCGGAGCCTCCTGGCCCGATCACGACAGCCCGCCGAAGCCCTCAGCCTAACGTCGCGAATCGAAACCGTGACGGACGCTGTCAACCTGCGGCGATCGCAAGCAGCCGCTGCACCTCGTCGTGAGAGATCTGAGAGGCCTCATCAATGAGCATCACCGGGATGTCGTCACGAACCGGATAGGTGCGGCAAAGCCGCTCGTTCAACAGCACGCCTTCGGACTCGACATACACCAACGCACCCTTATCTTCGGGGCAAACCAAAATGTCAAGAAGCTGGGGGTCGAGTGACATGTCGTCTCCTTTTCAGATCGCCTACAGCGTACCGAGCAGTTGCTGTGCATTCAGCACACCTATGCAGTGATGATGTCGAGCACTTCTGCGACATGAGCGTCACACGACGCCACATCTGCAGCCTCAAGATTCAATCGAAGTAGCGGTTCGGTATTCGAGGAGCGGAGGTTGAACCACCACTCGCCCGCGTCGACGGTAAGCCCGTCGAGCTCATCGAGATCGCAATGCGAATACGCGTCTCGAACTCGGTCGATGACCGCCGAGGGATCGTCGACCACCGTGTTGATCTCGCCTGAGGCAACATATGGCTCATACGGCGTGCGCATCTCTGACAGCGTCGAGCCCGAACGAGCGAGTTCAGAGATCATGATGAGACTCGCGATCAAACCCGAATCTGCTCTGAAATTGTCAGCGAAGTAGTAGTGGGCCGAATGCTCGCCACCAAACACGGCATTCCTGCTCGCCATTTCTGTCTTGATGTAACTGTGGCCAACACGAGTGCGAACCGGGTTTCCGCCATGCGCTGAAATCGTTTCTGGCACCGCTTTCGAACAGATGAGATTGTGCAAGATGGTCGACCCCGGGTGATCTCGCAGCATCGCCACTGCCAGGATCGCCGTCGTCACCGACCCGCTCAGCCCAACGCCCTTCTCGTCAACGATGAAGACCCGGTCGGCATCGCCGTCGAAGGCCAAACCAATGTCGAATCCACCCGACACCACTCTCGCTTGAAGGTCTCGCTGATTCGCTGGCTGCAACGGATCAGCCGGATGATTAGGGAACGTGCCGTCGAGCTCTCCGTACATAACCTCGAGTTCGATCATCGGGAGCCTCTCGAGGAGTGCTGGCACCACGAGACCGCCCATGCCATTCGCCGTATCGGCAACAACACGCATTGGCTTCAATGCCGAGACATCAACAAACGACATGACGTGATCGACAAACGCATCGAGCATGTCGCGTTGTTCGCGTTGGCCACGCTCTGCCGCTGCCTCTGGCACGTCTCCGTCAAGCATCGCCTGCGCAGCATCACGAATATCTGCCAAGCCAGAATCAATGCCGACGGGTCGAGCCCCCGCCTGACAGAACTTGATGCCGTTGTACTGCGCAGGGTTGTGTGACGCCGTAAAGACAGCGCCGGGCAGATCAAGGCGCCCCGAAGCGAAATAGAGAAGGTCGGTCGACACGAGACCGAGGTCGATGACGTTGACGCCTGCATCTTGGGCACCCTCCGCGAACGCATCTACAAACTCAGGCCCACTTGGACGCATATCTCGTCCAACAACGATCGCGTCTGAGCCCACATAGCGGGCAAACGCTGAGCCGAGCGCCCGAGCCGTTGCGACATCGAACTCCTCCGGGACGACACCTCGAACGTCGTACGCTTTTACGATCCGGGAAAGATCTGCCATTGCCGGGAGGCTAACTGGCGATTACGAAGTGCCGCTCTCGTTCATGAGAACGACATCGTCGGCGGGAGCATCATCGGCAGCCGGCTCAAACGGTGCGGTTGAGCGCCCATGGTCGAGATCTCCCTCGCGACGCCAGCGAATACAAAGGCCGATGCCCGCGAGCGACAGCAGAACCGTCACCCAATCAAGGCCGGTACGGGAATACGTCAGCGATACCTCGTTGCTCGTTGGTACGACCACCATTGCATTCGGAGCGATTCGGTACACCTCATCGGCTCCTTCAACCGACCAGTTCGGGAAGTAACTTACCTTGATGAGCACCGGCACCCCCATCTGATCAACTTCAAATTCGATGGAGTCCTGATCGATCACCACGCTGTCGATCGATACGGCCGGAAGCGAAACCTGAGTGATGGGCTCGGCAGGAACCACAATGTCGACGCGACGCCCCGGCCCTCCGGGCACGCCCTCCTGCCGGCTCACGTCGACGACTGCATCAATGCGCTGCCATGAGTCAGGGCCGTCATCTGCTGGCATCGCAGCCCAATCTGAAGGATGCTGAAACCAACTCGTTCCAAGTTCGAGATGACGTTCACGTTGATCACCCGCACGCTCATTAACCACCACTGGCTGCACCGCAAGCGGCACGACGATGTCAGAATTTGTTACCTCGTAGACCTCCCACGGGCCTGACGATGCGACAAGGGTCAGCTCAGGCTGCTGCCGGGCTTCACCTTTTGCCTCATCGGTGCGCACCATGGCGTATTTCACGCCCAAGTCTTGAAGGTGCCGCACGCCGACCGAGGCGTTGTTATCGACGTATCGAAGTTCACGTACAGGGTTCGATGACTGTTTCGACATCGCTGCAGTTGCCAAAAATGAATACGGAGTTGTTCCAGATGCCTCGAAGAACAACGCCTCCATCGACCCGATACACCCATCCGTCCAGAACGGGAGGAGCATCAGCGCCATCGTCGTGCCGTACTGACCGTTATCGGGGCTGTTCTCCCACAGCGCTCGGCCGCAGCCATGCGCCGGGTCATCACCGAGCGCCCCCATTGCCTCGACGATCGAGTGATACTCGGTGTACGCAGCACCACGTCCCTCGTAGCCGGTGAAGTTGTAGCTCGACCACCCGTCTCCGGACGCCCTCACGTTTGTTGACGTCGCCTTAAACGGCCCCCATCCATACACCTGTGCACCATTGTGAGTGGTGATGCCTCCACCTGGCAGCACCTGAAACATGAAGCCCAGCACGCTCAGCACACATAGTGCCGAAATGGCTCCAAAGCCTGTCGCAACGCGATGACCAACCGGGTGGACTGCATGCCGCTCCTTCACGACGTTCCACGCAACATTCATGACCGCAACAGCACCAACCATCATCAGCATGTACCGAACGAGGTAGAGAAACGGCAACAACCGAGGGTTCCACAGCAGCCCAATCACAGGAAGCGAATCTCGAGCCAGGTACACCCCGGCAACGAGCACAAGACCGGTTATGCCGAGCGCGCTTCCGTTCTGATGGCGACGAAGCACACTCCACACAACCCCGATGATTGCAAGCACGGAGATGATGACGTCTAACGGCGCAGTCAACGGGAAAAACATGTCCCAGAACGAATCCTCGGCTCCCTCTGGTCGAGGTCCATATTTCATGTCGGTCATGTACTCGTGATTCATCAAGAACGGACCAACCCACCACGCAACGAGCAAAAAAGCGGTGATGCCCGTCGTCAACACCCATCGCCAACGGTTGCCATCGACCCACAGGGCAGTGAACACGAGTGCCGCCACTGCGATGAAGATGAGGACAATTCCATGCGACACCGCAGCCGCTGCAATCAGTGCCGCCGTCCACACCCGGTATTTGCCAGTTCTCAACCCAGCAGCCAACGCGCCGAGGGCGAGCATCGCCAATGTGAGGGCGATCGAAAACGAGAATTCTCCCGCCATCGTCGACTTCAAGTTGCCGCCGTAGATCGTGAAACTTTCGTCGAGCAAAAAGGCGAGGCCAGCAAAGGCAAACAACTCTGGTATTGTTAATGAGACTTTTGCAAGAGGGCTGTATACTAAACTTGTGGCAGGCAGCGTCAACAAGCCGATCACACCGATGAGCTTTAACGCAACGCCATACGGAAGCAGCACGTCGACCAGCACCACGGCAAGGGCTGGCAACACCATGTAGAAGCGGTACGCCGGCATGCCGCCATACCAATCCATTGTCCAACCGTTGAGGCGGAAGCCCGGCAACAGGTGGTCTCGCAGGAATGCTGGCCCCCACACATGGGCTCCGAAGTCACCACCGGTTGGCGTGTTGTCATCAAAAATGAGGTCTGCACCCGGGCTCAACGGATTGAGGTGAACGACGTTCATCATGATCGTCGTCGTCACTGCGAGTGAGAACGCCGTAAACGAACACTTCCAGATGCGACTTGAATCCCACTCTGACGTCAGCCAACGACGTGGACGCTGGGTAAGCCGCAGGAGTAGTCGCTGCACCAGAGAAGGTGCGCGGGAAGCGGTTTCGCCATCATCGATGTCGGAACCATCAATGTCGGAACCCTCGTGTGCCTCGACCTCGCTACTCACGATGCCAGTCTGCCACGACCGGCCGAACGTTCACAGAACACCCA
>JAAXJF010000042.1:0-1244 GCA_012269985.1 Acidimicrobiaceae bacterium
AAGTCTTTCAGAAGAACGCGTGCCCTACTCGGCAACAGAGGTCGTCGACGAGGCAGTGAGGTAGTGGTTGTTGTCGGCGGAACGGTCGTCGTCGTGGTCGTCGTTGAGGTTGTCGTCGTTGGATTTGGATTCGGCACACTTCCATCAAAACTCGGAAGGCTTTCGGTGTAGGTCACGTCCTCAGGCTCACTGACACCATTCCAGACGAGCACAGATTCACCGAGTTCAACCAGTGACTGGAAGTACTCAGAGATATGCATTGGAATCCGAACACAGCCATGTGAGGCCGGCTCAGCAGGCACTTGAAGTGCCCCATGAACAGCGATTCCGTAGTTGAAGTAAACCGGATTCCACATGTCCCCAAGTGGGCCATTCCGTATGCCTTCCACAAGGCGTCGATATTCAAAAACTCCACCTGGAGTCTTTGAATATGCACAAATCTCTCTGGTGATCGGCTCTTCAAGAAGTTCACCCTCAGAATCTGTGTCGTAGGTGACAACTTCGCAATACAACGCCGGTTCTCCGAACTCATCGAGTTCTCCCGATGACATATGAGTGATGAGCGCTGGCACGTCCTTGTGAAAGACAACGAGCACCTGCTCCTCAAGGTAGATCTCGGTGTGATTTTGGAGACCACCGGTGGGGCGACGTGGTCGCACCATCAGCGGCTCTTGCATCCGATCCCACAAGGCTGGAGTCACCACTCCGGTTGCGTCTTGACGAGGCACCCCCATCACCAACTTTTCGTACGCCCACACGGCCTGCTTCGTCAACGTGCCAACGACTCCGTCAATCGGACCTGGGTCGAATCCGATATCGGCAAGCCGTTGCTGCACCATTTCAACGTCTTCTCCGGTAGTTCCTCGTTCGAGATTGCGTGACAGCGGAACCTTCGGAACGGTTGTCGTGGTGGTGGTCGTTGCAGGAATCGTCGTCAACGAAACCACCGGCTTATCAGCAGCATCGTCAACACCCGATGTTCCACCCACGACTGCGACAACGACGAGCAAAAGAGCTGCAATGACTGCGGGTATCCACCGGCGGTATCGGTTAAACATCATGTGCAAGAAACAGCGTTACAAGGTGAGCGTGACGGGAGAACAAGACAATGAATCACGGCACTGTTGAAGCGAACAGTGTCAACGCGCAGAGCAGACCTCGTGTAGATCTAGCACGACGCAGAAACATTAAAAAAAAACACATCTCTGAAAACATAATTATAATAACTTCACGTGATTAAATGT
>JAAXJF010000042.1:1254-3748 GCA_012269985.1 Acidimicrobiaceae bacterium
TCCCAATCTCTGAAAGCTTCTTTCGAATAACTGCCGGTTATGAAAGTGTCGATTCGCCACGCGTCCTAGGGAAATAGTCGACGCCCATCTGCATCACTTCAAAACCATCACGCTGAGCCCGAATGATGAGTTCCGCATCAATGAACGAACCCTCACTCTTCAGCTCCACTGCATCGAGCACCTTTCGGCTCACCAGTTTGCACGCAAAGTTGATATCCCGAACCCGAACACCAAAGGCCACCTTAATCAGCGTGTTGTACACCGTGGAGTACACCGCTCGAAGTGCTCCCTCACCAGTTCGGTCAAAGCGATACGCGCTCACAATGTCAGCCTCGTACTCACGAAGCAGTCGAACAATGCGGGGCAACTCATTGAGATCAAACGGCAGGTCAGCATCGGTGTAGAGCACGATGTCACCTTGTGCAGCAGCAAATCCTGACCGCATTGAGCCGCCGAGTTTCCGATTCGTCGGGTGATGGACAACACGAACGCGCGAATCTTCTTCTGCGAGTCGATCGGCAATAGCAGCGGTGGCATCGGTCGATGCATCGTTAATAATGATGAGCTCATAATCGGCGATCTCGCCAGAGGTGATCATGCGCTCACACGAACGACGGCCGTAGGCAATCGCCCGCTCGATGTACTCCTCTTCATTCCACATTGGGTAAAAGATCGACAGCATCGGCGGGGCCGTAGTTGTTGCTGACGAGGAGTTCATGGCTTCACAGGCTACCGACGAACTGTCCATCAGTAGGTTCGGGCGATCGCACCTACAATTGCATCAATGGCGCTCCCCGTTGATCTCACACCTCCGGCACCGCCTCCTGGCGATGGTGAAATGAGCAGTGGATGGAAAGCAACGGTCACCCTCACATGGATTGGCGTCGTCATCGGGCTTGCCTCGGTATGGGCGGTGAGCAGGCAAGTGGGTCTTAGTACTTGGTGGCTTGGCCCGCCCGCAAATGGCCGGCACCCTGTGATCAACCTCGTGCCATTCGTTGCCCCTTCTCTCGCCCTCATTTTGGCGATCGGTGGTTCGCACCGAACGTGGAAAGTTGGCATATTGGCCGGGGCAGTCATCATGCTGATCGGTGCTGTCGACCTCGGCCGAGTCACCCGGCTCGGCATCGTTGAAATCGTTCTCGGCCTTGCGGGAGCGGGTTCCTCCCTTGCTTCTTGGATTGGTACGCCGCGTGCTACTTCGCCCTGACCGATAACGGCGATAAGTTCAGTTGCCATGTCGAACGTGTTGATGACGCTTCCTGCCGGTGAGCGTGTCGGGATCGCCTTTTCTGGCGGGCTTGATACCTCTGCTGCCGTTGCCTGGATGCGGGAGGGTGGAGCAAGCCCGTACTGCTATACCGCTGACCTTGGCCAGTATGACGAGCCTGATCTCTCTAGCGTGCCTGACCGCGCCCTTCAGTACGGAGCGGAGGCCGCTCGGCTCATTGACTGTCGTGACGAACTTGTCCGAGAAGGCCTGATGGCATTGCAGTGTGGAGCATTTCACATTCGCACGGCCGGCCGAACCTACTTCAACACCACTCCAATTGGTCGCGCCGTCACCGGCACGCTGCTCGTCCAGGCAATGCAAGAAGATGGTGTCGACATTTGGGGTGATGGCTCCACCTACAAGGGAAACGACATCGAGCGGTTCTATCGCTATGGCCTGATGGTCAACCCGCAGTTGCGAATTTACAAACCCTGGCTCGATGAGGCGTTTGTGGAACAACTCGGTGGCCGCACCGGGATGAGCGAATTCCTCACCACTCGGAACCTTCCCTATCGAGACTCGGTGGAGAAGGCGTACTCAACAGATGCAAATATCTGGGGCGCTACGCATGAGGCGAAGGCGCTAGAAGAACTCTCCACGGGAATGGAGATTGTTGCGCCAATCATGGGAGTCGCCCATTGGGATCAAGCGGTCGATATCACACACGAGGACGTCACCATCACATTTGAGGAGGGCTGGCCTACCGAGATCAACGGCAAGACATTTGACAATCATGTCGAGCTGGTACTTGAAGCCAATGCGATTGGTGGACGTCACGGCCTTGGCATGAGCGACCAAATTGAGAACCGCATCATCGAGGCGAAGTCTCGGGGAATATACGAAGCCCCCGCTCTCGCCCTGCTGCACATCGCCTACGAGCGGCTAGTGTCAGCGATTCACAACGAGAACACGATTGAGAATTATCACACGATGGGATTGCGTCTCGGGCGTCTGCTCTATGAGGGTCGCTGGTTTGACCCTCAGAGCCTCATGCTCCGGCAGCCGCTGCTCAATTGGGTCGGATCAGCCATCACCGGTTCTGTGACGCTCCGCCTTCGTCGAGGAGACGACTATTCGATTCTCGACACCACAGGACCCGACCTCACCTATGAGCCTGATCGTCTCTCGATGGAACGAGTTTCTTACACTCGTTCGATCGAGAGACGATCAGGCTCATAGGTGAGGGGGGGGGCGGTGGGGGCGAGCAGCGCATAGTCGTCG
>JAAXJF010000004.1 GCA_012269985.1 Acidimicrobiaceae bacterium
GTCTTGGGTTTCAGAGCGAATATCGATGCGCACACCGGTCAATCGAGCTGCGAGACGAGCGTTTTGACCCTCACGCCCAATTGCGAGCGAAAGTTGATGATCAGGAACAATGACATCGGCTTGGGTGCCGTCGTCAGAGATCACTACCTGAGTGACCTTCGCAGGCGACAGCGCCTTCGACACGAAATCAGCGAGATCATCGCTGAAAGGAACAATGTCGATCTTTTCGCCGCGGAGCTCATTGACAACCATCCGCACCCGGGCACCACGGGCGCCCACGCATGCTCCAACCGGATCAACGTTGTGATCATTCGACCACACCGCAATTTTTGTTCGGTGTCCGGGCTCGCGAGCACATGCTCGGAGCTCAACGACGCCGTCAGCAATTTCGGGAACTTCGAGTTCAAACAGACGCTTAATCAAACCTGGGTGTGTTCGAGAGACAACGATCTGCGGCCCCTTGGCGGTCTTGCGAACCTCAACGATGTATGCCTTCGAACGATCACCGCGGTTCGGTCGTTCATATGGGACTTGTTCAGCTTGCGGCATAAGTGCCTCGACTCGTCCGAGGTCGAGAAGGGCATAGCGAGCCTCGGTCCGCTCGATAATCCCCGACACCAAGTCGCCCTCACGGTTCGCGTATTCCTCGAACTTGCGGTCACGTTCCACCTCACGAATGCGTTGTGACATCACCTGTCGAACAGTTTGAGCGGCGATACGACCGAGCTCAGCCTTATTTGGCGTGTCATCGCGAGGATTCACCCATTCGCCATCCTCATCGAGGTCGTAAGCGGTGAAGGTGAACTCCATCGTCTCGGGGTCTACGCCCACCTGCACTTCATCGGCTGCGTCAGGACGGCGCTTGTACGCACTTGCCAGTGCCTCAACTAGTACCTGCAACAGTGCGTCAACAGACAAGCCCTTTTCTTGGGCAAGCATCTTGATGGCTTCGCTCATGTCGAGATTACTCACGGTTGTTCCTCCGCGTCTGTCCCGCTGTCGTTCGACGCGAGATCGGTTGTTGATGTTCCCGTTTGCCGGGGTTTTTTGTTTCGGGCACCAACGGGTTTCGGCGCCGGCCCCCATTCACAGATTGTTGTGGCCTTATCGATCGCAGAAATGTCGATGGTCAGTCGTCCTGCGTCGGTATCAAGCACGATCTCGCTCCCGTCACATGAGGAGAGCAACCCCTCAACTCGACGTTGCTCAACCGATGGATCAGCGAGTCGAACGGTGATGCGCTTGCCGACTTCGCGGGTGAAATGGTGCGGGGTACGAAGAGCACGTTCGACACCCGGGCTGGTGACCTCCAGGGTGTATTTCCCCGGAATCGGGTCTTCGTGATCAAGCTCGCGTGACACGAGCCGAGTCACCACTGCGATCGTGTCAAGGCTGACACCCGATTCGGAACCCGGCGGGGTGTCGATCATCACTCGCAGCGTTCCACCACGTTGCTCAAGGTCATAGATCTCAAGACCCAAATCACTGACCACAGGCTCAACGAGGGCTCGAACTCGATCGATCGTTGTAGATGTCATCGTGCCCTCCTTTGTGTTGTGTCGACCTGTGCCCACCCAACAAATAAGGCGTGGGGTGAACCCCACGCCTTTCGGTCGGATACGCATAGAGCGTTATTCGTTTCGAAATAGCCTCCTCATCATACCTGAGTCGGAGAGGAATCGGGAAGGGTGCTGATCGCTCCAGTTACTAGGGGCAGCCAAGGCCGCACGGTAGTGTGCGGACGTGCTTCGGATGTCAACTCTTTTCTTGCGAACACTTCGAGACGACCCATCAGACGCCGAGGTGCCCTCACACCGGCTCCTCGTTCGAGCTGGGTACATCCGCAGGGCAGCCCCTGGGGGCTTTACGTGGCTTCCTCTCGGCTGGATCACCTATCGAAAAGTCGAAGACATCATTCGAGACGAGATGAACAAAGCCGGTTTTCAGGAGGTTCACTTCCCTGCGCTTCTGCCTCGAGAGCCCTATGAAGCGACCGGGCGCTGGACCGAGTACGGCCCCAATCTCTTTCGGCTGAAAGATCGTCGCAATAACGACTTTCTGCTCGCGCCCACCCACGAGGAAATGTTCACACTCGTCGTTCGGGATCTCTTTTCTTCGTATCGCGACCTTCCTTTGTCGATCTACCAGATCCAAACGAAATACCGCGACGAGGCTCGTCCGCGAGCTGGCCTGTTGAGGGGCCGCGAGTTCGTGATGAAAGATTCGTACTCATTTGACGTCGACGATGACGGCCTTCAGGCGTCATATGACCGACATCGCGATACGTATATCTCGACCTTTGACCGACTCGGGCTGCCCTACGTCATCGTGTCTGCAATGTCAGGCGCGATGGGAGGCTCTGCCTCGGAGGAATTCCTCGCTCCAATCGATGTCGGCGAAGACACATTTGTGCAGTGCACGTCGTGCGGCTACGCAGCAAACACCGAGGCGGTACTCGTGGCGGCAACTTCAGTGCCCTCTGTTGAGCACCCGGCGGCAACCGTCGTCGATACGCCGAATACACCGACCATCGATTCGCTCGTCGAACATCTCAATGCCGCCGACGCCACTCAACGCTCCGACCGGCCGTGGGCGGCCGACGACACGTTAAAAAACGTGGTGTTGAATCTTGTTCATCCCGATGGCACCGTCGAGCCTCTCGCCATCGGAATTCCAGGAAACCGAGAAGTCGATCTCAAACGAGTCGAAGCGCAGGTTGCTCCTGCAGAACCCACGCCATTCACCGATGCCGATTTCGAGAAGTACCCGTCGCTCGTCAAGGGTTACATCGGCCCGCAGGCACTCGGCACTAACTCTCCATCTGGGATTCGTTATCTCGTCGATCCCCGAGTAGTGAACGGCACTGCGTGGGTCACCGGAGCGAATACTGCAGGACATCACGTCACTCACCTTGTTTGCGGCCGCGACTTCACCGCAGATGGCTCGATCGAGGCAGCCGAAGTGCTCGAGGGCGACCCCTGCTCTCAATGTGGTGAGCCCATGTCGATGGCCCGCGGAATCGAAATCGGCCATATCTTCCAACTCGGCCGCAAATATGCCGAAGCACTCGACCTTAGGGTGTTGGATGCTGATGGCAAGCAGGTGACGGTCACGATGGGGTCGTACGGCATTGGCGTGTCCCGAGCGGTAGCCGCCATCGCAGAATCACACCATGACGAGTATGGGCTGTGCTGGCCGCGGGCTGTTGCTCCTGCCGATGTGCATCTTGTCATCGCCGGCAAAGATGATGGCCCGCAGCGACCCGCTGCTGAAACGCTTGCTGCCGAATTTGAAGCCGCTGGCATCGACGTTCTCTTCGACGACCGCGAGGGGGTCTCCCCCGGAGTGCGATTTAAAGATGCAGAACTCATTGGAGTGCCCACAATTGTCGTCGTTGGCCGAGGCATCACCGACGGCCTTGTCGAAGTGAAAGATCGCCTCACGGGTGAACGGACCGACATGCCGATCGGGGAAGTCACCGCTCACATCACTGCGCTGCTCGCAAATGCATAGCGAGCGCGCAGTCAGCTCTCAGCGCTGGGCAAACGCACCTTTCAACTGCTGAGCCACCCAATCGATGGCCTCCTCGGCCTCCGGGATGAGCATTCGATATGAAAAGAAGCCATGGATCTGACCGGAGAACGCTTTGGTTTGTGTCGCCACCCCAGCATCGGAGCGATCGGTTGCGTGCGCAAGCCCTTCGTCGCGAAGTGGGTCAAGCGCAG
>JAAXJF010000078.1 GCA_012269985.1 Acidimicrobiaceae bacterium
CCTGTCCATTACCCAATTCCTCCAGCGTTTGTTGTAATCGAGGGTGCCGCCAAATCTCCTATCCCAACACAATGAGCCGTAGTTGCTGATCTACTTCATTCTGGGTTAAGCAAAAAGCGAAGCTTGCGAGGAACTTAGTCTCTCATAGATCCTACGCGCATCTGATTTTCCACTTCTCTGAACTTTTCACTCCCTCAACCACCTCTCCCTCAAGATTTGATACACGTAGGGTCCTGACTCCGTCGGGTGACATAACGACAGGCTCCTCGTGACTGCCTGGTCAACTCACGGCCTTCGGAGACGATAGATACAGCGATCCACAACCCCCGGAGCGTGCTACTCGCCGCCCTCAAGCGCAGTCAGGCTCATGGATAAGTATTGGACCCTCTACTGGTACTAAATCAGTTCCAGCTCTTGGAGGCCAAGGCAAGTTACGATCAAGAGAAACAGTTCACCTTTCTGAATCAGGGCCATCAGGGATTCAAGGACATCTCAAAAGGTTTAGTACCCCTAGATGAATCCTGAAATTTACTTCACATTGACCAACAAATGATGCGCAGTTTCAGACGTAGAGGTCTCACTTCTTGGGTTGAAAAGCAATCTGTGAGAGTTTTTTTGACCCCCTTAATTGTGGGTATCGCCATTACGACACTGGCTCTAAAGGTTTCACCGTGGCAAGAAGTAAGTGGTTTCAACGACGAGCACTCGGTAGATGCAATAGACATTTCTGAACCATCGACTGAGAGAGTCGCCAGCCCTTTTGCACCCTCAAATCGATTGATGTTCTTCAACCAGAATGATGAGCAAGTAGCAGGCAAAATGCTGAGAGAGGTGGACCCTCGACCGCCTGAGGCAGATCGAAAAAGAGTGAACGAGCCAGGGACTAGAAAGCCAGAACCCAAGTTCCCATCGCACGAGGACCACGAGAACTTGGAGTGGATCACTTATGGGGAACGACGTGTGGTTATCATCTCAGATTCTGCAATGGCAGGCGTCAGATGGTACGGCGCTACAGACGCCCTAGTCGGCGCTGATTACGAGTTGTAGTTGGAGTCCTGGCGAGGAGTGGTGAGGCGTTCCTGCCAGGGGCGGGAGGGATACGTACCATATTCGGCTTTGAGACAAATTGAGCGTTTAGACGAGGCACGAAATCATCGAGACGTTCTTGTCATCGCAACGGGCTACAACGATTGGGAGGGAAGGTTTGCCAGCACAGGCCGTGGCTCGGACGATCTGGGCGCCCTGATGTCAGCAGCCCGTGAAAAATCCTTTAAGAACGTCGTCTGGGTGACACTTCGCTCGGACTCCCGGTACAGACTCCCAAAAGATTCGCCACTTTGGTATGCGGACTACGGAGCGATGAATGAGGCCGTTAGAAGCGAATCGTCAGATCTGTTCCCGGAGCTCACTATCTGGGATCTCGACGTTTACACCGACATTGCAAGTTCCAAAGAATTTTTCTACCGCGATGGAGTGCATGAGCGGAGGCTTGGATCTTGGCTCGTCGCTGATTGGATCTCGCGCCACGTGGCCAGTTTGGATGGGAGACCATGCCCGCAACCATGGGCTCCTGGACTAGACACAAACGAGAGTTGTCCAAACCCGGACTTGCTTTCCCGCACACTAGGTTTTCCAGACATCGCTGCGATCTACGGTCTACCTTCGCCGCTCGACGCTGATCTTCCTCCGCTCCGCAGTCCGGTCTAGGTGAGTCTTTGCGAAAGCGATCTCCTATGGAAAACGACACTGAGCTAGATGCTTGAACGCGTTGGTCCGTGCTACCGCATACCTCTCACGCCTGTCCCTGTGTTCCGATTCGGATCATCTAACCTTCGTTCAATGATTGCGCCACACACGCAAGGAAGGTTGCCCGAGCAAGGATTTCTCGCAGATGACACAATCGCTGACGTGAGTTAAAGATGATTAGTTCAGGGAAACGCGCTGGTCGGTTAGTCCTCCTCTATGTCTCAGTATTGGTGGTCTTGGTGCTTGCCATCGCCGCTTCATCGAGCGATCAGGCAGTGATCGGTCCTAACACGACGACTCTTTTCTTACAATCGAAAGACACAACTTCGACCATCATTCCAACAACTTCGCTGCCAACATCGACGACAGCGGGTTCGACAACGTCCCAGCCACCGTCCACGACGGCCACAACGATTCCATCTGGCCCAATTGCAGGCGAGCAGATTCTCTTTGGCCGCTCAGTAAATGGAGAGCCATTGGTTTACATCAGGAGAGGTGACTCTAAAGGGGCGCGAATCCTTGTGATCGGAAGTATCCACGGCGATGAAGATGATGGCATTCCAATCGTTGACCATCTCAGGCGGATCGAAATCCCCGAAGGAGTCGAACTTTGGCTAATTCCATCTCTCAATCCTGACGGCAATCTTGCACAGACTCGACAGAACGCAAATGGTGTTGACCTAAATCGAAATTTTCCAATTAATTGGGCGCCTCTGGAGGAACTCGGTCACTGGCAGTACGCAGGTCCCTCTTCAGCAAGCGAACCCGAGACGCAAGCCATGGTCAAGCTCGGTGAGGAGATAAAACCGCACCTTGTCCTGTGGTATCACCAGGACTACTTCAGAATTTCACCAGGAAGCGGAGTAGGAGGAAGAATTCGCCAAGACTATGGCGAATTAACTGGCCTCCCGATTTTGCTGGTGACTGGCGGAACCTACACAGGGACAGCATCACAGTGGTCCCGGACAATTACCGCTCAGGGCGGGACAGGCTTCACAATCGAACTCGGGCCAACCTTGTCAGACTCTGAGGCACTCACCCATGCCCAAGCAGTGGTTGCCGTGGCAGAGAAATATTTCGTGGACTGAACTGCAGAGTAAAATCAAGGATCCGATGTCGGCGAGGCTGACTTCATGTAAGCGAGCTGTGCATGAGAGGCCATCACTAAAGTTTCCACCGGCCTCACGAACTCTGAGAGCATCACGTATGCCGACTGGACTTACTCGTTACATAGTGCAGGGCTTTTCGAACCCTTATATAGCCGGTCAGCCCACACCTGAGTGGGTTCAAGCAACTCGTCACGTTCATCGATAGCCATAAAGATCATCGGACACAGCCAGATTTCTGGCTGACCATTCGACTGCTTGATGGTCATATGCACGTGTGCCCACTCATCTTGGCCTAGAAGCACACCAATCGGCTGACCGATCTCGACCCTGTCATCGCGCTGAACACTTATCGCGTCGAGCATCTGTTGAGAAAGGATTGCTTGCTCAGCGATTTTTGCGCTGTCTGCGGGCCCCGCCGATGGCTCAAGGCTGTAGGTCACAACTTGCCCGCCATCTGTGACGATCATGAGGTTGACTTGGAACGCGCCATCCGGTTGGCGTTCTATTAATCGGGCTTCTTTGAATGTGCCCGACACCGCTGACAGCACCGTGACCTCACGCTCGTTGACAAAGTAGTCCACTCCGTTGTGAAACTGAATCCCGATTTCGTTTTCCTGTGTCGCATACGGCTGCGAAGCCCACATTGCTCCAAGATCAGCGATCGGGTGGCTCACGACCAGAGGTGACGGATCATCAGGTTCTGACTCAGTTGACTCAATGGCAGCCGAACCGTCTGATTCAACAACTTCTTCGGGATCCGAGCTGGTTGATTCGGTTGTCGGTTCGGCGGCAAAAGGCGACTCGGTAAGTGAGTCGGGCACCTGAGCTGCTGCGGGAGCGTCCTC
>JAAXJF010000024.1 GCA_012269985.1 Acidimicrobiaceae bacterium
TTCCGGATGAGAACATCTGCATCGCGCGCGACATCGGCTATCCGGTCATCATCAAGGCCTCGGGTGGTGGCGGCGGGCGCGGCATGCGGGTTGTACATTCAGAAGCCACGCTACTGAACGCCATCTCCCTGACCCGGACTGAGTCCAAAGTCGCGTTTGGCGACGATACGGTCTACATGGAGAAATACCTGGAACGCCCGCGCCACAGCGAAATCCAGGTGCTGGCGGACGAACACGGTAACGCGGTCCATCTGGGCGAGCGCGATTGTTCGGGGCAGCGCCGTAATCAGAACCTGCTCGAGGAAGCCCCCGCGGGCGGCCTGCCCGACGTCGTTCGTGCAGCGTTGCACGACGGAGCGACGCGCCTCGCTCGCCATGTGAACTATCGGGGTGCGGGAACCGTCGAGTTCCTTGTCGGCCACGACGGAACGATCACATTCCTGGAAGTGAATACTCGTTTGCAAGTCGAGCACCCGGTCACCGAAGCCGTGACCGGTGTCGACCTCGTCGGACTTCAATTCGATGTTGCATCAGGTGCCGGGCTCGGAATGACTCAGGACGCAATCTCGCTGTGCGGTCACGCGGTAGAGCTTCGACTTGTGGCAGAAGATCCAAGTAGCGGGTGGATGCCGTCGACCGGTGTGATCACTGCATTCGACGTTCCTGGCAATGTTCGGGTCGACAGCGGAATTCGCCCCGGCAGCGTTGTAACGACAAATTACGACTCGCTTCTCGCCTAGATCATCGTCACGGGCGCTGACCGCCAGACTGCGCGCGCAGTAGCCGCCGATGCGATGCGCCGAGCCGACATTGGGGGAGTTCGCACCAACGCAGACAGCCTTGTGGCGATTCTTACCGACGACGTGTTCGTGGAAGGTGGCGTCGATACCGGGTACCTCGATCGGCAACCTCATGTGTTGCAGGGTGTTCGACCTGAAACTGCAGACATCGACGCGCATCTCGTGGCCGTCGTTCTTGATCGAGTTGCCGCCACTCGCCCGGCCGATCAACGCTGGCGCCATGCCCCGCGTGCACGGCGCAACCTGCCGACACGTGGGCAGCGGATAACGATGGTCGAATCGGGTGGTGATGCACCGGTCGAATATGAAGTCGAATATCGGTTACTCGGTGGCGACACCTGGGAATTTCTGCTTGGCCCGTGGCCAAAAGCTGACGACGATGGCGCTCTGAACCCAGATGATCGCCCACGGTCGGTGGTGCGGCGCTGCGGAAATGCCCTAGAAATCGATGGTCGGCGAACATCGCCCAACGTTTCTCGCCTCGGCGAGTCGTGGCGGGTGAGCGGGTGGTCTGGTCGCACCGAATGGCATGAACTTCCTCGCTTTGCCGAACACGACGCTGACCTCGCAGGGTCAGGACCTGTTGCTCCACTGCCGGGCACCGTGATCGACGTTCGGGTCTCCGACGGCGACTCGGTTGAGGCCGATCAAGTGTTGATGGTGATCGAGGCGATGAAGATGGAGCACCAAATCACGACTCCGTCTGCAGCGACGGTCACCACAGTTCGTTTCAGTGTTGGCGATCGCGTCGATATGGGCGATTTACTTGTCGAGCTTGAGATCGGAGGTCAGGACTCATGAGTGACTCGATTCGTATTGCGAACTGCTCTGGGTTTTTCGGTGACCGTCTATCTGGTGCAAAGGAAATGGTTGAAGGCGGCCCGATCGATGTCCTCACGGGGGATTGGCTAGCCGAACTCACGATGCTCATCCTTTCGAGGATTCGCGCAAAAAATCCCGGCCGCGGATATGCGTCAACCTTTGTCACTCAGATGGAGCAGGTGATGGGAACCTGTCTTGATCGTGGCATCAAAGTCGTCTCGAACGCTGGTGGACTCGATCCGGGTGGATGTGCGGACGCCCTTCAAGAAATCGCCGACCGTCTCGGTCTCAACCCAACTATTGCCTACGTTGACGGCGACAATCTTCTTGATCGAGCGGTCGATCTCGCTGAAAGTGGAAATCTCGTCGCATTCGATCCAGCAAATGGGCTGGGTGATATATCTCGCTATGTGTCGGCAAATGCGTACCTCGGTTGCTGGGGCATCGTTGATGCTCTCACCGAGGGTGCTGACATCGTTGTCACCGGCCGGGTGACAGATGCAGCGGTCGTCTGTGGCCCGGCGGCTTATCACCATGGATGGTCGCGCACAGATTGGGACGCTCTCGCGGGCGCAGTCGTCGCTGGTCACGTCATTGAATGCTCAGGACAGGTCACTGGAGGGAACTATTCCTTCTTCACCGAGGTGCCGGGTCGCGAGCGAATCGGATTTCCATTCGCCGACGTGTTCGCAGATGGTTCGAGTGTGATCGGTAAGCATGACGGAACCGGTGGTCTGGTCTCGGTCGGAACGGTGACCAGCCAATTGCTCTATGAAATCGGTGGCGCTCAATATCTCGGACCTGATGTGACATCGCGATTCGACACCATTTCTCTTGAACAAGTTGAGCCCGATCGGGTCCGAATTTCGGGCGTGAAAGGCGAGCCACCGACGGGATCATTGAAGGTTGCGATGAACGAACTTGGTGGTTACCGAAATGACATGGTGCTCGCGCTCACCGGACTTGACGTTGAAGAAAAATCAGAGATGGCTCTCCAAGCATTCTGGGAGGCGTCGCCCTATGCCGCTGCAGACTTCGAAGAATGCGAGGTTCGTCTGGTGCGGACCGACCACAGCGATCCGGAAAGTAACGAAGCGGCAACTGCCCAACTTCGCATCAGCGTGAAAGACCGTGACGAACGCAAAGTCGGTCGCGCCTTCTCAAACGCATTTGTTGAAACCGGTCTGTCGAGTGTTCCAGGCTTTTATTCGCTGTCGGGAGGCCCATCAGCGGGATCGCCGTTCGGCGTGTACCGACCAGCGCTTGTGCCGGCTGACCTCGTTCCCGCCTACGTTCATGTAAACGGTTCAACGCGTCAAGTTGAATCGGTGGCCCCGGAGCACTCGCCGGTGAGCATCGAACCCACCCCAGGTCCCCAAGGTTCACCCTCAACGGGTGAAACACGTAGCGCTCCTTTGGGCACATTATTTGGTGCGCGCTCGGGCGATAAGGGTGGAGATGCAAACCTTGGGATGTTCGCCCGAAGTGATGAGGCCTGGTTGTGGCTCGATGAATTTCTCACCGTTGAACGATTCAAAGACTTACTTCCAGAGACAGCGAATCTCACCGTTGACCGATACGCGTTTGCGAACATTCGGTCGTTGAACTTCGTGGTCAGAGGATTGCTCTCTGAAGGTGTTGCGGCATCAACACGAACCGATGGCCAAGCGAAGAGTCTCGGTGAGTGGCTTCGTGCCCGATTTGTCGACATCCCTGTCGACCTGCTCGACTGAGAAGCCGATGAGTCATTACCAACCGCTTGCCGGCGTAAAAGTTCTTGACCTGACGGCGGTCATTATGGGTCCTTTTGGTACCCAAATTCTTGCCGACATGGGCGCTGAGGTCACCGTTGTCGAAACTCCGGTGGGAGATGCCAACCGACATATGGGCAAGGGCCCTCACCCCGATGTCTCCGGCGTGACATTGAACCTCATGAGGAACAAGCGCAGCATTGTGCTCGACCTGCGCAGTGACGAGGGTCGGGCGATATTCGAGAAACTTGTCGCAGAGAGCGATGTGTTCGTCACCAACCTTCGTCCGGGCTCTCGTTAGCGTGCTCGTGTTACTCCCGACGATTTACGGCCGCTTCGCCCTGATCTTGTCTGGGTTGCCGCAGCTGGCTACGACCCGAGTTCACCAAATGCCGATGCCGCTGCATACGACGACATCATTCAGGCAGCAACCGGATTCGTTGACACCAATGAGCGTTCAGGGCTTCCACCGGTGATGGCGCCGATTCTTATCGCCGACAAGGTGTCGGGAATGGCGCTCGCACAAGCGGTGCTTGCCGGGCTTTTCCACCGTGAACGAACAGGCGAGGGAACTGACACAGTGCTCGCGATGTACGACATGATGCGGGCTTTTTTGCTTGTCGAGCACGGAGCAGAAGCAATTCCCGAACCGCAACTTTCGCGAGCGGGGTATCCGAGATTATTGAGCGCAGAACGTCGTCCGCTTCGAACCTCAGATGGGGGCCTCGTAGCAATTCTTGCGTACGAGCGACACCACTTCGAGGGTCTGATTCGCATCGGCGGTCGTCTGGATCTGCTTGAAGACGAGCGAGTTGGTTCGCGTTTAGGACGGGTCATCCACATCGATGAGCTCTACCGCGAGTACCCGCGAATCGCCGAAACCCACACCACCCAAGAGTTCGTCGACGCCTGTGCCGCAGCGGGAGTTCCGGTACACGAAGTTGTCACCCTCGATGACGTGACGAATTCTCTGCCGATGACCGACCATCCGCGCCTCGGTCGGTACCGCATCACTCCCTCACTTGCACCAGGGGTACCCGTCGATGCTGAACCCCGACGATTTGCGCCTGTGCTCGGGGAGGACGGTCGTGAGGTGCTCCTAGAACTCGGGTACTCAGACGAAGAGATTGACGAACTTGAGAACTCAGGTGTCGTTGGCCGCTACCGTTCGTAGGCGTGAACACACAAGCACGACCCGGACGGCCCCGATCTGCCGTAGAAGCACTTCCCGCGTACCGGCCGGGACGTGATGCAAAACAAGCGCAACAAGAGCATGGAATTGCCGACGCGGTAAAACTTGCGTCGAACGAAAACCCTGAGGGCCCAATCTCCGCTGTGGAGAATGCAGTTCTTTCCGCAGTTCGCGGGGCAAACCGCTACGCGGATCATCGCGGGGGAGAGCTGCGGTCTCGGATCGCTGAGTGGCTCGACATTTCAGCCGACCACATCACCATTGGAAATGGCTCGGTCGGGTTGTTGCAACAGATTTTCCTCACCTACCTCGATCCGGGTGACGAGATTATTTTTGGATGGCGTTCGTTTGAGGTGTACCCGATTTACTCGCAACTCACCGGAGCTGAGATGGTTCGGGTTCCTCTACTCGACGACTTGACCTATGACGTCGATGGCATCATCGCAGCACTCACTCCGGCGACCAAGGTGGTCATGCTTGCGACCCCGAATAACCCGACGGGCACTGTCCTCAGTCATGATGACATCGTCCGAATCGCCACGGCAGCGAGCGAAGAGGTGATTGTTGTGATCGATGAGGCCTACCGCGAATTTGTCGACGCTGGTACTCCCGACCCGGTTGCCGACATTGTTCCGCAGTTTCGGAATGTGCTCGTGACGCGGACCCTGTCGAAAGCACATGGTCTTGCTGGTTTGCGAGTGGGCTACGCGGTCGGTGACCCGGAAGTAATCGCCGATATTGACAAAGTTGCTGTCCCGTTTCACGTGAACGCAGCTGCTCAAGCGGCTGCGATTGCGGCGATTGACAACATCGAAGAAATTGAAGCCCGGTGCGGAGTGATTGTGAGCGAACGAGGCCGCGTCGAGGCACAACTCTCTGAGATGGGGTGGTGGATGCCCGCCCATCAAGCCAATTTCGTTTACCTCTCGACCGGTTCTGACACCATGAGGCTCGCAACCGAGCTAGAAAAGCGCGGAGTGGTAGTGCGGCCGTTTGATGGAGAGGGCATCAGGGTCACCATCGGTAGCCCTGCTGAGAATGATCGTTTTCTCGCAGCTATCACTGAGTTGGGAGTGACCAAATGAAGGTGCGCGAATATTTGTTTCCACCTGATCCCAGAGGCTGGGGTGTTGACCCTGACTACCGGTTCACTCTTGCGAACGAGCGCACGTTTCTCTCATGGATTCGAACGTCATTGGCTCTCGTTGCCGGTGGTTTAGGGTCGATCGTTGTTCTTAAAGACATTGAAGGCGTTGAAGTCATCGGAGTTATGGTGTTGGCGCTTGCGTTTGTGACCGCCTCAACAGCGTTTCGCCGTTGGTCACTCAACGAGCGCGCAATGCGCCTCGAACAGCCTCTCCCTGCGTCATACCTTCCTCAGATCACCGCGATTGGTGTTGCCCTGATCGGAGTGGCCGCAGTGATCTTGCTGGTGATCGATTCGCAATGAGGCAACGTCGGGGGCGTCGTCATCAGCGCCCACTGAATTCGTTTGACCCGCCTCTTCCCCACGAGCGAACGTCGCTGGCGTGGGAGCGCACAGGTCTGGCCACGGTCATTGCGGGGGCACTGCTCGCCCGCACAGCTTCAGAGCATGCGCATTACCTGTTTGGCGTTTTTGGAGCTCTGTGGGTGGCGGTTGGAGGTGTCGTGATTTTCTGGGCTGAGTTTCGATATGACTCGTTGCATGGCCCGTTGCGTGCCGGAGAGAACCCGGTACATCCGACGATGGTGAGACTTGTTGGCGTCGCAACCGTGTCATTCATTGGCTTCGCCTTGATGCTCATCGTCTACCTAGTATTTACCGACGCTCCCACGTTGGGCAGCTGAGCAACTGGGGGACACATGGGGGCAGTAATCACAGGGTGGGGGAAATGCAGACCTCCGTTGTCGTTGCCAAATGCTGACCTCAGCACACTTGTCGATACCGATGACGAGTGGATTCGTGAACGCACGGGCATTTCTGAACGCGGCATCTGTCATGTAGAGACAACCGATATGGCCGAGGTTGCAGCGCGACATGCGCTCGCCGCTGCTGGTCTGGAGACCACCGACCTCGACCTCATCGTTATGGCGACAGTGACGCCGGAGATCAGTTGTCCAAGTAATGCATGTGTGTTGCAAGAGCGTCTCGGTGCGGTCAATGCGGGTGCGTTCGATCTCAATGCTGCGTGTTCTGGGTTTGTCTATGGTTTCGCCACCGCAACATCGCTGGTGACCTCTGGGGTCGCACGGCGAATCCTTCTTGTCGGAGTAGAGAAGCTGCACTTTTTCCTCGACTACCGCGATCGAAATTCCTGCGTGATCTTCGGCGATGGAGCGGGAGCAGTCATCATTGAGCACTCCGATCAGGCCGATGTTGGCGTGCTCGGTGTCGACCTCGGTGCCGATGGTCCCGCCGGCTCGACGATGGTCATACCAACCCTCGGAACCCGTGGGGAACTTTCGACATTCCGCGACCCCTCCCAGCATCGGCTTCATTTTGAAGGTCAAGCGGTGTACAAGATTGCGGTCAAGGGTATGGCCGAGTCGGTGACCCGAGCATTAGAACGAGCATCTCTCGACGCAGACGATATTGACCTCGTTGTTCCTCATCAGGCAAACCTTCGGATCATCCAAGCGGCGACGTCGCGACTTGGAGTACCCGAGTCGAAGGTGATGGTGAATATTGCACACCATGGCAATACCTCTGCCGCATCGATTCCGATGGCGCTTTGCGATGCTCTCGACGAAGGAAGAGTTTCTCCGAATGACACGATTGCGATCACTGCGTTCGGCGGGGGTGTCACATGGGGTTCGGTTATTTTCCGATGGGGAGAACGTGTGTCACGATGCGAGACGAGTGATGCTGCGCTGCCGGAGCCAACCGGAGATGTGTTTGATGTGCTGGCACCGAACCGAGAGTTTTACTCGTCGTATCACGAGTCGAACTAAGCGCAGCGCAAGCTACTTCAGTTCAGCGAGTGCTGCCGTCCGTTGAGTGCGGAAAATTTCAACCCGGCTTTCTTTCAGTTCTTCGTAGCCGCGGATGACGTCGGGAAGGCGTGCAAGTTCGACGAGACGGGTGTAGGGCAAGGTCGAGACCGAAGTGGTGATTGCGTCAACGAGCTCGAGGTACTCGCCGGGTAGCGAGCGTTCGATTTTGCGGACTCGGGCATAACCGAAGATGTCGAGTGGAGTGCCTCGAAGCACCCGTGCTCGTCTCAGCAGTTTGAACATCGGTATCCACCCCGGGCCGAAGCGCAGCTTTCTTTTCACGCCCATCGCGGCGAGGATCGGTGGGTGAAGCAGTCGATAGCGAACTCCCTTACCGTCTGCAATCGAGTCAGATGCGCCGGCCCCGTCACCGGTAGCGATCAGTCGGGCGACCTCGTATTCGTCTTTATAGGTCGTGAGTTGGTGAAGGTGAGTCGCAACAGATGTCGTCAACTCAAGCGATGGGTCAGGGTCGATGTCGCGAACCCGTTGAACGGTATCGAGGAAGCGTTGCGATGCGCGAGTGCCGCTATGGGCTTTTACGTCCTCAGCGCAGCGCCCGATGACGTCGTCGGGAAGTTCGACTTCTGCTGTTGTTGACGAAGGTGCATCGATGTTTAACTGACCAACTGCGTATAGGCGGCCGAGGCGAAGTGCCGTGAGGTTGGCCTCAACTGCAGCACCATTCACTCGGATTGCCTCGGAGAGGCTGTCGAGCGAAATCGGCAATGCGCCAATCTGAACGGCCATCCCGACGACGAAGACATTCGCCGTTGTCGCATCGCCCAGAAAGCGGGTGGTGATCTGAGCTGCGTCAGCCCAGAGTTGCTTTGCGCTGTCAGTCGCATCACCCAAGGTGTTTTCGATGTCATCGCTATTGGGCAGGTGTAGTTCAGGGTGCGCAATCATCGAAGCGGTGGGCGTCTCGGTCGACGAGCCGACCACCATGGTCGTTGGTGAAATGACTCCAAGACCGCTCGCTCCTGCGGCAACGAGGTTGTCAAGAGCGATCAGTACATCCGCATCGCCTTGACCGAGGCGGCTTGCTTGCACTGCGCCACCACGCGAGAGTCGAATGTCGCTCACTACCGGACCGGCTTTCTGGCTGAGGCCGATCTGGTCGATGCCTTGAACGCTCCAACCGTCGAGCATCGCTGCGGTGCCGATCACTTGTGCGACGGTGACCACTCCGGTTCCACCAACGCCGGTGAGTCGAATCGCGAGGTCGTCTCGATGTATTGAAGCGGTCGGAGCGGGTGGCTCAGTCGGCGGAATCTCGGTTGAGGTTTGGCGTGTCGGTGTGCCATTGCGATCGAACATGCGTGAGGTGAGGCGAGCGAAGAGGCTTGGCTCGGTGTCAACAGCAATAAACGATGGGCAGTCACCATCGACGCATGACTGGTCAAGGTTGCAGGAGTTCTGATCGATGCGAGTCTTTCGTCCCCACGGGGTGTCGAATGCCTGCACCGACAAGCAGTTGCTGGTGCGGCCACAATCGCCGCAGCCTTCACAGATGCGATGGTCGATGACGATTCGGTCGGTCGGGGTGACAGCACGTCCGCGTTTGCGATCGCGCCGGAGCTCCGCGGCACATGGCTGATCGTGGATGAGTACGGTGACGCCTGGGGTTGCCGCAAGCACTTCTTGTGCTTCGATGAGGCGAGAGCGGTGCCATACGTCAACCTCGGTTGGCCAGTCGCTATGCCGGTTGGTGTCGTCGGTGGTGACGATGACACGAGTAACTCCTTGGCGGAGAAGATTGGCGGCAACCGCGGCGGGCGACAGTTGACCAGATGGCGTCTGGCCACCGGTCATCGATACCGCGCCGTTGTAGAGCAATTTGAATGTCATGTGGCTTCCCGCTGCGACGGCGGAGGTGATGGCGAGCTGACCGCTGTGGAAGTACGTGCCGTCACCGATGTTCTGGATCATGTGATCAGTGGAAACAAAGTCTTCCATTCCGATCCAGAGCGATCCTTCGTTGCCCATCGCGGTAACACCAACAATGTCGCCGCCCCGGCCTGGTTCGCCGAGCATGACCATCGTGTGGCATCCAATTCCTGCTCCGACTACCGACCCCTCAGGAACCACCGTTGAGGAGTTGTGTGGGCAGCCCGAGCAGAAGAATGGGCTGCGCTCAACTGTGAGTTCAATGTGATGAATTTGCTGCGGGGCTGCGGGAGCAAGGCGATCACCGAGTCGTTCGCTGAGTCGGGTTCGTAACGCGGTGGTGATCGTGCCGGTGTCGAGCGTCCCGTGGTGGGGCGCGATCGGGTCGGCATGGTGAACCGACTTACCGATGATGCGCGGTGAATTTGCGGCCCCCGAAAGAATGTCGCGGACCGCGGTTTCGACGATCGGCTGCTTTTCTTCGATGATGATGAGTTCGCTTAGTCCGTGGGCAAATTCTTTGATGGTGGAGGTATCAACCGGGTAGGTCACCGCCATCTCGAGGATTCGGATGCCATTGCTTGCAATGTCGTCGTTCGACTGCATGCCGAGTCGTTTGAGCGCCTCATGTACCTGCCGATGGGTGTTGCCCGACGCGATAATGCCAACCACGGCTCGGTCATTGCCAGCGGTCACTCGGTTGAGGTTGTTGAGGCGGATGTAGTCGAGCGCAATGGGAAGCCGAACTTCGATGAGTTCACGTTCGAGCTCAAGGTTGAACGGTGATATCACCCGACCGGTGGGTGCCAAGAGGTTGGCTGGGCGCTCTGGCGACACCGGATGATGCTGTAAGGCGTCAAGCTGTACCGAGGAGGTGCCGTCGGCAACGTCGGCGACGACTCGTACTGAGGCCCAAAGCCCTGCCGCTCTACTCATTGAAATCGCGTGACGGCCAAGTTCGAGCAGGGCAGCTGGATCGCCGGGCACGAGGACTGGTATCCGCAGTGCGGCGAGAATATCGGTCGAATTTGATGGCACGGTCGAGCTCTTCGCACCCGGATCGTCACCGACGAGAGCGACGACGCCACCGTAGGCGCCGGTGCCGGCGAGCACGGCGTGGCGAATCGCATCGCTGGCGCGTTCAAGGCCTGGAGCTTTTCCGTACCAGACCCCGACAACGCCCTGGTGCAGGGCATCTGCGCGGGTTGTGACGAGTTGAGATCCCATGACTGCCGTTGCCGCGTGTTCTTCGTTGATTGCTGGAATATGGCGAAGCGGAAGGTCAGCGTTAATCGATGTTGCGCGATCAACTTCATCTCCGTAGCCACCAAGAGGCGACCCGGGGTATCCGCTCACAAATGCTGCGGTATTGAGCCCGTTGTTCTTGTCGGCCATGAGTTGCTCAAGGGGAAGCCGCGCGAGCGCTTGAACGCCGGAAAGGAACGAGGTCGTCTGCTCCTGCGTGTAACGGTCACTCAGTGCGTAATCGTCAATCGTCATGTCTCGATGCCCCCATCTACCAAACGAGTGTGATTCCACATTAGTGAGTGCCGAGAGTGCGCTCAATTAGCGGGCAAGAGATATGACGATGTCGACGGTGAGGCTGATGCACGACGCAAGGACGAGGCCGATCACCGCACGGTCAAATGCTGCGCCCGATAGCCGGCGCCGAAGTGGTGGTCCGATCGGCACAGAGATAAGGACGACGGCGGAAATTGCTAGTGACACGAGCACTCTGCCCTCAAGATGACCATTCACTGCGAGGGTGATGGTCTGAGTGGTTCCGATGAGACCAAACGCTGTGGCGATGGAAAATACGAATGCATCTCGTGGGAGCCGTAGCCCTTGATGCCATGCGGCAACGACAGGCCCCGACACACCAGATCCACCTTGGAAGATCCCAGCGACGATTCCAGCTGCAGGCGACAGTAGGCGCTCTTTTGTTTTCGGAATGTTGTGGTCGGGGTTCCGGAGACGCTGGTAGAGCCAGGTGATGATGGTGATGTTGAGCGCGATGAGCGTGATGTGTTCAGGTACAGCGCCAAGTGAGAGCGTGCCGATCACCACTCCGATTCCACCGGCAAGACAAAACGAAGTGAGACCCCGGGTTTTTGTACGTGCGTGCCAGTTAGTGCCGACAATTCCGGCGTTCTGAACAATTGAGGGTATGGCGTGTATGGCCATCCCGGTTGCTGGTGACCCGAAGCGTGAGCTGATGGGGAGCGCGATGAGTGGGAGGCCCATTCCGGTGACGCTCTTCACGACGGCGCCGAGACAGACGGCGATTCCGATGATGATGAGATCAAGTACCGACATCAGATGACTGAGGGGGATGAGTGAGGTGTTGCTTGCGCGGTCAACGTGTTGCCGCTTGAGCGGCGGTGAGCCGAGGTGAACTTCTCATGGGATACCGACTCGTGTAGCGACATGTGTTCGGAGCGAGTTAGTGGTTTTGGGAAGACGATAGGTGCTGACGGATGAAGTCCAGTTGAAGATTGAGGAGATGTTCAGCAACGACTTCTTGAGGGGTCATGTGACTCACCCCAGCGAGTGGGAGAACAGAATGAGGAGCGCCGATCGACAGCAGTGCAGACGACAGTTGCAGGGTGTGAGCGGCAACAACGTTGTCGTCAGCGAGACCGTGAATGAGCAACAGCGGTCGTTCGAGTGACTCGAGATCTTCGATGAGCGATGATCGTCGATAGGCGGTGTCATCGACCGCCGGATTCCCGAGATATCGCTCAGTGTAGTGAGTGTCGTACCAGCGCCATTCGGTGACTGGTGCTCCGGCGACAGCAACATGAAAGCGATCAGGCCTTCGCATGACTGCGAGCGCCGAGAGGTAACCGCCAAAACTCCATCCTCGGATTGCAACCCGTGAGAGATCGAGGGTGCAGCCGAGGTGTGTTTCGCAGTGCTTCGCTGCGATGTCGAGTGCGGTCACTTGGTCATCGAGAACCGGTGACGCGAGGTCTCCATGGACTGCACGTTCCCACGACGATCCTCGGCCCGGGGTGCCTCGGCCATCGCAAATGACGACAGCGAACCCTTGATCGGCGAACCATTGGGAGTTGAGATGTGCACGTTGCGATCGAACGACCCGCAGCGCGTGCGGGCCGCCGTAGGGGTCAACAAGCACCGGTAATGGGCCGGTGATCGGCGTTGAGGGAAGCAGAATCGCAACGTCGAGCGCGTGACCGTCTTCTGCGATGCCTCGAGCGATCGTCACGTGTGGTTCGCAGAGAGGGTGTTCTGAAAATGATGCGAGCTGATGTCCATTTGGAAGTGTCCACGGCTGACCTGCTTGGTGAAGGTCTGCGGTTTTCGTGATGGCGAATTCGGTGGTTCCGGCCGCTTGTGCGAAGACGTCGCCGCCAACGAGTTCGGAAAGGCCACCCTCGCGGTGCCAGACCCAAAGGTGTTGAACAGTGCTGTTGTCGATCGGGTTCGCGGTGAACAGCACGCCATCGTGATGAGCGTGAATAACCGACCGGACTTGAAGGTCGGCAGGTGTGACCGGTTCACCATCAATGATGAGGCGACGGGCACCATCTCGGTCTGCTGCGGTCACGACGTTGTCGAGCCCGATTCCAACGGGTGTGCCCGGAACAAGTTCAACCCAGTGCTCATCTTCGTCGTGCCAGATAGTGATGGTTGACCCGTCCATCGGATCAACCCGAAGCGCATTGAGAGTTCGTTGATCACGCGATTGCACCGCCAAGAGAGGCCCAAATGAGTCCCACGACGCTCTCGCCACGTATTCGAAGGCAGCGGCGTCCCACTCGACTGGAGTTAGCGCTCCTGATGAGAGATCGACAAGATGGAAGGTGGCCGTGGCATTTGCAGTTCCAGCCGCCGGGTATTTCATCGACTGGTGTTGTGCCCAGGGCTGCGCCGGGTCGCTGAGTGACCACTCCGACACGGGGCTGTTATCGACCCGGGCGACGAGAAGTTGTGTGCCATCTGGCGACCACCAATGCCCGCGCATCCGTCCCATTTCCTCAGCGGCAATGAACTCGGCCACACCCCACCTGATGTCAGCGCTGTCGCTACTGAGTTCGATGAGCGGTGTCTGGGGTGCCGCTATCGATACGACCTTAAATGTGGTGCCGGTCACGACGGCGAGGTGTTGACCATCCGGCGAGAGTCGCGGATCAAAGGCTCCAGCACCAACGTCAACTGCGGTGAGTTCGCCTGTGGCGAGGTCGACCCGAAAGACGCTTCCCGACACGGTGAACACTGCGGTCGTGCAGCCATGGTCAGTGTCGTATGAGGTGATGCCCTCGGCCGACTCTCGGAGGCGTTCACGAACGGCCCGCTCGGCATCTGAGCGTTCTGAGTTGGTGTTGAGTTCGCTGGGGTCGACAATGAGCCGCTCGCGACCTGTGTTCGAATCACATGCCCAGAGGCAAGTGATGGGGTCGCTACCGCTCTTTGATCGCGCAAAGAACACGGTTGAGTGGTCAGGACTAATCCGGAGGTCGCGTGGCTCGCCAAGGGAGAAGCGGCGCGTGCGGGCGTACTGGCGTGGGAAGGAGTCGGTGGTCACCGCTCAACGCTTCCCGCAGCGATCGCCGCTGCGGCGACATCCCAGGCGGCATCCGCGTCAACCTTGGTGAGCACCGTGCAGTTCGCAGCGGGCCGATCGATGAGGGTTCGTTGATCGACAACGGTCATTCCTCGAGTGTGATCGCCGTCGATAACGACGTCGACGAATCGTTCTTCCGACTCGAACAGCTGACGATGGCTGAGCGCGAGCACCGCAAGAGGATCGTGAACGGCTGCGCCTTCCATGTCGTCGTGACGTGAGTTGTAATTCGCAGAAAAGAAATCGAATAAGCCGGAGAGCACGTGTGCGAGTTGCCCGTCAATTGATTTCACCTGTTCGATGCGGGGCGCGGTCGCTTGAAACTGGTGGGTGACGTCGAGGCCAGCCATGATGAGAGGGAGGCCCGAGTTGACGACGACCGCAGCCGCATGCGGGTCAGCCCAGAAATTGAATTCAGACATCGCAGTGCGATTTCCAAATGTGCCGCCACCCATAAAGGAGATGCCGGCGATGTGGTCTCCGAGCGAGGGGTCGCTTCGCAGCGCAAGAGCAATATTCGTCATCGGCCCAGTGACGACAAGGTGGCAGCCAGGGTTGGAGCGGGCAGTTTCGATAAGGAATTGAATGCCGTCGGTTCCATCAAGCGGCCGAGTCGGTTCGGGAAGGTCAGCGCCGTCAAGACCACTTTCGCCGTGGACGTATCCGGCAAATGCTGGCTCGACCACCATTGGCCGACCGGCCCCTGAGTGCACCTCGACGTCAAGGTCGAGCATGTGTCGAAGCACTCGGGCGTTGTGAGTGGTCCTGTCGAGTGGGGCATTACCCGCCACCGTTGTGATGCCCAGTAACTCGCATGTGTGTGCGGCGACAACGATCGCAACCGCGTCGTCGTGGCCGGGATCGCAATCGAGGATGATGCGGGGCTTCGTAGATGAACTCGTCATGGTGTGATCATGCCACCTCTCAGTAGGTCACGTCACTGCCGACTTAGTTCATGGGTTCAAAGCGGTGATCGCTCATCACCTGAACAACCTCACCCACGTGCTCGCCCTCGAGAAGGTGAGCGAGCAGTGCGGGGTCGTCACTCTTGCCAAATGTGCGCCGGCCATCGGCAAGTCTGATCGCGGCCCAGGCGGTTTCTGGCTGAGATGTCCGTCCGTGCATGACGGTGTAGGCCTCGATGTGTGTGGTGCTGTCGTGAGATGCGGTTTCAGCGTCAGCCCAGCCCGCCTTGGGAAGAGCATCGATCTCGTCTTGAGGCTCGGCATGTCTGAAATCTTGAGATGGCGGTGTCGTCGAATAGGTGCCAAACGCATGCTTCGTCACGAACCCGCCGTTGGCCCACACCAGACCTGTAGATCCTGGGTCGTTGCGGAGGGTCTCGACCATCGTCGCAATCGAATGCATGACGTATTCATTCCATGGTCCGCCAGCAAATGAGAGCCCGCCGGTCTGAGTGAGTGGACGGCTTTCGCTGTACGGGTCGATACCGAGAGAGCGAGCACCGAGTTGCACCGCCGAAGGAAAGCACGAGTAGAGATCGAGATGAGCGATGTCATCGATATCGAGCGAGGCCAACTCGAGTGCGTGTCGACCACCCAACTCAACGGCAGGTGTCTGAGAGAAATTGTCACGATCGGTGATGAACGGATGTTCGTGGCAGTCAGAACCACTGTGGGGGAAGACCCAGTGGTCTCTTGGCGCCCCGAGTGACTCCGCATGCTCAGCCGAACAAATGATGATCGCTGCTGCCATGTCAACGTCATTATTCGAGTTCATCGCTTTTGTGTAGGGGTAACCGACCATGCGGTTTGACTCTGATGGCGTGGTGATCTCACTCGGGCTCAGTGATTGTCGCAGCCAGGCATTCGGGTTCTGCTCTGCAACGGCACTAAATGCTGACCACATACGACCGACATCGGCGAGGTGTTGCTCAGGGCTGACACCCCGGGCAGCTCTGATTGCTGTTTCAAACATCGGGTAGACCTGCACCGGCATGATGAGACCCAGCTCGGTCTCCTCTGCGTTTGACATTTGCAGGTCGTGACCCCATGTTTCTGGTGGTTCCTGTTCAAGTACTTCTGGATCAACTTTTGGCCAGTCGAGATCGACACCGTGCTTTCTGGCCCGCATTCGTGAGCGCCATGTTTCGCCGCCGACAAGAAGTGCGCAGTCAAGTTCTCCTCGAAGGATTCGTTGTGAGGCAGAGTTGACGAGGGATTGAGGCGAGTTGCCGCCCATTGGGGTGACGACTCGGCGAGGGCTAATACCGAGCCGGTCGGCCACAACCCGGGCCGGGTCGCCGTATCGCCACGACAAGGTGTGCACGATTGCGAGCACATCAGCTGAACGAATCGGGTCACCAGTTGAGGTTGCATCCTCGGCCGCTGATCTGATGGCGTTCGCCATCAAAACGGTTGCATCGGCGGCCTCACTCGGGTCGTCGACCCGCTGTTGCACTTGGCCGACGCCGATGATCACTGGTGTACGAGCTGAGATTGTTGGCACGTCCGTGACCCTAGGCACGTTCGGCCGTACACTTTGCAGTCGTGGCGACCATCTCTTTCGGCTGTGATCACGCCGGCTTCGAACTTAAACAACACCTCATTGCCTATGTCGAAGCGTCGGGGCACCACGTGATCGACCACGGGACACACTCCACCGACAGCGTCGACTATCCAGGATTTTGTTCAGCTGCCGGACGATCTGTGCGCGATGGCGAAGCTGATGTCGGCATCGTGCTCGGAGGAAGCGGGCAGGGCGAACAGTTGGCGGCAAATAAGGTCCGAGGTGTTCGGGCCGCGTTGTGCAATTGCCTGTACACCGCCCGCATGGCACGACAACACAACGATGCCAACGTGCTGTCGATTGGTGCTCGAGTTGTCGGTGTGGGGCTCGCCGAAGAAATTGTTGACACCTTTCTTTCAGCCGAGTTTGAGGGAGGTCGTCACGCAAGAAGAGTCGATCAACTCACCGCTCTCGAGGAGGAGTTCTAACCATGCCGTTCCCGTCTGATGCGCAGCCCGACCTCGAAGTTGAGGCGTTGCTCGAGGCCGAGTTTGATCGACAGCAAACGGGTCTGCAGCTCATTGCGAGCGAAAATTTCACTTCCCCTGCGGTCATGAAGGCGGTTGGGTCAATTCTCACCAACAAATATGCAGAGGGCTACCCGGGCAAGCGTTACTACGGAGGCAACCAGATCGTCGACTCGATTGAGTCGATTGCGATTGAAAGAGTGAAACGTTTGTTTGGAGCCGACCACGCAAATGTGCAGCCACACTCCGGTGCTAACGCAAATATGTGCGTGTATCAGGCGTTGCTGTCACCCGGTGACACCGTGCTCGGGCTCAGTCTTGACCACGGGGGCCATCTCACTCATGGTTCCCCGGTAAATGCAAGCGGGCTGCTCTACAACTTTGTGTCGTTTGGTGTTGGTGCTGAGGAACGTATCGACATGGACCGTGTTCGTGAGCTCGCGGTAGAGCACCGACCAAAACTCATCGTGGCGGGTACGACGAGTTACCCACGCCGGCTCGACCCTGAGCCGTTCAAAAAGATTGCCGATGAGGTCGGTGCGTTGTTGCTGTTTGACATTGCTCACCTCGCTGGGCTCGTTGCGGGTGGCGCCCACCCAAACCCGGTTCCGTTCGCTGATGTCGTGACGTTTACGACACACAAGACCTTGCGAGGCCCTCGTGGTGGATGCATTCTGGCGAAAGCTGAGCATGCTGCGGCAATTGATAAAGCGGTGTTTCCAGGTTGGCAAGGCGGCCCGTTAGAGCATGTGATTGCGGGCAAAGCAATTGCGTTTAAAGAAGCGGCGTCGCCGGAGTTCGGCGAATACGCACACCGCATTGTCTCGAACGCCTCTCAACTTGCCGACTGTCTCGCTGGTCACGGGTTCAGAATGGTGTCGGGTGGCACCGACACTCACATGATCGTCGTTGATCTCCAGCCCTTTGACGCCGAACTGACGGGCAAGGAAGCGCAGGCGGTTCTCGATGATGCAGGTATCACGTTGAATAAGAACACGGTTCCCGACGACCCTCGAAGCCCATTTGTGACGAGCGGTGTTCGCATCGGGACACCGTCGGTGACGACCCAGGGAATGGGGGCTGTCGAAATGCCGGTGATCGCTGATCTCATCGCTCGAACACTGCGTGATCGAAGCGATGCGCAAGTGGTCGCTGAGGTCCGTCGAGAGGTTGCTGATCTCTGTGAGAGGTTCCCGGCGTACTGAGCCGTATCGGGTCTAAGGTCACGCCATGCCGAGCCTCTTTGACTACCTCATCATTGGGTTCGTGGCGGCCGCAGTCACGTTTCTGACCACTCCTGTCGTGAGCAAGATCGCGCAGCGACGAGGTTGGGTTGCGCAACCTAATGACCGAAGTGTCCACACAACAGCGATTCCGAACGTCGGTGGTCTCGGAATGTTGCTCGGGCTTGTAATTGCGCTTGCGCTCGCACAGTCACTTGGCCGTTTCGACGCCCTTTTCGATGGGAGCATCGAACACATTGGTGTCATTCTCGCTGTGCTTGCCATCACCGCCATTGGATTCTTCGACGACACTCGAGATCTTGCTCCTCCGGCCAAAGTGACTGGCATCGTCGTTGCCGCAATGTTGTTGACGTGGTTTGGGGCGACGATGTACTACTTCCGCGTTCCTTATCTGGACGTGTTTATTTTGTCGGGTGACTGGCAGCCGGTGGTGACCGTTATCTGGTTGCTAGGTATGACTCAAGCGATCAATTTGATCGATGGCCTTGATGGGTTGGCCGCAGGAATCGTCGCAATCGGTGCAGGAGCGTTTTTTCTGTACGCATTCAAATTGTCGGATCTTGGGCTCTTGAGCCAGCCCAACTTGGGGCCTCTCGTCGCAATCATCGCTGCAGGAATTGCGATTGGATTCCTTCCGCATAATTTCAACCCGGCGACCATCTTTATGGGTGACGGGGGAGCGTTCCTTCTTGGTCTCCTCCTTGCGGTTGCGACGGGCATGGTTGGAGGCCGAGCTGATCCATTGACCCAGGCGTTCGTCGGCCAAACGTTTTTCTTCCTTGCTCCGTTGGCGATCCCAGTGCTCATTCTTGGTGTCCCAATTCTCGACACGCTGTTTGCGATCGTGCGTCGTGCCTCACAGCGCCAAGCGATTGACGTTGCCGATAAGGGCCATCTTCATCACCGTCTGATGAACCTTGGTCATGGTCACCGTCGAAGTGTTGCCATCTTGTGGACGTGGACGGCGTTGCTGTCAGCATTCACGCTGTATCCGGTGCTCACAGGCACCAACCCGACGTATCTGCCATTTGGAATGGGGGCGATCGCGATCGTGTTGTTCACGGTGCTGCATCCGAGCGTGCGCCGAAAGCGGGCTGAAGAGATTGAGGCGGCACTGCTTCGACCGGCATCTGAGCAGATCACCTCAGAAGACTGAACTTTGCGCTTCTTCCCCGATGGAAAATGCCAAGAAACTGCAACACGAGATGGTTGCGAATGCCGGTGGACATCGTCTAGTTTTTCGGACGTTGTCAAGCACAGGTGGTGCTTGTTCATGACTCGTTCCCTCCTATGAAGTTGCTCTTTACCCAAGCCCGAGATTCCCGCGGCGGCGGAGCCGACGACAACTTGGGTCGCGGGATGGAGACTGCGCTCCTTCTTGCGTTTTTTCTCGGAATTGGCTGGCTCGTCGACCGATGGCTGGGAACTCGTCCGCTATTCATGATCGGACTTGTGCTCTTTGCTGCTGCCGGCTCTTTCGTCAAGATGAAACTCGACTACGACAGCCGTATGGAACGCCTGGAGGCTGAGCGTCGTGACGCTGCACAAGCGAGGACGACTCGATGACGACTTCAGATATGTCGACGCCTGAACTCGATGACAACCCGATTGAAGTGCGAATTTCGCTCGACATGGTCAAGCGCGGTATCTACGTCACCCCCTTGATCATCGCGGTGGCAGCGATGCCCTGGGGCGGCCCCGGAGCGTTGTCGGCGGCGTTCGCTCTTGGACTCGTCTTCGTCAACTTTTTGTTGGCCGCTGCACTCGTCTCAGGCGCCGCCAAAATTTCTACCGCATTAGTGATGGCCGCCACGTTGTTCGGCTACCTCATTCGTCTAGGATTGATTCTCGTTGCCTTCCTTCTCGTACGTGACGCATCATGGATTTCGCGTCCCGCACTCGGAGCGACCATAATCGTGTCTCACATAGGACTCCTCGTGTGGGAGTTGAAGTACGTAGCAATCTCGCTGGCTCATGCTGGCTTAAAACCTGCCCGCCCGTAGAAACAACAGGAACGAAACAAACGTGTTCGCACTCGAATTTCCACCAATTAACGAAATCCTCCGATGGAGTGATGTGTTCCCGTCGTTCAACAAGGTCGCCATCATCTCGGTGCTCGCTGCGGTGATTGCGTCGGTGATCTTCCTCATCGCCGGTAACGCCGATGGCTCGAAGGCTCCTAAGGGAGTTCGAAACCTCGCAGAAGCGATTGTTGAATTCATCGAAAACCAGATCGTCATGCCAACGATGGGTCGCGACGGCCTCGGATGGACACCATTCCTTCTCAGCCTTTTCTCGTTTATCTACCTCTGCAACGTTCCGGGAATTATTCCGGTCATTCAGATGCCAGCAACTGCTCGAATGGCGCTCCCACTCTTCCTTTCGCTGCTCGTTTGGGTTGTCTTCATCGGCGTTGGCTTCAAGCACCAGGGCCTCGGATATCTCAAGAACTCGCTCTTCCCTCCTGGGGTGCCCGGGCCGCTCTACATCCTCGTGACGCCGATCGAGTTCATCTCGACGTTCCTCGTGCGTCCGTTCTCGCTGACAGTTCGTCTGTTTGCCAACATGCTCGCTGGTCACATCCTTCTCGTGACCTTTGCCCTTCTCACGAAGGAATTGGTTCAGGGCGGCAACATTGCCCTGGTTCCGGTCGGCATTTTGCCGTTCTTCATGCTGGTGTTCCTCACCGCGTTCGAGGTTCTCGTCGCGTTCTTGCAGGCTTACATCTTCACGATCCTCGCCGCCGTGTACATCGGTGGTGCCGCCCATCCTGAGCACTAACACTCAGGACCGATTTCTCCCCTTACAAACCAACCAGGAGACAACCCCAACATGGAAGCATTCACCATTCTCGCTCAGGAAGCCGACAAGGCTGCAGCCGCCGCTAGTTCGGCCGGGTTCGCTTACGGACTCGCCGCAATTGGCCCCGGTATCGGCATTGGCTACCTGGTCGGTAAGTCCGTTGAGGCAATGGCCCGTCAGCCAGAGGCTGCCGGCATGGTCCGCACCACGATGTTCCTTGGCATCGCCTTCACCGAGGCGCTCGCCCTCATCGGCTTCGTGGTCTTCATCCTCATCGGTCTCTGATCACTCGATCCGGCATCGACCGGATCTCGTATACGTAACCGATAACTGCAGATCAAGGAGTTGACGTGCTGACAGCCGTCGTGACATACGGGTCAAATGGACCTGAAGTGCTCCTCTCCGCCAGCGAAGGCGAGGAGGGCTACTCCGAGTACACGTACGCGGATTGTTCGATCATTCCTGAGGGCAAAGATCCTTCAGAAAAGATCGAATCGCTGGGGAAGTGCGATCCGGGCCCAAGCCCGATCATGCCTGAAGCCAAAGAGTTGTACTGGGGTGCCGGTGCATTCATCCTCTTTGCGTTGCTCATGCGCTTCTTCCTGTATCCGCGCCTTCGTCGGAGCATGGATGCTCGCTACGACTCGATTCGTGGTGCGCACGCTGAAGCCGATCAGGCTCGCAGCGAAGCAGAAGCTGAGGTAGCCGCATATGAGGCTGCGCTCTCTGAAGTGAAAGCTGAGGCCGCGTCTCGTGTCGATGCAGCCCGCGCCACGTTGGAGCAAGAGCGTTCAGAGCAACTCGCTGAGGCCAACGCTCGCATCTCAAGCGCTCGAGACGCGGCTGCCGCTGAGGCTGCTGCTGCGCATGAGGCAATTCGAGGTGATATTGGTTCAGCAGCCGCAACCGTCGCCGCACGCACCGTCGAACTCGCAACTGGGCGTGCCCCCGATGCGGGAGCCGTGTCGGCAGCTGTTGAGGGCTCAATGACGTCAGGAGCAACACGATGAACCTGATTGCCGCGGGAGATATCGATCCCGCACAGAGTGTTAACTGGTTATTGCCACCGCTCTCCGAACTGATCTATGGCGGTATTGCGTCGATCATCATTTTTGCTCTGATCTACAAGTTCGGAGGCCCTGCTGCAAAGAAGGGCATGGCTGACCGCACCGCAAAGATCCAGGCTGAACTCGATGGTGCTGCTGAAGCACTCGAGTCGGCTCGCACCGAGGCCGAAGAGATTCGTCGTGCTGCTGGTGACATCGCTTCTGAGCGTGCCCGTCTCCTCGCCGAGGCCGATGAGCAAGCCGCTGCGTTGCTGTCAGAGGGCCGTGAGCGTTTGGCTGCAGAGATCGCCGATCTCGAAGCACGCGCAGAGGCTGAGTCAGCGGGTCTTGCGGGTCGCATGGGTGATGAGCTCCGAGTTGAAGTATCCCGAATATCATCATCGGTCGTCGATCAATTGGTCGCCGAAACTCTTGATGACGCAACTCAGCAAGCACTGATCGAAGACTTCATTCAGAAGGTAGGTGCCGGATCATGAGTGACGCACGTATTGAGGGTTACGCACGAGCCTTGTTTGAAATCGCCCGAGCGGAAGGCAATCTCGACGAGGTTGAAGACGAACTGTTTCGGTTCGCTCGCTCATACGAGTCGAGCGATGCACTCCGTGCCGCACTCACCGATGACATGGTGCCGGCCGATCGTCGTCAAGGCATCGTAGAAAGCCTGCTCGATGGTCAAGCGACCTCGACGACCATGCAGTTGGTGTCGATGGTCATTGGTTCCGGCCGTGGCCGTGATCTTCCTGAGATCATCGACAGCCTCGTCGCCCGAGCATCGGCCTCAAAAGATCTCGCAGTCGCAGAAGTTCGCACTGCGGTCGCCCTCTCAGATGACCAGGTGAGCCGCTTGAAAGCAGCGTTGACCAACTCATCTGGGCATGAGGTGAATCTCAAAGTTGTTATTGACCCCACCGTGATCGGTGGAGTCGTCGCAACCGTTGGTGACAGCGTCATCGATGGAAGCGTTCGTACCCGTCTTGATCAGTTGAAGAGCCGTCTCTAGGAGAACACGTCATGGCTGAACTCACACTTTCCGCTGCCGATATTGCGGCAGCAATTACAAAGAACCTCGATGGCTACGAGCCATCGGTCGAGGCTCGCACCGTTGGTCGGGTCGTCGAAGTTGGTGACGGTATTGCCCGTGTTGCTGGCTTGCCCGACGCTGCGGTGAACGAGCTTCTCGAATTCCCTGGAGGCGTCCTCGGTCTCGCTCTCAACCTCGATGAAGGTTCGATTGGTGCGGTTGTCCTCGGGTCATCAGACCAGATCGAAGAGGGCCAGTCGGTAACGGCTACCGGCCGCATTTTGTCGGTGCCGTCAGGCGACGGTGTTCTCGGTCGCGTCGTGAACGCAATCGGCGAGCCGGTGGACGGCAAGGGTGACCTCGTTGGCGTCGAGATGCGCCGTATGGAAATCCAGGCCCCTGGCATCATGGGTCGCAAGCCGGTGCACGAGCCATTGCAGACCGGCATCAAGGCGATTGACGCCATGACGCCGATTGGCCGTGGTCAGCGTGAGCTCATCATTGGTGACCGCAAGACCGGTAAGACCACGGTTGCAATCGACACGATCCTGAACCAAAAGGGACAGGGCGTGAAGTGCATTTACGTTGCGATCGGCCAGAAGGGTTCAACCGTCGCTCAGACCGTTGAGACGCTTCGTGAGGCCGGCGCTATGGAGTACACCGTCGTGGTGACCGCTCCTGCTGCCGACTCAGCGCCGTTCAAATACCTTGCTCCATACGCCGGTTGTGCAATGGGTCAGCACTGGATGGAAAAGGGTGAGCACGCCCTCGTGGTCTACGACGACCTCTCGAAGCAGGCTGAGGCCTATCGTCAGTTGTCCCTGTTGTTGCGCCGCCCACCAGGCCGTGAGGCGTATCCCGGTGACGTCTTCTACTTGCACAGCCGTCTCCTCGAGCGTGCCGCAAAACTCTCCGATGAGAACGGCGCAGGCTCACTCACCGCTCTTCCGATCATTGAGACGAAGGCCGGCGACGTGTCCGCGTTCATTCCGACCAACGTGATTTCGATCACCGACGGTCAGGTGTACCTGCAGGACAACCTCTTCAAGTCAGGTGTTCGCCCTGCGGTCGACGTGGGTATCTCGGTGTCACGAGTAGGTGGCGCAGCGCAGATCAAGTCGATGAAGGGTGTCGCCGGAACGCTGAAGCTCGACCTCGCCCAGTTCCGCGAGCTCGAAGCATTCGCAACATTCGGCTCAGAGCTTGACGCAGTGTCGAAAGCGCAGCTCGAGCGTGGCTACCGTCTCGTTGAACTGCTGAAGCAGCCCCTCAACAGCCCAATGTCGGTTGAAGAGCAAGTGGTGTCGATTTTCGCCGGCACGAAGGGCTACATCGACGACGTTCCAGTGGCTGATGTCGGTCGCTTCGAAGAAGAACTTCTCGAGTTCATGCGAAGCCGTCACGCAGGTCTCTTGCAGGAGATCCGTACTTCAGGTGTGCCTGACAGCCTCGACGACATCGTTCAATCATTCAAAGACTCGTTCGTTGCAGCCAGTGCGTTATCAGGCGTGAACGCCGATCCAACGGCTGTTGACGCTGACGAAGTCGGCGACGCAAATTCCGACAAGACCCTCGCCACGGAGTGATCTAGATGGCAGGAGGTCAGGAGCGCATTCTTCGCGGTCGCATCAAGTCGATGCAGGCCACCAAGAAGATCACGCGCGCCATGGAACTGATTGCGGGTTCACGAATCGTGAAAGCCCAGCAACGAGTACAGGCCGCTGTGCCGTACTCTGAGCAGATCACCGAGGTTGTGAAAGACCTCGCTGCTGCTGGTGGCTCATCAGATTCACCGTTGTTGCTTGGGCGCGATGAGATTCGCACAACCTGCTACGTCGTGATCTCCGCCGATCGTGGATTGTGCGGCGGCTACAACGCCGGAGTGCAGCGTGCTGCTGAGGGCGAGATCAAAGCAGACACCCTCGCCGGCAAGGACTACCGAATCGTCACCTCAGGCCGCAAAGCCGAGAGCTATTTCAAGTTCCGCAATTACAACGTTGCGGGAGCCTTCGGAGGGTACAGCGATAGCCCGTCGTATGAGAATGCTCGCGAGATCGCCCAGGCTGCGGTAGCGATGTACGAGTCAGGTGAAGTTGACCGCATCGAATTGGTCTACACCCGATTCATCACTCCGGGCAGCCAAGAAGTCGTGCTTCGGCCTTTGGTTCCGCTCACCGCGGAAGCGATCGAAGGTGGAGACGGTAAGGCCGGCTCAACCGATGGCAGCGGCGGAGACTACGAATTCGAACCTGATCCATCCACCATTCTCGACACGCTGATCCCTCGGTATGTCGAAGCTCGTGTGTATGCCGCATTGCTGAACGCAGCTGCGTCTGAGCATGCCTTCCGGCAGCGAGCAATGAAGTCGGCGACAGATAACGCCGAAGAGCTGATTAACAATCTCAGCATCATTATGAACCGCGCCCGTCAGGACGCAATTACCACCGAGATCATGGAGATCGTTGGTGGTGCCGAAGCCCTCGGTTCGGGGAATTCCTCGACCGCCCAATATGTCGACCTCCTCGGAGAGTCGCCCGTCCCAGCAGCACAGCACGGAGACAACTGACATGAGCATGACCGAAACCGAACTCGCCTCAGGACGCGTCGTCGCAATCGCCGGACCGGTGATCGACGTCGAGTTCCCACGTGGTGCGCTTCCAGAACTCAACACTGCGCTTGAGTTCGACATCATCGTCGATGGAGAGCCGCAACCCGTGTTGGCAGAAGTCGCACAGCAACTTGGTTCTGGCCGAGTTCGCGCCGTGTGCTTGAAGCCGACTGACGGCCTCACCCGAGGCACCACCGTCCGCAATACAGGGCGCGGTATCACCGTGCCAGTGGGCGACAAGGTGCTCGGACACGTGTGGAACGTGTGGGGTGAAGCACTCGACAACGACCCAGACGGCTTCGACCAGATGGATCGTTGGGAGATTCACCGTGAAGCTCCATCGTTCGACGCTCTTGAGCCGCAGGCTCGCATGTTCGAGACCGGCATTAAGGTCATCGACCTTCTCACCCCATATCTCGCCGGTGGCAAGATTGGCCTCTTCGGAGGTGCGGGCGTGGGCAAGACCGTGCTCATCACCGAGATGATTAACCGTGTGGCATCACAGCACGGTGGTGTGTCGGTGTTCGCCGGTGTTGGTGAGCGCACCCGTGAGGGCACCGACCTCCGTCTTGAGATGATGGAGTCAGGTGTGTTTGAAAAGGCCGCCTTGGTCTTCGGCCAGATGGACGAGCCACCAGGCGTGCGTCTCCGCGTTGCACTGTCAGCCCTCACGATGGCTGAGTACTTCCGCGACGTTCAGAACCAAGACGTGTTGCTCTTCGTCGACAACATCTTCCGTTTCGTGCAGGCGGGTTCAGAGGTGTCAACGCTGCTCGGCCGTATGCCATCAGCTGTGGGTTACCAGCCAACGCTCGCTGACGAGATGGGTCAGTTGCAGGAGCGCATTACCTCAACGCGGGGCCGTTCGATTACGTCCCTGCAGGCCGTGTATGTGCCCGCTGACGACTACACCGACCCTGCGCCATTCACGACCTTCACGCACCTTGATGCAACGACTGAGTTGTCTCGTCAGGTCGCAGCGCTCGGTATCTACCCTGCTGTTGACCCGTTGGCGTCAACTTCGACGATCCTCTCACCTGAGGTGGTTGGAGATCACCACTACAACGTGGCTCGTCGTGTGCAGGAGACTCTCCAGCGCTACAAGGAACTGCAAGACATCATCGCAATTCTCGGTCTTGACGAACTTTCCGAAGAGGACCGTCTCACCGTGAACCGTGCCCGTAAGGTGCAGCGCTTCTTGTCGCAGCCGTTCTATGTCGCCGAGGTCTTCACCGGTCTCAAGGGCGAGTACGTACCTGTTGCTGAGACTGTCGAATCATTCGAGGCTCTCATCGACGGTGAACTCGACGACCTTCCTGAGCAGGCATTCTTGAACGTTGGCAACATCGATCAGGTGCAGGCGAAGGCGAAGGCTCTGAGGGAGAGCTGATTGATGTCAGCCACCATGAGCGTAGAGGTGGTATCGCCGGAGGCGGTGCTGTATTCGGGTGAGGCCACGATGGTCATCACCCGTACCCTCGGTGGTGGAGAAATCGCCTTTCAGCCAGGCCACGCCGCATTTCTTGGGGCGTTGACAGAAAGCCACACCCGGGTGTTCCTTGCCGACGGCTCAACTGAAGACATCGCCGTCCATGGTGGATTCGTTGAGGTAAGCAACAACAAGGTGTCGATACTTTCAGATACTGCGGAGATTGCCTCTCAGATCGACGTCGAGCGGGCAAAGGCGGCAAAAGATCGGGCGGAATCGCAGTTGCGTGGAGAACATGACGCAAGTGCGGTTGCAGCTCTTGGGCGGGCAAACGCTCGTCTCAGCGCCGCCGGCGTTCAGGTGTAATCGATCGCCGAAAACTCTTGGAGTTTCCGCACTCTGTGGCGGGCATCGATAAAGCGCACCGTTCCTGATCGGGATCGCATCACGAGACTTTGTGTTCTTGCGCCGCGCCCGTCGAAGCGAACGCCTCGGAGGAGTTGACCATCGGTCAGTCCTGTGGCGGCGAAGAAGCAGTTGTTGCCTTGAACGAGATCATCTTGGCTGAGCACCCGACTCGTGTCGATGCCGGCAGCCTCGACGTTCGCTCGTTCATCATCTGATTGCGGATCGACGATTGCTTGAATTTCTCCACCCATGCTCTTGAGGGCAGCAGCGCTAATCACGCCTTCAGGGGTGCCACCGATACCGAACAGAACGTCGACACCGGCATCAGGCCATGATGTTGCAATCGCCCCATACACGTCGCCATCACGGATCAGCCGGATGCGAGCACCGGTAGAACGAACCTCGTCGATGAGGTCTTGATGTCGAGGCCGGTCAAGGATCACGGCGGTGAGGTCGCGCACAGTTGTCTGCTTGGCCTTTGCGATCCATCGAAGGTTTTGTGTCGGGCTTGCTGTGATGTCAATACAGCCGACAGCCTCGGGCCCAACCGCAATTTTCTTCATGTAGAACGATGGGCCTGGATCAAACATTGAGCCGCGCTCACCGACTGCGATCACTGACAACGCATTGTTGAGACCGAGGGCGGTCAGCGTCGTGCCGTCAATCGGGTCAACTGCGACATCAACTTGCGGGTCAGAGCCGTCTCCGACGACCTCGCCGTTATACAGCATCGGGGCATCATCTTTCTCGCCCTCACCGATGATGACGACGCCGTTCATCTGAACTGTGGAAAGGCTGAGGCGCATGGCGTCTACTGCTGCTGCGTCAGCACCCTCTTTGTCGCCGCGACCCACCCATCGTGCTGCGGCGAGAGCAGCTGATTCGGTGGCGCGCACAAGTTCGAGGGCAAGGTTGCGATCAGGGCGCTGGGCACTGGTGTCAGACATACCCATACGGTAGTGCCGGAAGGTACCGTCATCTGCATGGGCAAAACCCCCGATATTGAGATGTGTCTTTCTGGCCGGGATATCACCGAGCCTCGACCTACACCCGACGGTGACGCAGTCATCTTTCTTTCTCGCCCTTCCGGAGAAGCATGTTCGTTCGTTGAGGTTTTGGTTGACGGAGGATCAGAGAAGACACTTGCGATTGATACGCCACCGGCGGTGGGGCGTGGTGGAAGTGGAGGGGTCTGGTGTTTTGCTGGCGATGGCGATGCAATCGTCTATGTGGCGTACGACGGCACGCTGCGGGTCTGGCCCGATCGGACACACCCAGCAACAACGCTGTTGTCGGCAATGGACGGTCCGATTGAAAGTCCGGTACCGGTCGTTGGCCGCAACGCGGTGGTGGTGACCGCTGATCGTGGATCGGTGTGGATGATTGCGATCGGCAATGGTGACGTCGAGCGCCTCGATGACGGCCGGCATGATTTCTGTGCAGACCCTGCCGTGATCAGCGACCGCGGAATGCAGGTGGTGACGTGGCAGGGCTGGTCGGTTCCTGATATGCCGTGGGACCACTCAGTTCAGGTGAGATGCGACCTTGATGAGCGCTCGATCACCGTCATCGCGGGGAAAGGTCAGCAGCAACAGATCACCGGTTCACGCCACGGCGTGTTGTCACTGCGAGACGACTCGGGATGGCTCAACGTGTGGTGTGACGAAACGTTGTTGATCGCTGATGCGGCTGAACATGGCGGCCCGTCGTGGGGCACCTCACAGCGCTCATTTGCGGTGTCACCTGACGGTGAGCACCTCGCGTTCACTCGAAACCTCGATGGGTTTGGCGAACTCTGTGTGTATTCGTTTGATGCTCAGAAGTGGGAACCAATCGGTCGTGGCGTGCACCATCAAGTCCATTGGGGCCACGGAGGCATTACGGCTCTCAGAAGTGGAGCGCGGACGCCCAACCAACTCGTCGTGTATCGGCTCGAAAGTGGTGCATCCCCCACCGAAAGCGAACGTTGGGGTCGCACCGTCCTCGCGGTTGGTCCGAGTGAAAAGTGGGCGTCGATTGAACTGTCTGAGCCCTCCTGTGAAGAAACCATTAGTGATGGGCACCGAATCTCTTTTCGTCGTTACGGCGCCGGGTTTGGACGGTGTCTTGTACATATCCATGGCGGCCCCACCGACCAATGGCAGGTCGAATTTCTGCCCCGAGTTGCGTATTGGCAGTCTCAGGGTTGGGATGTCATCATTCCTGATCCGCGAGGTTCGACCGGTCACGGGCGCTCGTTTACTCAGGCGTTACATGGTGAATGGGGCCGCGCCGATGTTGACGATGTGGCTGCGGTGATTTCTGAATGCCAGCGCCGGGGGTGGTCGACGCCATCGACGACAGCGGTGATGGGGTCGTCATCGGGAGGGATGGCGGTCTTAGGTGTGCTCATCGACTACCCGAAGTCGGTCGCTGGTGGAATTGCGTTGTATCCGGTAAGTGACGCCGCATCCCTAGCAGGGGCAACCCACCGTTTTGAGGCCCATTACAACGACACACTTATCGGACCTCTCGGTGACCCCCGGTACGAAGAACGATCGATGGTCGGTCGAGCCGATCTCATCCGGCAACCGTTGCTACTGATGCACGGCACCGATGACCCGGTCGTGCCCGTCGCTCAAAGCCGAGCTCTGCGAGACACCCTTTATGCATCTGGCGTCGAGGTGCGTTACACCGAATTTGAGGGGGAGGGGCATGGGTTGCGAAATCCCCAACATCGACGGCGAGAGTACGAATTGGTCGGTGCCTTTTTGCATGACGTCATTGACAGATGAAAATCTCTCTGGTTGCTGAACAGGTAGTGTCATCGCGTGACCGATCAGCACGAGTTTGACGCAAATGATGACGAAGCGGTGAACGTCTTCTACGACCTCACCGTGTGGGATACCGATCAGCGGAGTGCTCTCGTTGAGTCGTTAGCGGCGGCTTCTGTTCCCCATGCGTGGCGCGAGAACGAACTTGTTGTGCCGGAGTCCGCTGAAGACATCACCGATGAGATTTTTGATCGACTCGAACGCGAAATTGGGCCGTTTCCCATCGCTCTCGGCGACGATGACGAAGCCGTCGAATTTCAACTTGATGAATGGTCGGTATCTGAGCGCGGGGTGCTCGTTGAGCAGCTCATCGCAGGGGAGATTCCCCATCGGTGGGAAGGCGATTCGCTCTTCGTTATTGGTGATGCGGCTGACGATGTTGATGAACTCCTCGATGCGATCGAATCAGGAGACCTTGCAGTGCTTGATAGTTCAGCACCCGACGGGGCTCTCGCCGCCTTGTTCTCAATCGGTGACAATCTTGCACGGTCAGTCGATGATGCGACCGCTCGTATGCAACTGTTCGGACTCGCACCGGAACTCGCTGAGTCGTCGCCCCCCTACGTACTTGCGATTAACGTGTGGGCCTCGGTGGTTGCAGCGGTAGAGCAGTTGACAACGTCGTTTACAGAGGAACCTTTCGACCCCGAACACATCGCGGTAGCGTCCGGGGATCTGCGAGATCTTTGCCGTCCGTGGGTGTGACTTCTCGCCAGAACTCTGAGCACAAAACGACGCGTTGAACAGTCGTCGCTACGCTCGGCGGAATGCTGCTCGCCGAATTGGAAATTTTTCATTCCCGTTCAGCGCAGCCGACTCGCCGAGTTGCGCTAGGCCATCTCGTTCTGCCGGTCGAACCCGCTCCAGGTCTGGGAGGAATTCTCTTGGGTGCGGTCGTGGCTCGCCACGCCCTTGACCTCGCGAGCGATGACATCACTGGTCTTCGTCGGCTCATCAGCGATATCGGTGCCGGTTGCCGAGTGGTACAACCCCGAATGCGGCATCGCTACCAAGTCGATCGCCATGGGCTTGCGGTCAGCACTCATCGCCTCATCGGGGAAGGTGAGGAAATGTCATTTGAATTCGCAGACCGTGGTGGCGACCTCGCACAGGTCCTCGGAGCGATTTACGCAATTGAACGCCTCGACCAGCAGCATCGATCATCGATCGCAGATGTCTTGATTCAGGCTCTGCGTTGGAAAGGGCCCATCGGGCCATCGATGGTCGCATTCCTCGCCGGTGCGCAAAGTTCATCACTCGCCGCTCTCGCCGATCCGCGTGCATGGGCATTGGAACGTCTTGGGTTCTCCGACGTAGAGACGTCACCATCATCTCGGGAAGTCTCCCGCCGTTACCGGCAGCAAATGCGATCGGTGCACCCAGATCATGGAGGAGACCATGAGGGTGCAAGCGCAGCGATTCGTGGACTTGACGTGGCTAGTCGTATCTTGAGGACGTCTGGAGGAGGTAGTCGCAGCTGATCTCTTCGAGCTCGCGCTGAGCGGTCTCAGGAAGTCCGACGACAACAAGAATCACGGCGATGACCTGTCCAAACATGAGCAGCCCCATGACCGATCGGTAATCCCACCCGGTGTCGAGCAGTGCGCCGGCACCGAGGAGGCCGGCAATCCCGCCGAGGAGGGCGGCAACGGTGAGCAGACCAGCAGCACGGCTTCTGTTGCCAGTAGGAAAGAGTTCGGCTCGATAGACCGCAAGGGCAGGGTAGGCAACCCCGCCAAGAAGTCCACCACCAAACGCGGTGATCCACATCGGAAGGCCTCCGATGCTGAACGATGCGACAATGAGTAACGCAGCGAATGGAAGCGACATGGCGATGAGGCGTCGACGTCCGCGCCGATCTGCCGCCCGCCCACCAATGATGAGCCCAATTGCTGCTGGCGTTGCAGTTGCCAAACTAAACAGTGAGATCGCCGAGCCCGAAAGCTCTCGCACATCGCTGAGATAGCGATTTTGGAAGAAACTTGCCGGTGCGACGAGAAGATTCACACCGACGAGGATTGCGGCAAGAGTGAAGAAACGTTTGCGATGCAACGGAACGTGCTCTGCGTGCGGCGCACTAAATCGTCGTGACTCGGGAAGCCGTCGCGTGAGATCAACCGCGATCACCAGCCATATGAGCGTGAGAGCAAACACCCATCTCCAGCCCGAAGGGCCGAGATCGGTAAGTGGGAGGGCCATGACAGCGATACCCGCACCGAGGCCGCTCGCCATCGCCATAATGCCAACGGCGTAGGCCCGCGAACCTCGTGGCATCTCCTCAGCGGCGATAACAGCAATAAGAAAGTCGAGTGCGAGGCCGAGCGGTCGCCCGATGCTCTGGGTTGCGACGAGAAAGGGAAAGTTGGGGGCGAGAGCGCCGGTGGCGGTCACGATCGGAGCGGTCCACGCCATCGCGATGACAATCTTGCGACGCCCAATTCGGTCACCGGCGATGGCGAGAGGGATAGTGATGAGGATTCCTGCCCTTACGAGAGACCCGGCGACCCCAACGCCGGTATTACCCACTCCGAAGTCATCTGCTGCGAACGTAACCGTTTGAGTGAAGACAGTGTTGGTGAATGCTGAGCTCATTGCTGCGGCAGCCAGCAGGCCAAGAATCATGACTTGACGGGCATTCAGGCGATCGGGTGGTGCCCACCACGGCAGAGACGGCGGGGTGGAGGTGAGATGATGGCGTCGAACCCCAAGTCGGTTGACAAAGAACATGATGGGAAAAAAGAACACCCACCCAAACCATGGGATATCGATGCGATACGAGGTGGTTTCAACGATCCTGTTGTCGTCGATGCTGACATGGCGTTCCCAATGAGAAAACGGACCATCTACGAGAACAAATGTGTGGCTGCTGTCGTCACCCGAGGGTGAACGTTCTTCTACCACGAGGTCATGACGCGGTGTTGACAGCACCGATAGGAGATGGGGCGTTGCCTCCCAAAAACGCGTCACTGTTCGAGTGCCCCGACTTACCGTCACGGCGGGAGCATACTGTTGCAGTGCCTAATGAGAGGACGGGAATGACAGAAGAGGTGGTTGAGCCGGTTATCCGCATCGACCACCGGGGCCCCTTACATGGCACGGTTCGTGTACCGGGCGCAAAGAATTCTGTTCTGAAGTTGATGGCGGCAACAGTGCTTGCCGACGGGGAGTTCAATCTCGACAACGTTCCTGAGATCGTTGACGTCGACATCATGTCTGATCTTCTTCGCTCGATTGGCTCCCAGGTCGACACCGGCCGCGATGGTTCATTGCGCATCACCCATTCCGGCGAGCTATCGACCAGCGTTCCTGCCGATCTCGCAGGTCGTATGCGGGCGTCAATCAACCTGCTCGGGCCACTCGTCTCGCGGGTTGGCAAGATCGAGATCGCCCTTCCAGGGGGCGACGACTTCGGACTCCGACCAATCGACATGCATATCGCCGGACTCGAAGCCATGGGGGCGACCTGCACATTCGCAGATGGTGTGCTCACCGTTAACGCTCCCCGGCTTGTCGGCGCGGACATCCGCTTTTCTTTTCCCAGTGTTGGAGCAACCGAAAATTTGGTCACCGCTGCAGTATGTGCCGATGGGGTGACGACGATCGATGGCGCTGCTCGCGAGCCAGAAGTTGCTGATCTTTGCCGCTTCCTCGTCGCAATGGGAGCCCACATCGAGGGAATCGGTGAGTCAACACTTCGAATCACCGGAGTGCCTCACGGGGCATTGCATTCTGCCTCACATCGCGTCGTTCCAGACCGAATTCAAGCGGCAACCTACATCGCATCGGTGGCGGTTGCCGGCGGCGAACTTGACATGATCGACGCTCAGCGAAACGACATGCAGATGTTCCTGCACCGCTGCACTGAGATGGGGCTCGTCTTCACCGATCTCGATGGAATCGGTGTGAGGGTCACCGCTCCTCAGCGACTGCGCTCGGTTGATGTACAGACTCTGCCATACCCGGGCGTTGCAACCGACTACAAGCCACTGGTGATCGCGATGCTGTCGGTCGCTGATGGCTCAGCGGTGGTCACCGAGAATCTGTATCCGGGCCGGTTCCGATATGTCGAAGACTTGCAGGCGCTTGGAGCGAACATCAAGATGCACGAGCATCACGCCGAGATCACTGGCGTGCAGCGGCTGTCAGGGGCGTCGGTAACCGCGCACGATATTCGTGCTGGCGCAGCGCTTGTCGTTGCCGGATTGGCAGCCGACGGTGTGACAACAATCAGTGGAGTGGGTCATATCGACCGCGGGTACGACGACCTCGTCGGCCGCCTACGTGAGATTGGAGTCGGCATCACCCGAGGGTGATGCCCCGCGAGCACGCTCATGTTGGGCTGCCGCTCGCTCGACACGCCGCTTCACGAGGGCGAGCAATGCAATGACGATCACGATCGGACCTGCGACGAGCAGGATTTCATCCCAACCGCCCTGATGTGCGAGCAGGTGGGAATGCTTGGCGTGCGAACCGACCACGGTTCGAGCGTAGGAGATGTTCTCAGTGTTCGCATCGCTCGACGGGGGTAAAACGGGCCTTGAATGGTTGAATAGAGGCGTCATGTTGGAAAAAGTTCTTGCGACGATTGAGGTCATTCGGCCCGTGCTTCAAGCGGACGGCGGCGATGTCGAACTCATCGGCGTCGACGAAGACACCGGCGTCGTCTCTGTTCGTCTCGTCGGTGCCTGCGGCACGTGCCCAGTGTCAACACAAACCCTCAAAGGTGGCATCGAGCGAATCATGCGAGATCGAGTTGACGGTGTCACCGAGGTCATTGATGTGTCGGCCGCGGAGAACGTCATCTGATGGCCCGTGCGTCAGCAGATCCAGAGGCGTTATTTTCGGCTGCACTGCAAGGCGACCGGGCTGCGACTGCGCGCCTGCTGTCCCTGATTGAGCGTGGTGGCGAACGCGGCCGAGTGGTCGGGCGACTTGCCTACCCGAAGAGTGGCGAGGGCTACACCGTTGGTTTGACAGGAGCCCCTGGAGCGGGAAAGAGCACATTGACGAGCGCGACGATCGGCCATTTGCGCTCACTTGATCTTGAAGTCGCAGTACTTGCGATCGACCCGTCGTCTCCGTTCACCGGTGGAGCGATTCTTGGTGATCGCGTGCGTATGCAAGACCATGCAACCGATCCCGGTGTATTTATTCGGTCAATGGCAACACGAGGCCACCTCGGAGGACTTTCACTTGCGACACCTGAAGCGGTTCGACTACTCGACGCCCTTGGACGCAAGTGGATCTTGGTGGAGACGGTTGGGGTCGGCCAGGTCGAGGTCGAGGTTGCTGGCAAAGCAGACACAACAGTCGTCGTCGTCAACCCTGGATGGGGTGACAGCGTGCAGGCGAATAAGGCTGGCCTGATGGAAATCGCCGATGTGTTCGTGATCAATAAGGCTGACCGAAAGGGTGTCGAGGAGACTCGTCGAGACCTTGAACAGATGCTTGATCTGTCTGATCTCCCTCATGACGCCTGGCGTCCAACAATCGTGACGACAGTTGCCAACACAGGTGAAGGAGTTCCAGAATTATGGGACGCCGTCCTCGAACACCGTGAATATGCAGAGAGTTCAGGGCTGTTAGAAGAACGTCGTCGTTTCAGGTCATCTGAAGAGTTGAGAGAGATTGTTGCCAATCGTCTTCGTGAGCGAGCCCGAGAAATCTGCACGGGTGATCGTTGGGATGAAGTGACCGGAGAGGTCACCGAACAACGACTCGATCCGTGGTCGGCTGCTGACGAGATGCTTGCTCCGGTTGACGCCTGAGGCGGAGACTTCCCTCTGCGCTCGATCGAGCGCTTCGATGACGAACGACGGACCGGGTCGGCCCCTCGACTGCCACCTTTGCGCTACCCGCTGAATTTCGGTGACCGACCATCCCTTACGTAAAGCTGAGATGAGCGCCCGTGCGGTTGCCGACTCTGATGCATGGGCTCGCAGAAGGGCAAGTGTGCTCGGAACGCTCAATACAGGAATGCCGTCGATGTCGACGACGTCGTCTTCTGAGAGGCCGCGGGTGAAATGAGTAAAGATGTCTCCTGGCGCACCGGGCCACGAGCCTTTGCGGCAGAGCAGATGAACACGATCGTCGTCATCGCACCCTTCGAGATCGTGAAGCCTGATTGCAGCAGCGTGGGAAACGACGCCATTGCCAGGGCCCATCGTCGCAAGCCGGCAACGTTGTTTCCAGGTTTCAGGAAAAGTTGTTGACCGCAACACTCGATGGGCAGGCCGATCGAGCACACCGAGTTCGATGAGCCGTCGCTCTCGGTGCAATGTCACCCCCAACTCTCGGGCAACTGCTGATCCGGCGACACCATCATGGTCGCGGAGATATCTGAAGAAGCTGTGCATGCGCCAGAGAGGTCATGGCCCCGGTGGCGCAGGAAGGTGATTAGCGACCGACGAAGTCAGCCTGGCCCGGGCCATGCTCCAAGAAACTCTTCACCCCGATCTGGGAGTCTTCTGACCGGAACACTTCGGTAAACGCCTCGCGCTCAACTGCGAGACCATCATCGAGAGTGAGTGAGAGGCCCCGGTCGATCGCTTCTTTGGTGAGTCCTTGGGCGACGAGAGCGCCCTTGGCGAGACTCGATGCAAGTTCGAGTGAACGCTCTCGGAGTGCTTCATGCTCGACAACTTCGTCGGCGAGGCCAATTCGAAGAGCTTCTTCGGCGTCAACCTGGCGTCCGGAGAGAGAGATTTCTTTCGCTCGGCTCGCCCCAACAATGCGGGGGAGACGCTGGGTGCCACCACCCCCTGGAATGATGCCAAGCAAAATTTCGGGTTGCCCAAAGACAGCCTTCGTCGATGCGATTCGATAGTCGCAGGCCATTGCGAGTTCGCAGCCGCCACCAAGTGCATAGCCAGCAACCTCGGCGATCACCATTCGCGGGAGCGCAGCGAGAGCACCGAGAGCATCATGGAATTTGCGAGTAATCACCGCGCCCTCTTCTGGGCCACCAAACTCGGAGATGTCTGCACCGGCAGCAAAAATACGCTCCCCTCCGGTGACGATCACCGCTCCTGGCAGGTCGGCAGCGAGTTCATCTGCGATCGCATGCAGTCCTTCAAGGACGGCAGTGGAAAGCGGATTCACCTTTCCATTCGTAAGGGTGATGATCGCAACACCATCGTCGCGACGTTCGAGATTGATGACAGATTCGGTGGTCATCTCTCCAGCATGACCGATTTGGTCAGCTGAGACCGAGCGCATCGAGGTAACACGCCATCATTCGCTGGGCGATCGCGGACCATGAATATGACTGCTCGACGAGTTGGCGACCGTGAGCGCTCAGCGATTCGGCGAGATGGTGGTCGCGGAGCACGGTGTCGATGCGATCTGCGAGTTGGCCAGTATTGCCTGGCTCGAATGTCAAGGCGGCCTCGGTTCCCTCGACAATCTCTGCAAGGCCGCCAGTTTCGGCAATGACCAGCGGCGACCCTCCAGCGAGCGCCTCGAGAGCGACGACTCCGAAAGGCTCATAGAGCGAAGGAATCACGACGCACGCCGACCGATGAATCATTGTGCGGAGCTCGTTTTCAGAGATATATCCGGGAAGATCGATGAGGTCGCTTACCCCGATGACATCGATTTGCGATTGCAGGTCCGCGAGATACGAGCCACGGCCGGCGATCACACAGTGCACGTCCGGGTGGTGAGACCGAAGTTCAGCCAGCGCTCCGGCGAGCACGTGGAAGCCCTTTTCGTATTTGATGCTTCCCCACGCAAAGATCAAGTTGGCGTCGGGTTGCTCATCAGCATGAGTTGCGGGAGCCGTCCACCAGGTTTGATCGATGCCACCAGGCACGCTGCGTACCGCTGCGGGATCGAGTTCAAAATCTGTTGTGACCTGCCGACCGAGAATTTTCGAGATGGTGATAACGCGTCGTGATGCGACCGCTTGCCACCATTCGATGCCGTTGACATCTGAGGGTACGCCAGGAGGCACATGACCCCCATGGCGACTGCGTTCGGTGCCGTGGAAGGTGGTGACGAGCGGGCAGCCATGTTGGTGGGCGGCCACCTGTGAGGCCCACGACACCTCCCAGTCATGGGCGTGAACAATGTCGGCTCTCCAATCGCCGAGATCGGCCGCCGCCATGAGGAAGGCGTGGTTAGCTGATGCAACCCGTGCGATCGCCCGATCGGGGAGCCACGGCAGATCGATCTCGACACGAAGAGTCCGAAACGAACCTGATTCGGTGAATTTCGAAGTGCCGGGGGTGAGGCGGGTGATCACAACAACTTCATGGCCGGCATCGGCGAGAGCATGGGCGAGGCCATCGACGTGCGCGGCTCTACCTCCCGATACCGCGGGAGGAGTTTCCCAGGAGAACATGAGTATGCGCACTGGCGCGCACCATAGTCTTTAAGAGTGACCAACGCCCGACTCGTCGAACCCGTGCTGGGTGAGATCGATGTTCATCTCTTTAATGAGGGCACTCATCGGAGACTCTGGGAGTTGCTTGGCCCTCAACACACGGCTGCAGGGATTCGGTTTGCGGTCTGGGCCCCAAACGCCCAGCGGGTTGAGGTGCTCGGAGATTGGGACGACTGGGCCGGTAACGAATTGCGCTCCGTGGGTTCCTCTGGAATTTGGGCTGCGGTGGTTGATGAGGCCGAGGGCGGGCAGTTCTACAAGTTTCGTGTGACGGGCGCCCATGGTCGCGAGGTGATGAAAGCCGATCCAATGGCGCGTCAAAGCGAATTACCACCTGGTGATGCGTCGATCATCCCAAATGATTCCAATGAGTTCGAGTGGAGTGATCGTGACTGGATGGCCGGCAGGGGCGCGGTGCTGCAAGGCGACAAACCGCTGCGAATCTACGAAGTGCACGCAATGTCGTGGCGCGCAGACCTCCATTCATGGGAAGAAATTGCTGACGCCTTGATCTCCCATGTGCAGCGACTCGGATTTACTCACGTTGAGTTTCTGCCGCTTGCGGAACACCCCTTTGGCGGTTCATGGGGGTATCAGATCACCGGCTTTTTCGCTCCGACCGCTCGGCTGGGAAGCCCTGACGATCTCCGACGGCTTATCGACCGACTACACGGCGCAGGCATCGGAGTAATTCTTGACTGGGTGCCTGCTCATTTTGCGAAAGATTCGTGGTCGCTCGGCAGATTCGATGGAACAGCGCTGTATGAGCATGAGGACCCCCAACGAGGAGAACATCCCGATTGGGGAACATTCATTTTCAACACCGGGCGCAACGAGGTACGAAATTTTCTCGTGAGTAATGCGCTCTACTGGCTGCGTGAATTCCACATCGACGGACTTCGTGTCGATGCGGTTGCATCGATGCTGTACCTCGACTACTCGCGTGCCGATGGGGAGTGGACACCAAACGAACACGGAGGAAATGAAAACCTTGAGAACGTTGCGTTCTTGCAAGAACTCAACACGGTGATCGGTGCAGAGTTCGGTGATGTAGTGATGATCGCGGAAGAGTCAACCGCATGGCCGGGCGTCACCCATCCAGCTGACAGTGGCGGACTTGGATTCAGTCATAAGTGGAATATGGGCTGGATGCACGACGCGCTGACGTACGCACATCGTGAGGCCGTACACAGGCGATACCACCACGAAGAGCTTTCGTTCAACATGTTGTACACCTATGGCGAGCGATACGTCCTTCCTCTCAGCCATGACGAGGTCGTGCATGGGAAGGGCAGCCTGCTGGCAAGAATGTCGGGTGACGATTGGCAGAAGTTCGCAACGCTGAGGCTGACATATGGCTGGCAGTGGGCGATGCCCGGCCCCCCGGTGCTGTTCATGGGCTCAGAGTTCGCCCCGTGGTCAGAATGGAATGATGTGCGCGGAGTTGAATGGTGGCTCGAAGACCATGCTCCCCACGCAACGATGGCAGGGCTGATTTCTCAGTTGAATTCTCTTTGTGATGACCACCCGGCGTTGTGGAGGTGTGATCGGGAGCCAGAGGGGTTTGAGTGGATCGACGATCGCAACGCGGAAGACTCTCTCTACTCATTCGTTCGCCGTTCGCCCGAGCATGATGACGCAGTTCTTGTCGTCGCAAATTGGACTCCAGTCCCACGGCCCGCCTTTCGGATTGGAGCGCCTCGAGATGATCGCTGGAAGGTCGTGCTCGCCACGGAGGAAGCTCAGATTGGTGGGAGTGGGGACCGCATGGTCGCGGAAAGCCCCGATGTTGTTGACGCCGAGTCAGTCGAGTGGCAGGGCCGACCGACGTCGATCGTCGTTGATGTCCCACCGCTATCGATGTTGTGGCTCGTAGAGGTGTCGACATGAGCCCGATCGATGCGACCGAGCGTTCCAACGATCGCTCCCTTGCGGCGAGTTGCGCAGTGCTTGGAGCAGCAGTCGGCGTCTTTGGCATCGCATTTGGGGTTGGTTCTGTCGCTGCAGGTGGTTCTGTCGCAATGACCTGCGTGATGTCGTTGCTTGTGTTCACCGGAGCGTCACAGTTCTCAGCGGTCAGCGTGATCGCATCAGGCGGATCAACTGCCGCTGCGCTCGCCGGGGCTTCGCTGCTTGCGGCTCGAAATGGCGTCTACGGGCTCGCAATGTCGCGGACCTTGCGGGGTTCGCTCCTGAAGCGGATCATCGCCGCTCAGATCACCATCGACGAATCGACGGCGATGTCAACCGCCCAAGAAGAGCCTCAGGCTGCCCGGGTGGCATTTTGGTGGACAGGGCTCTCGGTCTATGTGTTTTGGAATGCGGGAACTCTTATCGGAGCGCTTGCAGGAAATGCGATCGACCCGAAAAAGTTTGTCCTCGACGCAGCATTCCCTGCCGGATTCGAGGCGAGGGTCCTTCCTCATCTTCGACACCGGAGCGGTCGACGTGCCGCTGCGATCGGGGCAGTGATCTGTGCGGTGACGATTCCGTTCATGCCTGCAGGAGTACCGATTCTGTGTGCATCAGTTGGTGTGCTGGTGGGGGTGAAGAAACCATGACGTGGACCCTCGTGCTCGTACTGTCGGCAATTGCTTACACCTGCAAAGTGACAGGACTTGTCATCATCGGTGGCCGTGAGCTGCCCGAGGTTGTTGACCGCTGTCTGAATCTGATCCCTGCTGCGCTGGTGTCGGCACTTATTGTGAATTCGACGATTGGGGGAGATGATGGCATTGTCGTTGATGCCCGTGCAGTGGGAGTGGCGGCTGCCATAATCGTCGCCACAAAACGGGCCCCACTGGTTGTCGTGATCGTGACGGGTGCTGCGGTGACCGCAGTGGTGCGGGCGGTCGGGCTCGCACCGTAGAGATTGCTCTACTGGTGTAGCGACAGCGTTGACACGGATTCGCGCAGTGCCGAGGCAGCCGATTCTGGTGGAACGACGTTGATCATCACACCAGTGCCGCGCTCGAAGCCCGCCTGAGTGACGAGGTTTGGCCAGATATGAATATGCCAGTGGTATTCGCCATCGTGCTGGTGTGGTGCGCTGTGGAAGCCGACGTTGTACGCCACATCGCCAAGGGTTGAACTCAGCACCTTCATTGCATCTCGCAGACTTCGACCGACCGCCGCAAGGTCATCTTCATCGCTGTCTTGGAGATGTGCATGGTGCTGTTTCGGAAGGATGAGCAACTCGTATGGAGTTCCGCTCCAGTACGGGCAGATGACAAGAACAGCATCATTTTCGAAGACCACTCGCTCTTGTGAGGTCCGTTCAGCTTCGATCGTGGTACACGCAACACAGCCGCCTGCGAAGCGTGCGAATGCACGTTCTTCTTCGAGCATTTCACCGGGGACGAATGGCAGCCCCATCAACTGGCCGTGCGGATGGGCGAGTGAGGCTCCGGCCTCGCGACCGTGATTGACGATGGCTTGGGTGTAGCGGATATGTGGCATATCCGCGTGGGCGACAAAGCGTCGACGCAGCGAGTCCATGAATTGTTCGGCTGCACTGTCGTCGAGGTCGCCGAGATTTGAGGAGTGATCTGGGGTGTACACGAATACTTCGTGCAGCCCAGTTCCCTCGGCGTTGACATGCACTGGCCCTTCGTTGTGAACGGAGAAACCGTCGTCACCTGTGAACGCCGGGTACAGATTTGGTACGACTCGAATCGTCCACGCACCGGTGTTATCAATGGTTTCGAGCGCCGGTGGAGTTGCCTCTTCGTTGCCAGGGCAGAACGGGCAAGGACGATCTTCAGGGCCATCCATCACCGTTGAACGAGGAGCGAAGTCGTTTGGCCGTCGGGCGCGTCCGGGAACGATGGTCACCCAGCGGCCGGTGAGTTGATTGAGTCGTAGTTCACTCACAGTGCTTTCAGGATATGTGCGAAATGAGTCGGTTTGGTGGCATTCACCAAAGACATCTAGTGAGACCGGGAGTACACCGTGAGATGACGCCCACTTGTGGCCTCAAATACTGACCGACTCGCGTCATTGAATCTTGCGGTAACTTCCAGTCTGGCTGCGGCTGCCATTGCATCGAGTTGATCAACGGTTGCGTAACGAATGCTCCACGGCCGCAAACGTACGCCTTGCTCTTCGGAAAACTCGACGAACTGCCCCTCGAGCAACTGATCCGCGCCGTGATGACGAGAGATCGACAGCACCACATGCGTTGCGGTCATCGATCGAATTGAGATGTCATCCACCATTCCGCCATCGGGCTGCTGCGGAGGAGTAAGGGCTTCGATGATCACTACTCCGCCAGGAGTAAGGGCTCGTGAGCACGCGTTGAGGCAGGCCTGTTGACGCTCTTGAGTTTCGAGATTGAACAGTGTGTTGAAGCCGATGAGCACGACGTCAAAGGGGCCGCTTGGCATGTCATCGACCATGTCGCCGTTAACCGTGGTGACTATTCCCTGATGGTCCGCTGCGCGGAGTCGATCGAGCATGGCAGAACTGGTGTCGACCCCGGTCACCGCAAACCCGTGAGAGGCAAGAGGTATCGCAAGCCGGCCGGTGCCAACGCCAAGTTCGCATAGTGCTCGGCCCAAGGAGTACTCATCGATGAGTGTGACGAGAGCCGAAACATCGCTGAGATCTCGGTACCAGTCGTCGTAGACGTCTGCGAATGCATCGCCGTAGGTATCTGATTCGTAACCCTCCACACCTGCAAGTTAGCGACAGGTTGCCAACAACGTGTCTAGCCTGAAGGATGTGGAGACTTTGTCGACATATCTTGACCACGCAGCAACCACGTCAATGCACCCCGAGGTGCTCGACGCGATGCGTCCATGGCAAGAGACACTTTTTGCGAATCCGAGTGGCAGTCACCGGGCGGCACGTGCGGCGCGCAAAGCTGTCGACGAGGCTCGTGAGGTCATCGCAGCCGAACTCGGCGTACAAGCTGGAGATGTCGTCTTCACCGGTGGTGGAACTGAATCAGATAACTACGCGATTTCAGGCTCGGTTCGGGCGCGTGGCGGCACCGCGGTGTGTTCAGCGGTTGAGCACCATGCCGTGCTCGATCCGGTTGAACACCACGCCGGACGAACGGTGGCGGTCACCGCAGATGCTCGTATTGATGTCGATGACCTGAGATGTGTGCTCGACTCGATGACCTCAGCCGGTCAAGAAGTTGCCGTCGTATCGGTGATGGCGGTGAACAACGAGGTGGGTTCTTGTAATGACATTGCTGAGGTCGCGTCAGTCGTTCGCGCCCACGCTCCCAATGCATGGCTCCACACCGACGCCGTGCAAGCAGCATGTTGGGTCGACCTTTCAGAATTGACACCACATGTCGACCTCCTTTCGTTGAGCGCCCACAAATTTGGTGGACCCAAAGGAGTGGGCATCACGGTGGTCAGTAACGGAGTGACACCAGAACCGCTGATGCGTGGTGGGGGACAAGAACGAGGGCGTCGCTCGGGAACGATCGATGTCGCCGGCGCAGTGGGAACAGCAACTGCGCTTCACATCACCGGTAGTCAACGAGCCACCGCGTCGCAACGGGTGACATCGCTACGTGACGAACTACTCGACGCGCTTACAGCAATCGACGGCGTGACCGAGACAGTGCCCCGATCGCGTACCGTTCCTGGAATTGCCCATATCTGCGTGAACGACCTTGATAGCGAAGCTCTGCTGTTCATGCTTGACGAGGCTGATGTGTACGCAAGCGCTGCCTCGGCATGCGCAAGCGGAGCGATGGAGTCATCTCATGTTTTGTCTGCCCTCGGCCTCTCAGATGACGTCCGACGTGGAGCGCTTCGACTCTCACTTGGTCACACGTCCTCATCTGCAGATATCGATCGAGCGATCTCCGTCATTACGAACAGCATTGGGCAACTCCGTGAACGCAAAGCGGCAAGAAAGCAGCGTGCGTGATGAGAGTGATGATCGGAATGAGCGGAGGAGTCGACTCCTCAGTCGCTGCGGCCCTGCTGCACGAGCAAGGCCACGACGTGGTCGGCGTGACAATGCGGCTGTGGGGAGGCGAAAGTGACACGGGTTGCTGCAGCGTGTCTGATGTTGATGATGCGAGACGTGTAGCGCAACAGATCGGTATTGAGCACGTGGTGTTCAACTTCTCAGAAGAATTCGACGAGCACGTCGTGCAGCCGTACGTCGATGCTCACCAAAGCGGTATCACCCCGAACCCATGTATCGAATGCAACCGGCACCTCAAATTTGACCGACTTGCGGAGCGAGCCGACGAGCTCGGGTTCGACGCAGTTGCTACGGGACACCATGCGCGCATCGGTTCTCATGCCAATGGTCGGCTCCGCCTCGAACGCGGCGCAGACCTCGCAAAAGATCAGAGCTATGTGCTGCATATGGTGACAGCAGCCGGGCTTGAACACACGAGTTTTCCGATCGGCCACATGACGAAAGACGAGGTTCGCTCACATGCGGCTCGTCTAGGGCTTCGCACCGCAGGCAAGCCCGATAGTCAGGACGTCTGCTTTATCAGCAGAGCTGATGGACGTGAACACTTTCTCGGAAATCGCATTCCACTGCGCAGCGCTCGGGTCGTCGATCGCTCTGGATCTCAGATTGGTGAAGTTCCCTCTGTCGAGATGGTGACCCTCGGTCAGCGTCGAGGGCTCGGTGTGCCCGGTGGTGGTCCTGTTCGTTACGTAATCGGTGTCGACGTGTCTGATGACGAACCGACCGTTGTCATCGGAGATGCTGACGACCTGTTAGTGAGTTCACAGAAGGTGCATTCAATGACATGGGTTGATGAGCCATTTGAAGGCGACGCGCTCGCACAAACAAGTGCTCACGGTGAACCCCGACCCTGCCGTGTGACATCGACCGGTGATCGAGAACTGCAGATCGACTGGGGCCTGCGTTCAACTCGTATTGCACCAGGTCAAAGCGTGGTGCTGTACGACCCCACCAATACGTGGGTCATTGGCGGCGGAATCGCTGAACGTTCACCGCTGTAACGCTCCGCGCTCGCCTAACGTGGCGCCCTAAATTGTGCGAGCGCGGCCCCCGGGCGGCTTGGGGCGACAAGCGCTGCGGTGAGGTGAATCGCTCGCCCCTCAGGAACTGAACGGCCAGCCGACATGATGACGGTCTCGCTGCTTCGCAACGAGATCTCGAGTGCGGGCCCAGTTGCTGGCCCGGTGAGGTCGGCGGCCTCGGTTGCGGCTGCAGCGAGTTCGATACCGGACACCACATGGGAACGCCACATCGCCGTTTCCAACAACACCAGCGGATCGTGGATCACCACACCGGCAGGTACGAACACCAGCCATCGACATGAGAGACGATGCCAGCGAGTCGACCCGAGCGCTCCGAGAGCGATGGCACCGACACCGAGAGCGACGGCCGCAACCCACTGTGCCCGCTCGGCTGCGATCACTGCCGAGGTGCCGAATGCGGCCATCAGCATCCACAAGAACACCGCAGGGATCACAAAACCGAGCGGCGGACGAAGCGGAAAACGTTGCTCCGACCCATAGGCAGCGAATTGGACCCAACGTTGGCCGAGTTCAGCGCTCAGCATCGCAAACGCAGCGATCACACCGGCAACGAGCCCCAGCGTGCTGAGTGCGACATCACCACCTGCGATGAGAACAGCCGTCGCAGCAACCGGCCCAAGCGGAAGGGTGGTGCGAGCCAATGTCAGCATCAACGGCGAACCCACAAAGACAGCGACAGCGCCGACGACCCAGAGAATCCAGAGCGTCAAGGTGGCGGTTATACCGCTATCGAGAGGGTTCATGGCCTGGCTTACGGCAACTGCGGTGACGACCCACCCAACCCGAGCCAACCACGAGAGAACGCTCTGAAAGCGAGACAGAAACGATGGCGAACGCATTGAGAACCATTCTGTCGGGTATTGCGTCGTAAAGGGCACGCACGAGTCGTGAAAGCGTCATCGATCATGCAACGATGTCGCTATGGCGAGGTCGCTCGACGGAATTGCACCAGGGGCAACCCTGGGGGTGGGGAGCCTTCCTCATCAGAGTGCGTCGGCAGCGGTCGAATTTTCGGTAAAGAACTTTGACCTGCCCGTGGTACCGCGTCTGCCGAGACGGGCTGGTGCTGAGTCACTCGCCAACCCGGCGCTCGTCGGCGTGCCGGGAGTGGAGATGGTGCCGTACGGCACTCTCGCAGTCGATGTGACCCGGCTCGACCCAGAAGCTCCTGTCACGACCGACTTGCTGACCGACAACTTTGTCGGCTTCCGGGCATTTACCGAACTTGCACCTCAACTAGGAGTCGACGGCCGAACCTTCAAATGGCAGGTGGTCGGACCTGTCACCCTGGGCCTCACCCTGTTGCGGGCCGGGGCACCCGATCACCTCGCTTTCCGGGTAGCAACACAGGCGATTAACGAACATGTCGCCACGCTCGGCTCGGTACTTGCAGAAGTGCTCCCAAATTCAATGCAACTCATCGTGTTCGATGAACCGTTGATGGTTGACCTCATGTCGAATGACTTCCCGCTTGCTCCTGATGCAGTCGCCGACATGCTGTCTGGAGTGATGGCCTCCGCACAGACATTCGGCGTCGTTGGCCTCCACTGTTGTTTCGAGGCTGATTGGCCGTCTCTGCTTGAAGCCGGCCCACAAGTGCTTTCAATGCCGGCGACAGAAGCCGTTGTGGACGTCAGTGGATATCTCGATCGGTTTATGCAAAACGGCGGAAGAATCGCATGGGGAGCCGTCGGCACCGAGGGTCCTGTTGGCGTGTCAGCGGGCCGATCATGGAAAGCGCTCAGCGGTATCTGGTGCAAAATGGTGCAACGAGGAACTGACCCTGGAATGCTCCGATCACAGAGTTTGCTGTCGCCGCAAAGTGGCCTCGCCTCGTACTCTCCTGCTGTGGCCGAAGAAATTTGCGAGTCGTTGCACAACATTTCTCTGAGAGTGCAAGACCAAGCGTCAGCTGCAAAATTGGTGCTCGGCGCATAGCCGCCGTGATCTTCGCGTTCTCTCTACACTCGTCACATGGCAGAGGAGTCTCGACGCGTGACGACATCTGAGGAGGCTCGTCTTCGTATCACCGAGTTGAGGTCGTCTGTTGCCCGGCATAACGCCCTCTATTACGAGAACGACGCCCCAGAGCTTCCCGATGCTGAATACGACGTGCTCGTTCGAGAGTTACGTGAATTGGAAGCACAGTTTCCAGAGTTCGTTGACGATTCCTCGCCCGCTCAGACCGTAGGTGGCGCTCCGAGCGCGACCTTCGCGCCGGTGCAGCACGCAATCCCAATGACAAGTCTCGATAATGCGATGGACGCAGATGAACTGCGGGCATGGGGCGAGCGGGTGCAGAACTCGTTGGAGGGTCAGCAGGTCAAGTTTGTCTGCGAGCTCAAAATTGATGGTCTCGCAATGAGTATTCGTTACGTCGATGGCGAAATGGTGACTGCAGCCACACGAGGCGATGGTCGCGTTGGCGAAGACGTCACTGCAAATGTGAGAACGATCTCGGTCATTCCGCAGCAGCTCGCAGATGCTCCTTCGATTTTCGAAGTTCGCGGCGAGGTGTACATGCCGCGGGCTGTCTTCGAGGCCTTGAATGATGAGGCGGCAAAGACCGGGGAGCGAGAACTCGTGAACCCTCGTAACGCAGCCGCCGGGTCATTGCGTCAGAAAGACTCGTCGGTGACCGCCCGTCGCCGCCTTTCATTCTGGGCGTACCAGATCGGTGATCATGAGGGAGGGCCTGAGCATTCAACACATGATGAAGCGCTTGCCTACATCTCCGAATTGGGATTTCCGGTCAATCCTGAGGTGACGGTGCACTCATCGTTTGACGATGTCGTTAAGTTCTGCGAATCGGCGGTGGCTCGACGTCACGACCTCGACTACGACGTCGACGGGGTGGTGATCAAGGTTGATGACTTAGCGCAACGCGAAGCCCTCGGGTACACCTCTCGGGCACCCCGTTGGGCAATCGCGTTCAAGTTTCCTCCCGAAGAGCGCACGACGACACTCCTGGATATTCGTGTGTCAGTGGGGCGAACCGGCAGGACGACGCCCTTCGCAGTGCTCGATCCTGTCTTCGTCGATGGCTCCACGGTGTCGATGGCAACACTTCATAACGAAGATCAGGTGCGCATCAAGGACGTCCGCCCGGGAGACACGGTGATCGTGCGTAAAGCGGGTGACGTCATTCCGGAGGTGGTCGGCCCCGTGCTGTCCGACCGCCCTGAAGGAACGGTCCCGTGGACCTTTCCGAAACACTGTGAATGCCCATTGCACAGCGAGTTTGTGAGAGCAGATGGCGAGGCTGATACGCGGTGCGTCGAGCCACAGTGCCCATTCCAGCGGGATCAACAGATTATGTATTGGGCGAGCCGAGGGGCAATGGATATCGAAGGCCTAGGGGAGCGTACGGTGGTGCAACTCACCGAGCGTGAACTCGTCAGTGACGTCGCTGACCTCTATCGGCTTTCTGCAGATGACGTTGTCGATCTTGAGGGCTTTGCACGACCGAGTGCCGAAAAATTGATTGCGGCGATCGATGAATCTCGTCGCCAGCCGGCGTGGCGAGTTCTTACCGGATTCGGTATCAAACATCTCGGGCCGACGGTTGCGCAGGCACTCATTGCTGCACGTGGCTCAGTGCGAGGCGTCTTCACGTCGTCGGAAGCCGAGTTATCCGAAGTTGATGGAATTGGTGATGTGATTGCTCAGTCGGTGACACGGTGGTGGGAATTGCCGATCCATCGAGATCTCGTCGATCGGTTAGAGGCCGGGGGAGTTGTCCTCGACATCGATGACCGTGCCGTCTCAGAAAGTGAAGCACTCGAACACACCCTCGAGGGCCGCGCTGTCGTGATCACCGGAACTGTTCCGGGATACACCCGAGACGAGGCGGGGGCGGCTGTTGTCGCCCGAGGGGGAACCTCGCCGGGCAGCGTCTCGAGAAAGACGTTCGCCCTTGTCTTGGGCGATGGAGCAGGTGCCTCAAAACTCACCAAGGCTGAAAGACTCGGTGTGCCGATCATTGACGCCACGATTTTTGAGGAATTTCTCTCGACGGGCGCGATCCCCGATAGAGCGGACTAGACGACGTTGAAGAACCACGTGTAGACGCGGGCGCGTTCGCGCCCATCTTCGATGGGCCAGAAGATCACATCAACTCGGTGGGTTCCAGAATCGAATCTGTCGATTGGTCCGTCGCTCGAGGGCGCATAGGTGAGCGTGAAGTTGCCCGGCTCGAACACGGTGACAACAGGAACAGCCACTTGCTCGCCAGGTTCAACACCTTCGGTCTGCACCTCGGAGAGATTGACCGTCTCGATTTCAATACCATCGATGACAAGCACCCCGGTGAGCCCGGGAGCTAGGTCGACAAAGACATCCGATTGGGCAAGGGCCTGCTCTGCGTCGGGCACGGGCAACACCGATTCAATGGTGCTTGGAAGATCTGCCCGTTCATCTCCGGTGACGCTCACGAGCACACCCCGAGTGACGAGAACGAGGCCGATCGCGATGAAAAGACTCACGATCAGCAGCGTTCGATCTGAGCGCTTACGCTCTTGTTGAGGCGCAGGGGTTGCTTCGTGCTGGTCTTCAGAAATCACCTTCTTATCGTGCCACCAATTCGGTGTCGACCCCAACCGCTGGTCAATACGAGATAGCGTCATGGCGCTGTGGAAATTGACCCGCTTGAACCTGAAACACGTCTCGACGAGGTGATCGGTGGCCGATACCGGCTGTTGTCGTTTGTCGCGAAGGGCTCGACGGTGTCAATTGCGGACGCGTGGGACACGATCGACGAACGCGCAGTGCTGGTCAGATTGATTCGGCGCCGAGTGATGACGACGCCTGGTTTTGTGAGTTCCTTTCGAACAGCGATGTCATCTGCGGCACTCGTTTCACATCCCAACCTTGTGGCGGTGTTTGACTGGGGAGTTCACGAAAGAAGTGATGGTGCATCCTCAACGGCGTACGTCGTTACTGAACGTCTAGAAGGAGGGAGTCTTCGCGACATCTTTGATCGCGGTCGTCGTCTTTCCTATTCACAGGCTCTCCAAGTCGGACTTGACCTTTGTCATGGTCTCGCTGAAGCCCATCGCCAGGGCCACATCCATGGAGAGGTCACTCCATCGAAAATTGTGTTCGGAGCCGATGGGCGTGCCCGACTTGTCGACCTTGGTCTTGCGGCGCCATTACAGGCGGCAATGTGGTCGGCGAGTGGCGGGCCCGACAACAACATGGTGCTGTATACGGCGCCAGAGGTCGCAGAGGGGCAACCGGCGACGGCCCGCTCTGATGTGTATGGGCTTGGTCTCGTTCTCGTTGAAGCATTGACAGGCAACGTGCCGTTCTCAACCGATTCGGCTGCGGCGACGTTAAGGGCTCGTGTCGGTCGAATTCTTCCGGTGACAGCTGACCTTGGCCCACTTGGTCGAGTGCTTGAACAGGCAGCCCGGCCTGAGGTCGATGAACGTGCCACCGCAGTGGAGCTCGGTATGGAATTTGTCAATGTTGCGCGCCGACTACCGCGACCCGAACCTTTACGGCTCGTTCTGTCAATTGAACCGAGAGCCGCGGCTGCACCTCCACAGGAGCCCGAAGAGGTGGCAGCGCCCGAGCCGACACCTCAGGCCGATCCTTCGACCGATGGGTCACCTCCTCACGCCGTAGGCCTGCCTCGGCAGGTCGATGAGACGCTGTCGGAGCCCAATTCAGAGGAGCCCATCCGCGCAGTTCACGACAGCTCGAGTGACGCTGGTAGCGATGCACGCCAGGGAGTGGGCTCGCCTGAGGAGCCGGAAGCCCGCCGCCCGCGGTGGGCGCTGCCTTTGGTAGCCGTTGTCGTTGTTGCCCTCGGAGTCTTAGGTGCCCGGGCGTTGCTGACGACCCCGGTGTATGAGGTGCCTGTGCTCACGGGAACCGCAGAGGCAGAAGCTGTAAATATCGTGACACCATTCGAATGGGAGGTCACTTTTGTATCGGAGCGATCTGATGTGCAGCCCGTCGTGGGTGCTGTCATCAGGACAAGTCCGGTCGCAGGCGATGAGTTACGCGAGGGCGGTGTCTTCACGATCGTGATCAGTGAGGGGCCAGTTCTGAGGGAACTGCCTGAAGTCATTGCATTACCGGGTGCTGATGCGCTCGACATTCTTGACAGCGCAGGCTTCCAGCCGTTCACCGAAATTGTGTACAACGAAGTGATCGAGATCGGAGAGGTCATTACTTGGGAGGTTCCCGATGATCCTGCGATTGTCGCCGGCGACTTGGTGGAGCCCGGAACACTGGTTCGCCTTGTGATCTCGGGAGGGCCGGCTCCCCGAGAGGTCCCAAATATCGTTGGGCTCGTCGTTGGGGTCGCTCGAGCGCAACTCGTGGGCACCGAACTCCGCATTGTCGAAATTGAAGAGGTCTATGACGAAGAAAGCGAAGCAGGTCTCGTGCTATCTCAATCTCCTCAACCGGGAGAGTTTGTTGAGCGGGGAGGAACGATTGAAGTGTCGGTTTCGCTTGGCCCTGACCTGATCGCGTTTCCGTCGGTACCTTCAGAGATGACGTTTGAGGAGGCTCAGCAACTGCTGAGCGATGCTGGTTTCACCGTTGAGCTCACTCTCGGTGACGCAGATGGAACGGTTGAACAGATCACCATCAAAGGAGAAGAACCATCAGCCGGCGACGAGTTTCCGAATGGCACGCAGGTCGACATCGTCGCTACCTGAACCGGTTAGCAGCAACGTGTTAAGACGATTCAACGAGCAGACGCTCAGTCAAGGTCGGTAATTGCGAGAATTTCTTCGGCTACCGCAGTAGCGAGGGCATCCTGAGGGGTCGCTGCCTGCATCGCCATGATCTTCATGAGATCACCATCGACCTGAATGCCGCCGGACATGAACGCTTGCATCACCTTTGCTGGGTCTCGTTCGACGAGAAAGGCGCGAGCGGTCTCATAGCTCAACGTGATCGTGGCGTCAGGGTCATCGAGGTGGCCGAGTTCAAGGTCGAGATCACCGTTCGATGTGTCGATATGGGCGTGGAGTTCACCATCGTCAAATGGCACCTCGGTAATGACTTGGTTGACCTTTACTGCGACCTCAATTGGCGCGGTGTCAGCCGAGTAGCGCTCGCGGATTTCTCGAGCGGCTTCGATCCACTCAGGCGAAAGAAAGGGAAGGCTCACGCCGTGAGATTACTGTGCGGGTTCTCAGAGCGAGACATGCTGCAGAGATGTTGTGATCGACTCGACGAACTCTGCGTCAAGGTCGTAGCCAAGCCCTGGGGCGGTTGGGACTGCCACTTCGCCGGCTACCACTTCGATGGGCTCACGAACGATGTCGCGTGCGTAGAACCGCCTCGATGCTGAAATATCTCCGGGAAGAACGAAGCCGTCTAGAGCGGCGAGGGCGCAGTTAGCGGCTCTACCGATGCCGGTTTCGAGCATTCCGCCACACCAAACCGGAATGTCATGTGTTCGACAAAGGTCGTGAATCCGGACAGCTTCGAGATAGCCACCAACGCGACCAGGTTTGATATTGATGATTTCTGCAGCCCCGATCGCAACAGCGTCCTCGGCCTGCGTTAACGACTCAATCGATTCGTCGAGGCACACCGGAGTTTCGATTGCCGCTGCAAGATCACGATGGCCGAGAAGGTCATCTGTATCGAGTGGCTGCTCGATGAGTAGCAGGTCGTACATGTCGAGTTGCCGAAGATGATCGAAATCTTGCCGTGTGTACGCAGTATTTGCGTCGACCTGGAGACCCATTTCTGGTCCGATGAGTTCGCGCACAAGACGAACCGGTTCAAGGTCCCAACCAGGTTCGATCTTCAGTTTGATACGTGCGTAGCCGTCATCGACATAGCCTTGGACGGCGGACAGCAAGGCATCGATCGAAGAAAAGATGCCAACGGAGACCCCACTCGGAATCGTGTCGCGTGTTCCACCAAACCGAGTGTGCAAGTTGATGCCGCCAGATCGAAGTTCAGCGTCAAGAACTGCCATTTCGATCGCGGCTTTTGCCATCTGGTGGCCTTTGATAGGCCGGAGAATGTCGGCAACATCCCCAGCGATTACATCACCGCGTTGGGTGAGTCGTGGAGCAAGGAACTCGGTGATCATCGTCTCCACGCCCGACACATACTCAGGGGAGTACAGCGGCTCACTCATTGCGACGCATTCACCCCAACCAACAGTGCCGTCATCAGAGGTGATGCCAATGAGCAGAATTTCACGGGCGGTTTGCTCACCGAAACTCGTGCGAAATGGGGTCACCAACTCGAGATGAATTCTTCGGAGTTCCAATTGAGTGAATTTCATAACTGCCTTTCGAGTTCGTAATGCCCGTCTCGGGAGAATCCAACGATGACGTAACCCTCGTCGAGTGCGGCCATCATTGCCGAGCGAACGTTGTGACGCCACTGCAATGCCAACTGTGGGTCTGACTTTCGCAATGACACGATGTCCTCGGGCACTGCGATCTGTTGATGCTGGCCTGGATCAGTTGCTGGCCGCAGGCACGGTTCATCAACTCGCCACGCCACAAGGGCTCGGTCACTTTCGTCATTCGCATTGATCGAGTCGGTCATTTCCCCATAGAAATGTGGAAGGTACTCGGCAATTTGGCCGCCGAGTATTTCGATGTTGAACCAGGCGTTCGCCCTGACGAGAGGATCGAACGTCCACGTGATCCACGTGATGTCGTGTGTGCGGGCCCATTCGCGCTGGTGAAATTTCAGTGACCGACCGAGGCCTGAATGGCGTGTGCCGGCGAGAAGACCGGTGACGTGACTATGGAGGGCTCTTTCGCCCTGATGTAGGGCTAGCCAGCCGAAGGAGACCCCGATGAGTCGGCCGCCGTCGTATGCACCGCCGATATAGCCCCCAGAAAGTACCCCCGCCCGCAACATCTCTCTCGAAACAATCGGAGTGGTCGAGCCCCATACCTGCATGAGGACGTCAGAGGCCTCTGCGAGTTCTGGCGGAGTCGAAAGAAGTCGAATATCGATGCGACTCTCGGGAGATTCGTCTTCGTTCGACACCATATCTCAACGGTAGTCAGTTGGAGTGGGCCGGAACTCATGCGTGACATCGGTCTGACAGTTTGTACAGACTGAGCGCTCCGGTTGTATGCGAGGTCTCCGCAGGGTAACGATGTCGGGTCTATGGCTCGAATTCTCGTGACGGAAGCAATTGCTCCTGGTGGCCTCGATCGTCTTCGCGCGGCCGGGCATGATGTCGATGTTCAAGAAGGACTGTCAGGCGACGACCTGAAATCAGCTATCGCAGGAGCTCACGCTCTGATCATTCGCTCGGCAACTCACGTCACTGAAGAGGTTCTCGCCTGCGCAGACTCTCTCATCGCTGTTGGTCGCGCTGGCATCGGTCTTGACAATGTTGATGTAGCAGCAGCAACAGAGTCGGGGGTGATGGTGATCAACGCTCCGCAGTCGAACATCATTTCGGCTGCCGAGCACACGATGGCCTTGCTCCTTGCACAGGCTCGAAATGTGCCGCAAGCGCATTCAGCCCTTGTCGATGGCCGCTGGGAACGATCGAAGTGGGAAGGTGTTGAGCTCGCCGACAAAACCCTTGGCATCGTGGGGCTCGGACGAATTGGGAAGCTTGTCGCGGACCGGGCACGAGCGTTTCAGATGCGAATCGTGGCGTTCGACCCGTTCGTCTCTGAAGATCGGGCACAGCAGATTGGTGTTGAACTTCTCTCTCTCGAAGACCTTGTAGCGGTAAGTGACTTCCTCACCGTTCACCTCCCTCGAACCCCTGAGACCATCGGGCTGATCAATGCTGACCTTCTCGCCACGGCCAAGCCTTCTCTTCGAGTGATCAATGTTGCCCGTGGTGGCATCGTGGTCGAAGACGATCTCGCCGCATGTATTTCTGCCGGAACGATTGCTGGCGCAGCACTTGACGTGTTTGACAGCGAGCCGTGCACCGACAGCCCCCTGTTTGGGCTCCCCGAGGTCGTTGTCACACCACACCTTGGCGCCAGCACTCGAGAGGCTCAAGACAAAGCGGGTGACGCGATCGCCGACATGATGCTGCTCGCCCTAGCGGGCGAATTCGTTCCGTGGGCGGTCAACGTTGATGCCGCTGAAGCAGACGACAACCTCCAGCCGTACCTCGGTTTGGCTGAGCGACTTGGTCGTCTCTTCTCCTCGCTCGCTGTGCGCTCTCCATCATCGATCACGTTCGAGGTGGCCGGTGATATTGCGGTTCATGACACCCGAATTCTCGGTCTTGCAGTGTTGAAGGGTTTCTTCGGTCGGACCTCTGAAGAACAGGTCAGTTTTGTGAACGCCCCGAAGCTGGCCGATTCTGCCGGAGTTGCACTCGTTGAGGCGAAACGCTCGGTGTCTGACGAGTACATCAACATGCTCACCGTCTCAAGTGACGATCACACGATCTCTGGGGTGCTCACCGGCCGAAGTGCCCAGCAACGGGTTGTCGATATCGATGGTCACGGGGTTGACGTGCCGCCTGCAGAGCACATGTTGCTCATTTCAAACGACGACCGCCCTGGTGTCATCGGAACCGTCGGAACGGTGCTCGGCGATGCGCAGGTCAACATTGCCGACATGGATGTTGGGCGAGTCGATGGTGAAGATTCCGCCGTCATGCTCATTGCCACGGGGTCTGCTGTGTCTGATGAGGTGCTGAACGCCTTGCGCGAATCGCCAGGAATTACCAGCGTGGTTGCCCTCGACGGCTGACGTTAGGGCGAGCAACTCTGGCGCGTGTCGTCGGCGACAAGCCTCGCTGCTGAGGCAAAATCGTCGCCACTGCTCGCATACAGCACGGCGCGGGATGAGTTGACGATGATGCCGTGACCGTCAGAGCGAGACCCATTGGCCTTCACTTCGTCGGCTGAACCACCTTGAGCACCAACGCCCGGAACAAGGATTGGCAGGTCGCCAACAATCTGGCGCACTCGAGAGAGTTCGTTCGGGTATGTTGCGCCAACGACGAGCCCGCAGTCACCGAGTCTCGACCAACGCTGGGCGATCATCTCGGCGACACGTACAAACAGCGGTTCTCCGCCGGTGTCGAGCATCTGAAGGTCGTCACCACCCGGGTTCGACGTACGGCAGAGGCCGATCACCCCGCCACCGGCTTCAAAGAACGGCTCGACGGAGTCGGTTCCTAGGTACGGGTTCACGGTGACCGCGTCAGCACCAAATCGGTCATATGCCTCGATGGCGTAGTTAGCTGCAGTTGACCCAATGTCGCCTCGCTTCGCATCAAGAATGAGCACGACGTCAGGGTGAGAGGAGCGAATGTAGTTGCAGATCGTCTCAAGTTGGTCTTCAGCACGCTGCGCAGCGAAGTATGCAATCTGGGGTTTGAACGCGCAGACCAGGTCGGCGGTGGCATTGATGATCTCAATGCAAAAGTCGGCGATGCCGTTCGGCTGAGAAGAGAAACGGCTTGGCATTTTGGATGGGTCTGGATCAAGCCCGACACACAGATTTGATCGGCTGAGACTCCACGCTCGATCAAGACGATCAAGAAATGCCACGGAGTTACCCTTCGACTGCGATCGCCGCGGTAGGGCAGAGGTCGGCTGCGTCGAGTACAACTGCCCTCAGCGACTCATCTGGTGAGGTGACGAGCACTTCAACAATGCCGTCAGACCCGATCGAAAACACGTCAGGGACCAACTGCGCGCAACCACCGGTAGCGGCACACGAATCTCGATCAACAGAGACGATCATGATTGCGATGCTACTCGGGCGCGTCGTGGGCGATCAGCGCTGTTGGCGTTCAAAGGCAGCGAGAACGGCCTTTAGTGAAGCGGTCGTGATATTTGGGTCGCTGCCAAGGCCCCATCGGGTTGTCGTCCCTGACGCCGTTTCGACGTACGCGACAGCCTGAGCGTCGGCACCTCGGCCGATTGCATGCTCGGTGTAGTCAAGGACGTCGAATTCGATCGGCCATTCGGCCCGCAGTGCCGCAACAAATGCTTCGACAGGGCCATCTCCCTCTCCTGCGATAGTCACTGCGCCGCCGTCAACCGCGAGTTGGGCGGTGACTTTTGTGCGGCCTTTGCCGTCATTTGCTGCTGTGTGAAGTTCGTGGCTTCGCAATTGGAACGCCGGGTCTTCGGGCAGATACTCGGCATTGAACGCTTCCCACATCACGCCAGGCGATACTTCAGTTCCGGAATCTTCAGTGATGTGCTGGATCGTCTTTGAGAACTCGATCTGCAGTCGTCGAGGTAGGTCGTAGCCGTATTCCTCTTTCATGACATAGGCGACGCCACCCTTTCCTGACTGGCTATTCACCCTGATGACGGCCTCATAACTACGACCGACATGTTTCGGGTCGATCGGCAAATAAGGAACCCCCCATCGTTCGTAGTCATCGGGGAGACGTTCAAAGCCATTCTTGATCGCATCTTGGTGTGACCCAGAGACTGCGGTGTAGACGAGATCGCCCACGTAGGGGTGGCGGGGGTGCACAGGCAGTCGGTTGCAATATTCCGCAGTTCGACGCAGTGCATCGATATCGGTGATGTCGAGTTCTGGGTCAACACCGTTCGCGAACAGGTTCATTGCGAGATTGATGACGTCGACATTTCCCGTGCGTTCACCATTTCCGAAGAGCGTTCCTTCAACACGGTCAGCGCCAGCCATGACCCCGAACTCTGCGGCGGCCACCGCACAACCACGATCGTTATGGGGATGCAGGCTGACGATGACCGACTCCCGATCTTTGATCGTGCGCCCAAACCATTCGATGACATCGCCGTACACATTTGGCGAATAGCACTCGACGGTCGCAGGCAGATTGAGAATCAGCGGATCTGACGGGGTCGGCTCGATGACATCCATCACCGCCTCGCACACCTCTACGGCGTAGTCGGGTTCTGTGAGAGTGAAGCTTTCTGGAGAGTATTCGTAACGAATCTCGGTACCAACCAGTTCGGCCTCATGCTGCTTGCACATCGTTGCCCCATCGATCGCAACCTGCTTGATGCCGTCTTTATCAAGGTTGAACACCACTTCACGCTGAAGAGGGTTTGTTGAGTTGTAGAAGTGCACGATCGCCCGCGGTGCACCTTGAATGGCCTCATAGGTTCGCGCAATGAGTTCAGGCCGGCACTGTACGAGCACCTGAATCCACACATTTTCGGGAATGAGATCTTCGGTGATCAACTGTCGCACGAAGTCAAAATCGGGTTGGCTTGCAGAGGGGAAACCGACTTCGATCTCAGTGAAACCCATCTTCACCAGTTCTCGGAACATCGCCAATTTGCGCACCGGGTCCATCGGATCAATCAAGGCCTGATTGCCATCACGGAGGTCAACCGAGCACCAGATAGGAGCCTTATCGATGGTCTTATTCGGCCAGGTGCGGTCGGTAAGGACGATCGGTACGAATGGGGCGTAACGATCGAATGACATTTTTTTGGGAGTGGCGGGTGTTGGAGGCATGTGGTGTCCTTTGTGCAAGTGGAAAATCGTCGAGGGTCGTCTGAAAAATGAAATCGCCCCCTACCGGGGCGGCGGGGGCGGGCGAACGTCGTCGGAGCGCGCTCGCCCTACATAAGGAGAAGAAGCGAGCGCAAGTTCTGTTCCACGTCGCCAACGATAGCCCGAGGAGGTGCCGTGAGCAATGTCAACCGCTCCTCGGCATTGAGCGCAGGTAGCCTTGCATCATCATGTCAGAGCAACAAGGCGGTCGCCGCCAAGGTGGCGGAAACCGCAATCGACGACGCTCAGCCCCGAGACGTCGCCCACAATCAGACACACAAGAGCAGGAGCGCTCGGGCAATTTGACCACTGCCAACTCGTTGCCGCCGGTCGAACCCCCAACAGGCTTTGCCAAGCTCGGGGTTCCAGAACGCATCGATATCGGTCTCGCAGCGGCCGGTTTTGCTGAACCCTTCGCTATCCAGCTCGAAGCGATTCCTGTAGCGATGAAGGGTCGCGATGTATGCGGTCGAGCAAAGACCGGTTCAGGAAAGACCCTTGCGTTTGGGATTCCGATGCTGTCAAGAATGAACGGTTCGGCGGGGCCAAATGCTCCGCTCGGATTAGTGCTTGTTCCGACGCGTGAATTGGCGGTTCAAGTTGCAGAGGTACTGCAACCCGTCGCTGCCTCAGCGGGAATCACCGTCGCCCCCGTCTATGGCGGAGCAAGTCGCGAGCATCAAGTTCGTGACCTGCAGCGTGGGGTTGAGCTGGTCGTGGCGACACCTCTGCGACTGATCGATCTCATTAAGTCGGGAGAAGTCGATCTCGGCGACGTCCAGATCGTGTGTCTTGACGAGGCAGACCGCATGGCTGATGACGGCTTTACCCCTCAGGTTGAGTGGATTCTCCGTCATTGCACGGGCCGTTCTCAGACAATGCTGTTCTCGGCGACACTTGATGGCGACGTCGGGCATCTCATTCGTCACTATCTCAGCGACCCGATCGAAGTTGCGATTGATTCGGCAACCGACACTGTCGGAACGATGCATCACCTGTTCCTTGCGGTGCACCACATGGATAAAGCGCGTGTCGCAGGTGCGATCAGTGAAACAATTTCGAAAGTTGTTGTCTTCTGCCAAACGAAACGACTCTGCGACAAAGTCGAAAAAGCATTGATCGATGATGGTGTGAACGCCGCCGCCATTCATGGTGACCTCTCTCAGGGAGCCCGTGAACGCGCCCTCCAGCGTTTTGCGGAGGGTCGCCTCAATGTCCTTGTCGCTACCGATGTTGCGGCTCGGGGTATTGATATTGACGACATTGGTGCGGTAATTCACTACGACCCGGCCGGAGACGCGAAGGATTATCTCCATCGCTCTGGACGCACGGCACGAGCAGGGCGTGACGGATGGGCAGTGACCTTTGTCGAATACAACCAGCACACACAGATGCGGGTCTTGCAGCGGATGCTGCGGTTGCCAACGAATACCCCGATCGAAGTCTTTTCGAACGATGCACGCTTGCGTGACCTTCCCTCGTTTAACGCCGACGTCACCACTGAGGCATCGAACAATTCGTGACCATGAGGTCACGCCGGTGGCGCCTAACGTGGGCGTGTGCGCCCGGCGTCTCTTTTTCTTGCTAGCGGGCTGATTGTCGCCATTGGGTGTGGCCCAACACCAGAAGTGACGACCGAGACCACCGTTCGCGCAGCCCGCACCCTGTCAGAAACGACGACGACTGAGACGGTTCCACCGTTCAATCCGCCGGCTGGCCTCGTTGAGGCCGTGACTATCTCGATCGCTGGCGATGGCCGTGATCGTGCCGATGTCATCGCCGTCGCCAACGAAGACGAGGTCGGTCTGTTTACCTCTATTGCAAGCTGCTCACTGGTTGAGGGAAGCGGATGGTTTCCATTGGAAATCGTCGCTGCCGATCGCACAGGGTCTTTTCTGCGGTTGTGGTCGCACACGTATACCCCAGAGGGTCTCGGAGCGATCGAAGGGGAGTTGATCGTGCGCCGCCCTGGTCGAGTATCTCTCGCAGCAGCGGTCACGGTGTTTGTGGGTGATGGCGAGACCTCAGGATCATTCACCGGTACAACCGATGACGGTGAGACGATCTCAGGTGAATTTGAGTGTCGGGGATCCTTGAGCACGAGCGAGGCCGAAGAACATGCCGACGCCGAACTCTCGATACGTGTGGTTGACAACGATCGCGTTGATGAGCAGAGAATTCGGCGACTCGGATTCCGCGCGTCGTCAACTCAGGCATGCCCGACGAGCAGTGAAGGAACCTCGAAGAGATGGCAGATCATCGATGCCGAACACCCTGTCGGTGGCCTCACCGCCGTTCGCCTGCTCTTCAACTCGGCGACAAACCAGTGGTCAGGTGAATTTCAGGTCGCTCAAGATGTGGTTGTTGTGGAGCAGTTGGTGGTGGCCGAGATGCCCAACGGCATCGTGTTGTCGGGCGTGAGCACTGACGGGCTCAGCGTTGATGGCGCGCTGAGCTGTTAGGCGCGCAGCCATGCAGGGCGCTGTGACTCGTAGGCGTCGATTGCTTCCGCGTGGCCGAGGGTGATACCGATGTCGTCGAGGCCTTCCAGAAACCGGTGTTGCGTCGGCTGGTCCATGGGAAACGATGACGATATTCCTGCTGCTGGCACCTCAACGATGAGCTGCTCCATATCGACGACGATCGAGGTGGCCGGGTCAGACTCGATCGCATTCCAGATTGCCTCGACATCGGCAAGATCGAGCACTGCCGGCACGAGACCATTCTTCGTGCAGTTATTCCTGAAGATGTCGGAGAAGCTCGGGGCGATAACTGCTTCAAATCCGGCCTGCTGAATTGCCCACACTGCGTGTTCACGGCTCGAACCGACACCAAATGATGGCCCGGCAACGAGAATGTTTGCCCCGGTGTAACGCTCGTCGTTTAAGACGAATGAAGGGTCATCGCGCCATGTTGAGAAAAGACCTTTCTCAAACCCGGTGCGCTCCACCCGCTTCAACCACTCGGCGGGAATGATCTGGTCGGTATCGACGTCACTTCGGCGAAGAGGAATTCCTGTTCCTGTAATGACCTGTACAGCTTTCATGAAAGATCCTCCGGAAGAGCGAAACGGCCAGCAACAGCGGTCGCAGCAGCAACCGCGGGCGATACCAGGTGGGTTCGGCCTCCTCGGCCTTGGCGGCCCTCGAAGTTTCGATTCGACGTGCTTGCCGAACGTTCGCCTGGTGTGAGCTTGTCGGGGTTCATCGCAAGGCACATTGAGCAGCCGGGCTCTCGCCAGTCGGCACCGGCTGCGGTGAAGACGTCGTGAAGGCCCTCAGCTTCAGCCTGTGCTTTCACCCGGTGAGATCCAGGGACGATCATCACGCGAGGAACCGTGACCGAACGACCATCGAGAACCGCAGCCGCTGCCCGAAGATCTTCGATTCGACTGTTGGTGCATGAGCCAATGAACACTGTGTCGACTGCGACGTCACGCATTGACATCCCGGGTTCGAGACCCATGTAGTCGAGGGAGCGGCGAACTGTTTCTTGGGTCGTTGGGTCGTCGAAATCTTCCGGAGCGGGAACATTTCCATCGATGGAGGTGACCTGCGCCGGATTTGTTCCCCAGGTGACCTGTGGGCGAATCGTTGCGGCATCGATGACAACCTCTGTCTCCCACGCTGCTCCGTCGTCGGTTGCGAGGGTTGACCAGTCGGCAACTGCCGCATCCCACGCAGCTCCGGTCGGCGCATGATCGCGTCCTTTGAGATAGTTGAAGGTGGTCTCGTCGGGGGCGATGAGGCCCGCCTTAGCCCCAGCCTCAATCGACATATTGCAGACCGTCATCCGGCCTTCCATTGAGAGCGAAGTGATTGCCGATCCGCGGTATTCAATGACATGGCCAATGCCGCCGCCAGTGCCGATGTGGCCGATGATGGCCAGCACAACATCTTTTGCGGTTACGCCTGGCTGCAACTCTCCCTCAACACTGACCGACATCCACTTCGGCCTGCTCTGCGGCAGTGTTTGAGTGGCGAGCACGTGCTCTACTTCGCTTGTTCCGATGCCGAAGGCGAGAGCGCCGAATGCCCCGTGTGTTGCGGTGTGGCTGTCGCCGCAGACGATTGTCGTTCCGGGAAGTGTTCGGCCTTGTTCAGGGCTGATGACATGCACGATACCTTGCCCTTCGTTGCCCATTGGGTAGTTCACGATGCCGAATTCGTCGGTGTTGACGCGAAGTGTTTCAACCTGTTTTGCAGAAATCGGGTCGGCGATCGGCTGATCGATGTCTTCGGTTGGCACGTTGTGGTCTTCTGTCGCAATGGTGAGTTCGGGCCGGCGAACGGTGCGGCCGCTCATTCGAAGACCGTCGAAGGCCTGTGGGCTTGTGACCTCATGAATGAGGTGGAGGTCGATATACAGCAGGTCGGCCTCACCCGGACTTGAGGTGACGAGGTGACGTTGCCAGATCTTTTCAGGCAGTGTCGTCGGACGTTCGGTCGTCATGTCGATTCGTTTCCGTTCTTTCTTGCTAATCACTTGTTGGCGCACCGGCGCTCAACTCAACGATTTGAATCTACCCGGATAGCTCTCTCGCCAATGCGGCGGCCGGTCAGTACGCACCAGCGAGTTCGACGACGAGAAGAATCGGTGTTCCGCCATCAAGATTGAGTTCGGGAATGCCCTCATCGCCGAACGCAAGATCAGAGGGCACCGACATCGCTCGAATACCCCCCACCGCCATGCCTTGAATTCCTTCGAAGAGCCCGGCGATGGAATAGCCCTCAATAACTTCGAGGAGTGTTGGCTGACCTTCGGACCATGTCTCGAAGATCACCTCGCCAGACTCTGCATTGGCGATCATGAGGTGAACGATCGCGCTGTCGCCGACGGCGATCGTTGCGCCGTCGCCGATCGAGAGATCAACGACTTCAAGATCTGAAGTTGAGGGGTAGTCGGCGGTGTCAATCTCGGGGATGTCATTAGGCGTCGTCGTGGCAACAACCGCTCGAACCTCCAACATGAAGGTAAGGGCATCACCGGCTTCGATCACGCCTCCCGGTGGAGTATCTCCATAGGCCATGTCAGCTGGAATGTCGAGCCTGCGTTGGCCGCCGGCTTTCGCACCGATGAGGCCCTCGTCCCAGCCACTGATGACCGACCCGACGCCGACGGTGAATGCGATTGGTTGCCCGCGGTCATAACTATTGTCGAATTCGACTCCATTCTCTGAGCGGATACCGGTGTAGTCGACCCACACCGTGTCGCCTTCGGCAATCGAACGTCCAGTTCCGTCGGTGATGTCGGTGATGATGAGTTCTGTCGGAGTGCTGTCTGGTGGGAGAACCTCAGGGCGCTCGACCGAAACGGCTTCGGTGGTTGTCGTCGCTTGAATTGGTTCGAGTGACACTTCGGTCACGTCGGTATCGGGAGCGGTGTCAGGTGAGTCAGAGCCTCCGCAGGCAGCGAGTGTGACGAGTGCGGCAATGGCCACCGACATGTGGCGAAGGGGTGCAACCATGAGATCGACCGTACCGGCGATGACTACGACTTTGTGTTCGCGGCGTTGGTTTTTAGCCACTCCGCCTCGGCCTCACCCAACGGTGTGCTCGGAGGTGACTGCATGAATGGCCATAGCTCTTCAGCGATCGCTCGATAGTTGCCGGTGGCGTTCAGATCGCCGAGAAGTGCATAGAGCCCGAGATTGATGCGCTGGATGAAGACGAATGCTCGAGGAACTGACGCATATTGCGAGATAGGGCTAGAGCGGTCAAATGTATGGCGCACAATGCCCGAGGCGTATTCGGGGGTCCATGTGATGTTGCGATGCTGCGAAATCGGTTCGTAGAACCGAGAGAAATAGGTGCCGACATCAGCGGTGTCGACCGGGGCGTCAGGTTGCAGCATGCCGGCACCTTCAAGGATGGTGCGGAAACCCGGGACATCGTGTTCGACGGCGGCGAGGCGCACCATCGTTTCGAAGGTCGCCATTTCATCGACGGTGAAGTCTTTGACGAGTCCGAAATCTAGGAAGGTGACCTTGCCGTCGCGGTGAAAGATGTAGTTCCCAGGGTGGGGGTCGCCATTGAATGAGCGCAGCCGGTAAAGGCTGCGAAACACAAACCGGAACATCGTTTCGGCGATCGCATCGCGCTCGTCTTGATCCCATTCGAGCACTTCGCTCCACGTATGGCCGCTGACGAGTTCGGTTGTGAGGACCCGACGTGAGGAGAACTCTGGCACGACGTCGGGAATTGAGCTCGTCGGGTGTCCTCGGAAGAAGTCGGCAACGCGCTGTTGGTTGGCCGCTTCACGGCGGTAATCGAGTTCTTCGGTGAGCCGGTCTTTGATCTCTTCCACCATGTCGGCTGGATCGAGGCCGCCGAACCCCTGCTTCAAGATGGTGCCGAGAATGTTGGCGTTCTTGAGGTCAGCGGCGATAGCTGTGTCAACTCCGGGGTACTGCACCTTGACTGCGACCGCCCGTTCTTCACCGGTCGCTTTGTCGATGATGATGGCGCGGTGCACTTGCCCGATTGATGCAGCAGCGATGGGCGTGGGGTCCCACTCAGCGAACAGTTGATCGGGAGCAGCGCCGAGTTCTTGTGCAATTACCGCACTTGCAAGTTCAGCACTCATTGGAGGCGCACTGTTTTGCAGCGTCGCAAGAGCAGCTCTGAGAGGCTCGGGCAAGGCGTCGTCGAGGTACGACGCCATCTGGCCCAGTTTCATCAGGGCGCCCTTCATCTGGCCGAGTTCTTCGGTGACGTGCTGGGCGGTTGCGATCTGCCTCTTGGCATCGAGTTCTGAGCGGCGCTCTGCGTCAGCAAACACCTTTCGCGCTGCGGTGCCAAGGTGAGTGACCCCAACCTTCGCCCCTAAGCGCGCAACGCGGGCAGAGCGACCGACCCACTTCGTGCTGTTGGGCCCCGATGGGCGACTCATGGTGTGTTGTTCGAACGTTGTGCGACGTTGTCGATGGCTCGAACGAGTGTCGGGACAAACCGGTCAGCATGAGCGACGATGGCATCGTGCTCACCCTTCACTCGGAACACCTCGGCTTGAGGGATGAGTTCAAGCAGCTTGATCTGACGCGACTTCGGAACGACTGGATCATCAAGCGTGACGATGACTGCAGTCGGAACATCAACTGTGTGTGCCCATTCGAGAGATGAGAATTGTCCAACCGCGTGCCCAGCTTCGAGCACCATGCGCCAGTCGTGTTGAGCAGCCTGGGCAACCGCCCATGGGCCCCACGATTCTGATTTGCGTTGTAGATAGAACTGCTCGCTAAACCAGTCGCGGGCTTGGCCGGGGGTGAGTCGAGCGAGGGTTGCGAGGCCATTGAGCCCCATGAAGCTCAGGCGTTCTTCTCGTCGTTCCGAAAAGTACGGAGCGGTTGCGCATAAGACGAGCCCGTTGACTCGGGTGGGGTGTTGTTTCCATAAGAGTTGAGCGATCGTGCCACCCATTGAGTACCCGACCCCGATGAGTTCGTCGATGCCGAGCGCATCGGCGACGCGGATGACATCGTCGGCGCAGTCTTCGAGACGGAACGACTTTTTCGTTCGGAGCCCGGTGACGTGCCCTCGTTGGTC
>JAAXJF010000035.1 GCA_012269985.1 Acidimicrobiaceae bacterium
ATCACGCGATGAATCAAGCAACGATGCCGGGTCTGCAGTTGCTGAAGGTGAAGCAGCCGCAGACTCCAACGGAGATTTCGATGGCCGTTTCCCGTTTCTTATGACAACCCCGAAGCCGATCATCGCTGCCATCAACGGCGCCGTTGCAGGAATGGCGTTTCCGTTCAGCCTGTGCTGCGACCTTCGTGTTGGCACGGAGAAATCACTGTTCCTCACCGCATTCGCGCAGCGTGGCCTCATCGCTGAGTGGGGCCTCGGTTGGCTCCTGCCGAAGCTCGTTGGCCCATCAGTCGCTCTTGACCTTCTCATGTCTTCTCGGCGGGTGACCGGAGTTGAAGCCAAAGAGCTTGGCCTCTTGAACCACATTGTCGACAACCCCGACAACCTCCTGCCGTGGTGCCGGAACTACATCACCGAACTCGCAGAAAAGTGTTCACCAACGTCGATGGCCATCATGAAACAACAGGTCTACGAGCACCTTCATCAAGGCATGGGAGCAGCCGAGTCCGAAGCAGCGAAATTAATGGTCGAAAGCTTCGGACGCCCCGACTTCGCAGAGGGTGTTCAATCATTCGTTGAAAAGCGGCCGCCCTCGTTCTCACGCATCGGTGACAGCTAAGCGTTACGCCATCCCGACTGAAAAGTCGTCGATCAATCGCTCGTAACTCGACGCGCACCTCAACACGTCAACGTCGGCCAAAGGCGCGCCAATTAATTGAATACCCGCGGGCAAACCAGCCGAGGAGAACCCTGCGGGCATCGAGATCGCAGGGAGCCCCGCATACGTTGCATACAGCGTGCACTCCATCCACCGGTGATAGGTATCCATTGCTCGACCGTCGACCTCGGCGGGCCACCGTTGCTCAACATCAAATGGCCACACCTGAGCGGTGGGTAACGCAAGTACGTCAAAGTCGCCACCGGCAGTGACGAACATCGAAACGATCTGTTCGTAGAAGGCGGTTCGTGTGGTCGAAGCACTCTGCAGATCAAGAGCGGTCAACGACATACCCGACTCAGCTTCCCATCGAACCTCTTCTTTGATTTGGGCGGCAGTCGCTTCACGCTTCAACAATGCGCCGTACTTCGCTGCGTTGTACGCGTGGCGGTTGTGTAACCACGACGTCCACAGCGCGTCGAGGTCGAAACTCAACGACGTGGGCACCACGACCGCACCGTCGCCCTCCATCCGCTGTAACGCACGCTCACAGGTCTCAAGAATTCCGGGTTCGGTCGCGAGGTGGCCACCAAGATCTCCCAACCAACCAATACGAACACCTGCAAGACTCCCTTGAAGATGCATCTGGCATGACTCAGGTGATGTCAACTCATCAAGTGTTCCAGGCAGCGCCGTCGGAACCCGAGCATCCCACCCAGCTTGAGTGCCGAGCAACATCGCAACGTCGATCACTCGACGCCCCATCGGGCCATCGGTTGCGCAAAGTGTTGAGTACGAGTCACCGCCGTAAAGCAAGGGCACCCGACCGAAGCTCGGCCGAAAACCGACAACGTTGCACCAGCCTGCCGGGTTGCGAAGTGACCCCATGAAGTCGCTGCCATCGGCAACTGGCAGCATTCGCGTTGCGAGCGCAACTGCGGCACCACCACTGCTACCACCCGCCACCTTTGTTGAGTCATAAGGGTTGACCGTTGCACCGAACACCGGGTTGAACGTGTGGGAACCGAGGCCAAACTCCGGAACGTTCGTCTTACCGATAATGATGGCACCGGCTGACCGGATGCGCTCAACATGAAGGGCGTCGACATCGGGAACAAACTCTTTCAGCAGCGGAGAACCCTTCGTCGTGAGGAGCCCTTTGGTTTCCGCAAGGTCTTTCACCGCATGCGGAAAGCCGTGCATCCAGCCACGAGAGATTCCTCGATCGAGTTCGTCATCGCAGAGCGCAGACTCGGCCAACAATTCATCATGATCTCTCAACGACACGATGGCGTTGAGCACATCATTTCGAGCATCGATCCGATCGAGATAGGCCGACATCACCTCACGACACGACACCGACCGGTCATGAATGGCACCAGATAGCTCTGTCGCATCGAGTCCTGTGATATCCACGACGACAGCATGCCACGAACTGCCGTGCGCGAAACTGTCGCATGAGCTCAGTGACGTACGCTCCATGGTCAATTGAAGCCACCAACCTTCCAGTCCATGCGCAAAACCCCATTCACACCGATGAAGGTGGTCGCGCCGCTGGATTTCCGGCGGCCCTAGTTGCCGGTGTCACCGTCTACGCCTATCTCTGCCACCTCCCTCTCGTCACTCATGGTCTGGCATGGGTTCAGCATGGCGGAGGGGAGGTTCGCTTCAAGCAACCAGTGTTTGATCTCGATTATGTTGCGGTAAGGGCGCGCATGTCAGATCACGAAACGCTCGTTGAGGCGTATACCGACTCCCCCCGACCACGAGCTGTCTTGCGACCGACATTGAACGCCGGCGCAGCGCTCGCACTACGCCCGGGTGACGACCTCGATCAGGTCACCATCGTCGCCGATACCCCATACGGAGCCGACTACGCGGTTCCTGCAGGTGACGACCTCGATATCTGTCGTTCGGCCGGGGTTGTGCATCCCGCGGTGTGGCCAGACCTCGCGAACGACATCATGCACAAGCAACTCGCTCGCGGAAGTTGGGTACACACGAGATCGATCATTCGTCATCACCGAGCGGTCGCTGTCGGAAGCGAAATCACCATCGTGCCCCGGGTCGTCGAACGGTTCTTTGCTCACGGCGAACGAGCAATCGTCGATATGCACTTCATGCACAACGACGACATCGTCACGTCAATCGAGCATGAGGCCATCATCGACCTCTCGATAACCGACTGACTCGCGCGTTGCCCCGAGCCGATCGTGTGCGCCGCGCTCGGGTACGTTCAGCACAAGGAGGCGATTGCAGTGAACTCACCAATTCCACATGAGATTCCCGAAGAGTTACAACAACTCCTCGGCCAACTCGATGACTTCATCGAATCAGAAGTCCGACCGCTAGAAGAGTCGAATGACAACATCCGGTTCTTTGATCATCGAAGAGAAGATGCCCGTACCGATTGGGAACGCGGCGGCCTTCCAAACGACGAGTGGGAAGACCTTCTCCACCAGACAAAGCGCATGGCTGATGCGGCCGGCTTCTACCGCTACCCCTTCCCCGCTGAATACGGCGGAAGTGACGGAACCATTTACGGTATGGCGGTCATTCGCGAGCATCTTGCGCGCCGCGGACTCGGCCTTCACAACGACCTCCAAAACGAACACTCGATTGTCGGCAACAACGTCGGGCTGTTGCTCATGATCAACTACGGCACTGAGGAGCAAAAAGCCGACTGGGTTGATGACCTCGCCGAGGGCCGCCGAGGTTTCGCATTTGGCATCACCGAACCCGAACACGGGTCAGATGCCACCCACATGGATACCCATGCGGTGAAAGACGGCGATGAATGGATCATCAACGGTGAGAAAACGTGGAACACCGGCATTCACAAGGCTGACTGCGATCTCATTTTTGCGAGAACGAGTGGAACCGCCGGCGACGGTGACGGCATCACCGCGTTCTTGGTGCCAACCAACTCGCCTGGCTTTGAGATTCTCGAATATCTCTGGACATTTAATATGCCCACCGACCACGCCCACATCAGACTCACCGATGTTCGGGTACCTCACTCGGCAATATTCGGAGGCGAGGGCAAAGGCCTGCAGGTCGTGCAGCACTTCTTCAACGAAAACCGGATTCGCCAAGCAGCATCAAGTCTTGGTGCCGCCCAATTCTGCATCGATGAATCGGTGAAATATGCCCGTGAACGCAAACCGTTTGGGAAAGCCTTATCGACCAATCAGGCGATTCAGTTTCCACTTGTCGAACTCCAAACCCAGTGTGAAATGTTGCGAGCACTCATCCACAAAACCGCGTGGCTCATGGATGAACACGGCGCATTTAGCCAGTCCGACAAGGTTTCGATGTGTAACTACTGGGCCAACCGGTTGTGTTGCGAATCAGCCGATCGTGCCATGCAGGTACATGGTGGCATTGGCTACAGCCGCCACAAACCGTTCGAGCACATCTATCGCCACCACCGTCGCTACCGCATCACCGAGGGCGCAGAGGAAATCCAAATGCGGCGGGTTGCCGGCTACATGTTTGGCTACATGAATCAGCAAGCCCCGAAGGGCGTCGCCAGCGTGAAGGGCTGACATGCATCAGCCACCCTCTGCTGCTGATCTGCTTCGAACTGTTGCGGACACGTTGGCCGACGACGTCGTGCCGGCAACGAGCGGACCCGCTCAGCATCAGGCGCGGGTTGCAGCAAATATTGCGTCGATCGTTGCCCGAGAACTCGAGTTGGGCCCAGAGGTTCGGTCTCGTGAACACGATCTCCTACGCGAGATCGGCGGAGAAGAAATCGGCGATGAAGCAGACCTCGCTGCGGCTGTTGCTGCCGCACTTCGTAAAGGATCTGCCGATAGCGATGAAGAACACGAACGGGTGAGGACACTGCTCACCGAGATCGTTCGCGGTGACCTTTCGATATCGAAACCGGGTTACGACGACTGGGACGGCGAATGACGGGAAGTGACCGCGATCACGCTTCGACGCCTTTATCACACTGGTTGACGACCGAAACCGGATCGGACGTCACCGTCACCGATCTTGACGCCGTTTCTGCGGGCGCTCGTCGATTCAACGCGCTGTTTACGGCGAACACTGCACAATCATCAACTCGCTTCGCTCTCACGATGATTCCGACCGCATCGATTCAGTTACTCGATATCGCTGACGAAGCCGCCGTTCGTCAGCTTGCCGAGTCTGCCGGAGTGCCTGTGCCTCACATCCATCACGTCTGCACCGATGAGTCAGTTCTTGGAGGACCCTTCTTCATTTCGATCGCAGTCGATGGCGAAACCGTCCCTCGTCGTGTCTTGCGACTCATCGCACAACATGACCGGCTTGGTTCTCATATCACACAACAAATCGGCACTGCCCTTGCGCAACTTCATTCTGTTCCCGAATCTCTTGCGCCGCGTTCACTCCTTCCCGACACCGGTCTCTCTCCGATCGCCCACGCCATCAGTCAGGTTGACGAAGGCCTTCAACAACTGCCCACACCATCGCCAGCGTTTTCGTTCTGCGCCCGGTGGCTTGAGCGCAATGCGCCGACAGAGCCCATCGAGCAGACCATCGTGCACAGCGACGTGCGCAACGGCAACATCGTCGTTGGCGAGGACGGCCTCCGAGCGATCCTCGACTGGGAGGGCAGCCGAATCGGTGACCGAATCGAAGATCTCTCGTGGACGACGCAACGCATGTGGCGGTTTCGTGAAGATCATTTGCCCATCGGTGGATTCGGCACCATCGCCGATCTTCGTTCAGCGTATGTCGACCACGGTGGCGAGTGGGATGACGACCGGTTTCGCTGGTGGCGAGTGCTGCTCACCGTCAGATGGGGTCTCGGCATGGCCGGCCAGTCGCGCGCACACCTCGACGGATCGTTCAAGTCGATCGTCATGTCGGCGAGTGCACGCCGGATGGCAGAACTCGAATTCGATGCCCTGCAACTTCTTCGATGATGCGGCAGCGTTAACCGAGACCGAGTTCGGTAATCGTGTCGTCACGCAGCTGGCGCTTCAACAATTTGCCTGAACCCGTTCGTGGTAGCGGCTCTGTCAACTTGGTGATGTAACGCGGAATCTCATACTTCGCCAGGTGGTCAACGAGATACTCACGCAATTCTGTTTCATCAAAATCTTCAGTGACATACATCGTCGTTCCAACCTCTTCACCGAGACGATCATCAGGAACTGAATACACAGCTGCTTCGATCACCTTCGGATGCGACGAGAGAGCTGCCTCGACACCTCCGCAACCAATGTTCTCTCCACCACGAATGATGAGGTCTTTTATTCGATCAACAATGAACAGGTGTCCGTCGGTATCGATATACGCAACATCGCCGGTCTTAAACCAGCCATCTTCAGCGAATGAATCTGCAGTAGCCTCCGGTTTATTCCAGTACTCACGGAACATCGATGGTCCACGAACCTGCAGTTCACCGCGCTCGCCCGACGGCAATTCGTTCCCGTCATCGTCGACCACTCGTAAGTCGATCACACATAACGCAGGGCCAGAACTCAAACGACGCTCCGAGTATTCGGCCCCAAAAATGATGGTGCCGATCGCGTTCGTCTCTGTCATTCCCCACCCAGTGTTTGGCAGAGCCTTTTCAAATGTGTCATCGATCTGCCCAACCTGTTCGGGGGGCCGAGCCGCCCCACCGCCGCCGACGCTCAACAGCGATGAAAGGTCACGGCCCTCTGACTGAGCAACTCGAACAAGGTCACCGCTGACCGCAGGAGGGCCCGTAAATGTGACGATGCGTTCTCGTTCAATCAACTCGGCTGCGACCGACGCATCCCACTTATACATCGCAACAAGTTTGCGTTGACCTCGGAAACTCGCCAAGAACACTGCATGGAGCCCCAGCACATGAAACAACGGAATTCCAAGCAATGAGGCGGGCACCAAACCCGAACCTTCTTCGGGAGCGACGACATTTCCTGGCCGCTCGGTTAATGCCCCATACTCAACTTCCCATGCCATCAGCGCAACAATGACGTTGTGGTGGTTCGACAGCACCCCTTTGGGATGTCCGGTTGAACCTGAGGTATACAAAATGAGTGCCGAGTCAGTGGGCGCAATATCAACCTCAGGCATTGGCACAGAACCAATTTCTGCCATGCGACCGGCAAGCTCAACATCTGCGGCCGGTGATCCTGTATGACGCACCGCAACGACCTGGAGACCTTCAATCGGCTCAGCCATCGATTCGAGCAGCGCTAAACGCTCGGCATCGGCAAAAAGAACCTTCGCTCCAGAATCGGTGAGCCCGTATGCCATCTCGTCGGCGTTCCACAGCGAGTTCATCGCAACCGCAATGGCGCCTACCGACGTGGCCGCAGTAAACGCAAGCATCCACTCGGGGTAGTTACGCATCGAGATCGCCACCCGATCGCCCTTACGCACTCCAAGGTCATGAACCAGTAAGTGGCCGATGGTTGCGGCGTCATTCCAGAACTCAGCAAATGTCCATCGCTGATCTTCAGCGACAACAAACTCGACATCACTTGCTGCATCTTCGTACACCTGACGGAGCGATGTCGGGGCGTTCACGAAGGTTTGCACCGGCCCGCGGATGTCTTCCCGGTCGACCAATTCATACGGCTCTCCCACCGCAGTTATTCGCGCAAACGCATCAAGACGTTGTTGTACCAACGAGTCAGACATATTGAGCCCCTCCCTCGCTCACAACGTAGTGCAGGAGACCGATTTCTGAAGCAATCGGATGCACTGACCCCGGTAAATGTCGCAGGTGGTGCGATCACTACCGTGATGAACGTAATTCTTGTCAACTAGCTCGTCTTTGGGAGATCACGATGGGTGCAGAACCAACACTGGCATGGACGCTGCAGCGGCCTGCCGCACAGTACGCAAACAAAGTCGCAACCATTGACCGGGGCACCGGTGAACGTCGCATCTGGTCAGAGGTGGCTGACCGAGTGAATGGTCTGTCATCAGGTTTGCTCGGACTTGATCTTGAGATTGGTGACCGCGTCGGAGCGCTCATGCTCAACAGTGGCCGGCATTTTGAATTGTGGTTTGCCATTCCAGGAGCTGGCATGGTGATGAACGACCTCAACTATCGCCTCGCCGAAGAAGAACTCGCCTTTATCTGTGGTGATTCAGACGTCAAGGTGTTGTTCGTCGATGACAACTACCTCGACGTCGGCCGAGCACTCCTTCAACGTGTCGACTCACTGCACACGCTGGTGTGGACCGGCCCCGGCGATGCCGCCCCCGAAGGTTGCATCGCGTACGAGACGCTTGTTGCGTCGCCTCTCGTCGATCTTCCTCAACAACAACACGACGGCCTCGCCGCAATCTTTTACACCGGAGGTACAACAGGGCTTCCAAAGGGGGCGATGCTCACCCATCGCAACCTCACCGCAAATGCAATGCACGGGGTCGGAGTGATGGGGCTCACCCATCGCGATACGTACCTCCACGCAGGTCCCCAATTTCACCTCGCCGACGGCTCAATGACCTACGCAGTGTCATGGGTTGGCGGAGCGCATGTCTTCATTCCGGCATTCGAACCGGCTTCCACCGTCTCAGCGCTCGCCGATGAGCACTGCACGATCACGTTGCTCGTGCCGACCATGCTTGGCATGGTGCTTGCGAGTGGAGCCCTAGACGGCGCTGACCTTACGGCGCTGCGGGCATTGATGTACGGCGCATCACCGATGCCTGGAGAAGTTCAACGACGTGTCGCTGAAGGCTTCGGCTGCGAGTTGTACCAGCTGTACGGAATGACTGAGGCGTCCCCAATCGCAACCTCGATGGATGGGGAAGATCACCGTCGCGGAATGGCAGGAGAAGAACCATACGCCAGCCGCCTCCGGTCAGCGGGTGCTCCTGTGCCCGGGGTTCGCTGTGAGGTTCGCCGCGAAGATGGGTCACTCGCCGACGTTGGCGAACCGGGCGAAATTTATATCCAAGGCCCGAACATCATGGCCGGATACTGGAACAGGCCTGAAGAAACCACTCACGCACTCGTCGATGGTTGGTATCGCTCCGGTGACGTCGCCTGGCAAGACGCCGATGGCTACCTCTATGTCGTCGATCGAGCGAAAGACATGATCATCTCAGGAGGGGAGAACATCTACACCTCCGAAGTTGAGAACGCCGTCTACCTTCACCAAGGCGTAGCCGAGGCCGCCGTCTTCGGTATCCCTCATGACAAGTTCGGTGAAACCGTGCACGCCGAGGTCGTGCCCAAACCTGGCGCAACCATCACTGAAGAAGAACTCATCGAGCACTGTCGCGCTCACATTGCGGGTTACAAGTTGCCTCGATCGGTGACCTTCAGAGCCGCAGATGACCCACTGCCTAAATCTGGTGCAGGAAAAATTTTGAAACGCGATCTCCGCGAACCGCACTGGGTCGGACGAGATCGTCATGTCGGCTAACGACCTGTCGCTCTGACGGAACATACGGGCGTTAACGCCGACTACGGTTCATCTATGGCAGATGTCGCTTCACTTGTGAACGGAGTCTCTGAACTCGTTCAGATACCGAGTGTGAACCCGTTGCAGTCGCATGATCCAGTTCTTGCTGGTGAACGACGCCTTGCCGAACATCTCGCCAACCGTGCAGAAGATCTCGGTGCCGATGTCGAACTCGACAATGTGGTCGACGATCGGCCGAATCTCATTGCAAAATTTGAAGGCGAACGTCCCGACACGATCGTGATTGACGTTCACCTCGACACTGTCGCGGTTGGCCATATGACCGATGACCCATTCGACGGGCGCGTCGAAAATGGACGTGTCTACGGACGAGGTTCGGTCGACACCAAGGCGACATTCGCCGTCGTGCTCGATGTGTTGTCTCAACTCCGCAACGATGGTCGGCGACCAGGCCCCACCGTTCACCTTGTAGGAACCGTCTCAGAAGAGATGGGCGGATTGCTCGGGGCTCGCCACCTTGCGTCACGCCTCCAACATGACGGCCATCACATCGACCGCATGATCATTGCTGAGCCAACGATGTGCGCTCCAGTGCATGGCCATAAAGGTGGAGTGGGGCTCGAAATCTGCATTCACGGACACGCAGCACACTCATCGCGTCCGGAGCTTGGCGCAAACGCAATTACCGCAGCTGCCCGCATCATCGCAGCGCTCGACGGTGAGCAATCAAGACTCGACACACTCGACGCCGCAACCGCTGTTGGTCGAGGCACCGTTTCTGTCACGGAAATCGGCGGTGGTGTCGCTCGCAACATCATTCCCGACCTCTGCACGCTCTATGCCGGTCGACGTATCGCCCCAGGGGAAGATCCCCTCGCGGTGTACGAAGCATTGAAAGCTCTTGTCATCTCGGCTGGCGAGCCGCTGCAGGTCGATGTCGAAATGGCGAACGGCACTGCGTTTCCTGCCTTTTATACCGACCCTGACGATGACTTCGTGCAACTCGTTGCCGGACTCTCAGAGCGAGCACCCGAGACCGTGACGTATGGCTCTAACTGCCTTGCCTACGACGAAATCACCGCGTCAAAAGTGCTCTTTGGTCCGGGTTCCATCGACCAAGCTCACCAAGCGGTTGAGTGGGTCGAGATTGACGAACTCGTTACTGCGTCGTCGGTATATCGCAAACTGCTGAGCGCCTAGGAACCCTCGCCTACCTTCGGCGATGGCGAGGCCTGGCAGCAATCTTCACATTCAGAATCACTTTGCTACGTTCGTCAACGTGGGTTTGCGGCACATATGGAGCGAGCGGTGAAGGCTGCGGTCATCGGGTCAGGAATGGCCGGCATTCTTGCCGCAATTGAACTGAAGAAGGCTGGCATCGACGTTGTCGTCTTCGAGAAAGCATCCCGCCTTGGCGGAACATGGCGAGACAACTCGTACCCAGGGCTGTCGTGTGACGTTCCTGCCCACTCGTACACGTTTTCGTTTGCACGCAATCCTGACTGGTCACAGCACTATGCGCCCGGGCCAGAAATTCGTGAGTACTTCGAACGCGTTGCCGACGAGTTTGGAATCACCTCCTGCATTCGTTTCAACAGCGAAGTTGTCTCACTCGTGTGGGAGGACACACGATGGAAACTTGAAACGGACGATGGATTCGTTGGCGAGTTTCCCTACGTGTTCGCTGCGACCGGGGTGTTGCACCACCCGAATGTTCCAGAGTTCGATGGCATCGAGGAGTTTGGCGGAGCCGTTTTCCACTCGGCCCGATGGGACCATTCCGTTCCGCTCGATGGCAAGAAGATTGCGGTTATCGGCACCGGTTCAACCGCGGTACAGATCACCTCTGCGCTCGTCGACAGTGTGAGCGAGTTCGCGCTCTTTCAACGCAGTGCCCAGTGGGTGTTGCCGGCACCAAACCCAGAGTTCTCCGATGAGGAGCGCGCCGAATTTCGAAGTGACCCTGAGGCACATGAGGAGTACGTCCGCGAGCTCGCCATCACGATGTTTCAGCGAACATCGTCTGCTGTCACCGAACTCAATTCGATTGAGCACCAAAAGATTGCCGCGCTGTGTCGACGAAATCTCAGCACGGTGGTTGACGATGATCTCAGAGAGCGTCTAACTCCCGATTACGAACCGATGTGCAAGCGTCTCATCGTGTCCCCTGATTTTTACGAAAAGATCCAGCGGCCACATGTGCAATTGGTGACCTCAGGAATCGATCGGTTCACTCCGACTGGTATTCGAACAAAAGATGGCACGGAACACGAGTTTGATGTCATTGTGCTCTCCACTGGTTTCCGGTCAGACCGATTTATCCGCCCCACTCGTGTCATCGGTGCTGGCCACGTCGACCTTGACGATGTGTGGTCGCCAGCGCCGCTGGCCTACCTGTCGGTCATGGTTCCGGGCTTTCCTAACCTCTTCATGTTGAACGGCCCTAACGGCCCCATCGGGAACTTCTCTCTGATTGAAATCGCTGAGCGGCAGATGTCGTATTGCATGCAACTCATCTCTGAGCTCGGCCGATCGGGTGCAGAGGCTGTCGCACCATCCGCTGAGGCGACGGAGGCATTTGAAGATGAGCGGCGTGCCGCTGCGCAGAACACTATTTGGATGTCCGGCTGCAACAGTTGGTATCTCGACGCAACGGGCGTGCCTGCATCGTGGACGTTCAGTTACGACCGTTTTGTTGACGAAATGAATGCACCCGACTTGTCAGCATTCGTTCTCTCCTGACTGGGCGCTCCTTCGCCCGCCTTGGGTCACCAGCGCACAACTGATACCGGTCGTGCTCGGCAACACCTTCGCTTCGGGACGACCTCGGTAGGGGTCGCGCTTACGCCACCCAATCGACACGCATTCACGATCTACGATGACGTCATGGACATCGGCGCACTTATTTTCCCGACCGACAAGACGATCCGACCTGATCGTCTTGGAACCGCTCTTGAAGAGCGTGGGTACGACTCGCTGTGGGTTGCGGAACATACCCACATTCCATTGACGCGCAAAACGCCATATCCAGCCGGAGGCGAGCTGCCTGATTTCTATAAGCGAACGATGGACCCGTTCGTTGCGCTTTCGGTGGCTGCAACAGTGACATCGACACTCAAACTCGGTACCGGAATCTGTCTGGTAAATCAGCACCACGCAATCAACCTCGCGAAGCAGTGTGCGTCAGTTGACCTTGTCTCAGACGGCCGGTTTCTCTTCGGGGTTGGCGTTGGTTGGAATGAAGACGAGATGGAGCATCACGGCGTCGACCCTTCCAAGCGGCGCTCGACTGCTCGCGAGCGGATCCTCGCAGTCAAAGAATTGTGGTCTCAAGAGGCGGCTGAATTCCATGGTGACTATGTCGACTTCTCGCCAAGCCTGAGTTATCCAAAGCCAGTTAATAACCCGCCCGTCATCATGGGAGGTTCAGGTGGGCCGGTGACGTTCAAACACGTCGTCGAGTATTGCGATGGATGGATGCCGATTCACGGCCGAGCTGACCCACTGGAAAAGATTGATCTGCTCCACCAGATGGCCGAAGAGGCGGGCCGAGACCCGGCGTCGATCGAGTTGACGATTTATGGGTGCCCGATGGATGCAGACATCATTGAGCGCTATCGCGCTGCGGGGGCTCATCGGGTTGTCTTCTGGTTGCCTGCCACTGATGAATCTGAGGTGTTGGAAGCCGTTGAGCGCGGCGCCGCCTTCATCGACTGATTACAACCGAGGAAACAACGGGTCGTTCATCTCTGCGCCTGCAGGTAACCGGGATGCGAGCCCAGGAAATTCAGGTGATGTCGCCCACTGGCGTGGAGCGTGCACCATGTCATCGCCAAGAAAGCGCAGCGATAACACCCTGCGCCGGTGTGGGCCCGGGTTTCCTGCGGCGGTGTGAAGAGTCTGCATGTGGAAGCAGACAACATCACCAGGGTCGAGTTCCCAACCGATCACTCGAGGGTCGTCACCTTCGATGACGGGTAGTTCGCTCAAGCTTCCCTCGGGAAACCACTTGGCCTGCTCATCAAGAAATGTCCGAGGCATGTACCACGGACCGTGGTGTGATCCAGCGAGAAACTCAAGAGATACCGCCCGCGGCACAGGGTCGACCGGAATCCACATGCTGACGTTTTGGCGACCTTCGACGTTGTAATACGGGATGTCGTGATGCCATGGGGTTCGCTGTGAGGTGCCCGGTTCTTTGACCAGCATGTGGTCGTGGAAGAACCGAACCTGCTGCGAGCCCATCAACTCTGCTGCGAGTTGGGAGAGCGCAGGTAGGCGAACAACCTGTTCGACTTCGGGCACGCGTTGCCAAGAACAGAAATCTTCGATGAATGATCCGTCGTCATCTGTGCTTGCCCGCTTTGCGCGAGGAGAAAGATCGTTGAGGTTTGCCTCAATCGCAGCAGTAACCATGCTGACTTCTTCAGGGTTGAGAACTTGGCGAACGACTACCGCTCCATGTTGTTCGTACTCGGCGCGAAGCGTCATCTGCAGAGTCTTCCATGATCGCCGGTGAACATCGGCGTCGTCTTGTGTCAAAGCCCTCGACCTATCGCTGGAGGAACGGAGGTCTACCGACCTTGCTCTTCCGCAATTCGACGCTTCGTTGCAGTCCACGAACAGATCGGGCATTCGGTGAGGTCATGATGGCGTGCCGGGCAATATTCGCGACCAAAGAAAATGATCTGCAGGTGGCGCCGGTTCCACGTCTCTTTCGGGAACACTGCCTTCAGGTCTTTCTCGGTTCGCTCAACGGTTGAATCATTCGACAGCCCCCATCGGGCGGCCAATCGATGGATGTGAGTGTCGACCGGAAACGCTGGATGACCGAATGCCTGCGACATCACCACACTCGCAGTTTTGTGGCCGACGCCAGCGAGCGATTCGAGAAACTCCCAATCATCGGTGACCTCCCCACCCGCTTCAAGAATCTGCTCCGCCATCCGACGGAGATTTTTTGCCTTCGTCGGGGCAAGACCGATTTCACGTATGAGGCTCAGAATCTCATCTGGTTCAAGAAGCGCCATTTTTTGGGGAGTGTTTGCGCGGAAAAATAACGCAGGCGTCACCTCATTGACTTTCTTGTCGGTGGTCTGCGCAGAAAGTGCCACTGCAACGAGCAACTCGTACGGGCTCGAATGGTCGAGTGGGATCGGCGGATCTGGGTAGAGATCATCGAGGATTTCCCCGATGAGGTCAGCTTTCTCTTGACGACGCATCGCTATGAACGCTAGCCACGAACACTCACAACGCTGCTCGCTAGCATCGTCCTATGGCAATGAGTGGCAGATGCCTTTGCGGTCAAGTGACGTACTCCATTAGCGGTGATCTTCTGCGAACAGCTGTGTGCCACTGCGACCACTGTCAACGGCAAAGCGGTGGAGCGTTTTCGGTCAACCTGGTGACCGCTGCCGAAAACTTTTCGCACGACGGAACAATGAAGATGTACGGCGACCCCGGCGATGACCCATCGGGGACGGTGCACGTTGAACGACATTTCTGCGGGAATTGTGGCTCGCCAATCATTTCAATCCCCACCGGACGACGTGAAATTGTCATCGTGAAGTCAGGAACTCTCAACGATACGTCGAACGTCTCGCCCGATGTCGAGGTCTGGGGTGAGAACAAGCAATCCTGGGGGATCATGCCGGAGCTCGAAGTTTCAAGAGAGCGCGAATAGCAGTCGGTTGGGCCCAACACCGCGCAGCATTATGAACGTCGTCAGTCTTGTACCTTCGGTCACTGAAACACTGAGTGCGTGGGGCGTCACGCCAATTGCGTGCACGAAATATTGTGAGCGACCCGATCTTCATCATGTCGGTGGAACAAAGAACCCTGAGGTTGAGGCGATCGTTGCACTTGAACCCGATCTCGTTGTGGTTGACGTCCAAGAAAACCGACTTGAGGACTTCGCCGCGTTGACGGATGCTGGCCTCACTGTGTTGGCTCTAGACGTCGTGTCAATCGAAACAATGAACGTCGATCTTCAGCGGCTCGCTGAGGCAGTTGGTCATGAACATCCTGTTGATGAAGTACCCCAGGTTGTGCCGCTCAATCAACGAGCATTCGTCCCGATTTGGCGGCGGCCCTGGATGTCAATTGGCGCAGACACATTCGGATCTCGCCTTCTCGAAGCGATGGGCATCACAAATATTTGCTCTGAGTTGGACTCGAATTACCCCGAGCTCGACCTTTCGACCGTCGCTGAGTTGCAACCAGACCTCATCATCGTTCCTTCTGAGCCCTACGAGTTTGACGATGCTCACCTCGAGGAGTTCGCCGACATCGCTCCGGCGGTTCGGGTTGATGGTCGAGATCTGTTTTGGTGGGGAGTGCGTACTCCGGAGGCGATGCATCGGCTGCACGAGCAACTCGCTCTCATACGTCCGCGATCGGCCAAGATGGCCGAATGAATTCCGAACTCCTCGCCGGTAAGACCGCTCTCGTCACTGGTTCATCGCGTGGGATCGGAAGAGAAATTGCCATCGCCTTCGTTGAAGCCGCCACGAACGCCTACAACACAGGTCAAATCGTGAGCGTCAACGGTCGTATGTACTTCACGTCATAGGCGACGAGAACAACGAGGGGTTTCGGGAATAGCACTGCGTCAAACGGGTTGAGGTCTGTGTGATCACTATTTCTGCCACCCCAGAGCGACTACAGAACTTGCGGGCGTGGAACCTTGCGCTTACCGCTCTTCATCTTGTCCAAGCAATAGTCATTGTCCTCATTGCGGGCAACTTCGCAATCGACGTCACCTCGACGTTTCCTGAAGGGCCTCCGGGTACCCGAATTCCGCTTGCGGAACCTCTCTTCGGGGTGCGCATCGGTGTCGTCATTGGTCTGTTCTTACTGTTAGCAGCTGTTGATCACTTCGTCACGGCCACCGTTGCGCGGTCGACCTATGAATCAGATTTGCGATCAGGCATCAATCGTTTTCGATGGGTCGAGTACTCGATCAGCGCAACCCTCATGGTGCTGCTCATTTGCGCATACTCAGGAATCACCAGCATCTCCGCTCTCCTCGGCATCACCGGAGCGAATGTTGCGATGATCCTTTTCGGATGGATTCAAGAACGCAGCAATCCTCCCGGTCGATCATCAACATCAATGATGGCGTTCTGGTTCGGCACCGTTGCCGGCCTCGCTCCTTGGGCTGCGATCGTCGTCAACGTCATTGGTTCCGCAACCATCCCTGGGTTCGTCTACGGAATTGTCATCACCGAAGCCATCCTGTTCTTCAGTTTCGGACTCAACCAATGGCTGCAATATCGCGGCGTCGGACGCTGGAATGACTACCTCTACGGCGAGAAGGTGTACCTCGTACTCAGCCTTGTTGCGAAGTCAGTGCTCGCCTGGTTCATCTATTTCGGGTCGCTCGCCAACTGAGTCGCGCACTACGCCCCGTTTGATAGAAACTGCTACTGCAGTGACGGCGGGAGGTGTCCGGTGCCTCGCTCCCTGAGTTCATCAGCGTCGCAGATTCGACATCGTGTCTCGACATGCATTGCAGTGATCGACATCTGCGTGCCTCGTGAACGCTCGATGAGTGGAACCGGATGCGCCACAACATCGGTTGAGCCACAGCGCTCACAATGTGGTGCGGCCGGGCGGTCCCAACTGAGTGAGCATCCACTGCACGTAATGGTGATGACGGCGTTGTTGCGTGCACCATAGAGATGCTCGTCGGTGTCGCAGTTTGGACAACTGATGTCGAGTGACATGCCAAAAGGTTAGGCCTGCGAGTCTCGCACTCGGTGACGATCACTGGGTAGCGGTGTCACTATCGCTATCACCCCTGAGATCACCGGTAACACCACGACAAGACGAGCTGCGCTCGTGTACGAACCAGCCCAGTCGGCAAGAAGAGAAAATACGAATGGCGCGATTGCAGTTGAGATCACCATCACCGATGTCATCCGTCCGCGCCATGTGCCGAGGGTTTCTCTACCAATCCAACGAGCCAGCAACGCTCCTTCGCTCGCTGCCATCGTGGCGGCCGCCGATCCCAACGCGATGCCGAACCCGACCGCCCCAACCGCCGAGTTCACGAAGGTCAGCGAGAGTACTGCGATCATCAACGTCAACATGCTGAAGGGAACAACGATGCGACTTGGTACTCGGTCAACAAGCCTGCCGACGACGAGGGCAACCAGTGCCGATGCGACGCTCTGTGGAAGAAAGTTGGTCGCTGCAGCTGCTGCCGAGAGACCGCGTTCGCCGAGCACAGCAATTTGGTGGAACGCAAGAGCTGTTGAGACAAACCCTGTTGTTGCGTATCCGAACGTGACGACGAGAAATCCGTTGCGACGCAGATGGCGGGGTTCATCTGTTGCTTCAGACCCATCGACGATCTCTTGCTCGTCAGCATGAGGATGTTCAAGTCGTAACCGACGGATCACCCCGACCATCACGAGACCAATCAGAACAACGACAACGCCTTCGAGTATCCACGTTGCTTGCCAACCGATTCGTGGAATGACTCGCGCGGCGATGAACGGAGTGAGAGCGATCGTTGACCCTCCCAGCGCTGTGAGGAGCCCGAGAGCAGCACCCCGACGGTGGACAACGTTTTTCGCGACGAACACCGATGCAGCAAGTGGCATACCTGTCTGACCAAACGATCGCAATCCGTAAATCGCGACCGTCAACATCACCAAATGTGTTGACAGCGCAGCCAACACCGTCGCAAGGCACAGCCCGAGCGCAACCCCCGGAACTACTTTCGCGACGCCTCGCCGGTCGATAACACGCCCAAGCCACGTTCCTGTGGTTGACGCAGCCAGCGTTCCGACCAAATACGCGAATGTGAGTTGCCCTCGGCTGACATCGAGATTCTCAGTGAGTGGGTCGACAAAAACAGAAAAACCGGCCGTCTGACCCGGACCTGACAACGCGATCAACACGGCACCAGTGCCAATAATCGATCGTCGTTGTTGCTGGGGTGTCGCCACAACTCTCCCTCTGAGCCGGTCTGAACCTACTCAGTGTGGGCGCTTAATTGGAGAACTTCTGCAATGCCCCGTTCTCATCTGCCAAGCGGGCCAATAGCGGCGACAGATCCCAGTGAGATCCGCCAAGCGAGGCAGAGTAATGACGGATTCGCTCAACAATCTCGGCGAGACCAACCGAGTCAGCCCAGTGCATTGGGCCACCCCGGTATAGAGGCCATCCGTAACCGTTGACCCAAACAACGTCGATATCGCTGCCGCGAATGGCGATCTTCTCCTCGAGAATCTTCGCTCCCTCATTCACCATCGGGTACAGACAGCGTTCGAGCACCTCTTGGTCGGTCACCTCGCGCTGCTCCACACCTTGGGTGATCGCAAAGTCTTTGATGAGTTGCTCAACTTCTGGGTCGGGGGTTGACGCCCGAGTATCCGGGTCGTAGGTGTAGTAGCCACGACCGTTCTTCTGCCCGCGACGACCGTTCTCACACAGCACTTCTCGGACCGTTGAGCTCGACGACGTTGCCTCGTTCCAACCAATGTCGAGGCCGGCGAGATCCATCATGGCGAATGGTCCCATTGGGAAACCAAAGTCGTACAACACTCGGTCAATTTGGGCTGGCGTTGCTCCCTCAAGAATCATCCGGTCGGCCTCAGCGCCACGCATGAACAGCATCCGGTTGCCGACAAACCCGTGACATACACCGACGAGCACCGCGATCTTGTTCACCCGCTTCGAGATTGCCATTGCGGTCGCAACCGTCGTGTCAGACGACTGTGCCCCGCGCACAACCTCAAGAAGTTTCATCACATTCGCCGGTGAGAAGAAATGCATGCCAATCACGCTCTCTGGGCGTGACGTGACCGACGCAATCTCATTTACATCGAGCGCAGAGGTGTTTGACGCCATGATCGCCCCCGGCTTACAGATCTGATCAAGCTCAGCAAAGATCGTCTTCTTCAGCGCCATGTCTTCGAAGACTGCTTCGATAACAAGATCGCAATCAGCAAAATCTTGTTTGTCGGTCGACCCCGTGATGAGCGCCATCCGTTCCTCAACCGCCGATGCTGGGATTGAACCATTTGATGCCGAACGCTCATAGTTCTTTCGCACCACCGCGAGACCGCGATCGAGGCTTTCTTGATCACGCTCGACGATGGTGACAGGAATCCCGACGTTTACGAAGTTCATCGCAATGCCACCGCCCATCGTGCCGGCACCGAGCACACCACAATGCTTGACCTCAACAATTGGGGTATCCGATGGAACATCTGGAACCTTGTTCGCGGCGCGCTCAGCAAAGAATGCGTAACGCTGCGCTGCTGACTGGGGTCCCGTCATGAGTTCATTGAACAATCGACGCTCGACGGCAAGTCCTTCGTCAAACGACAGATTGGCCGCGGCCTCAACACACTGAATGTTGTATTCGGGCGCAAGGAAACCGCGAGTCTTGCGGGCAATTGATGCCCTGAAGTTCGCGAAGAGTTCAGTGTTACCGCGAGCCTCAAGCACTTTTTCATCACGGTCACGCACTCGTGCGAGCGGCAGATTTTCAGCGATTGCTCGACGCGCAAACGCAATCGCTGCTTCTCGTAGATCGCCGTCGGTGACCTCGTCAACGAGCCCTGCCTCGCGAGCCTCAGCGGTGCCAATATGTCGACCTGACGTCATCATCTCAAGAGCCTTCGGAACTCCAGCGAGGCGAGGCAATCGCTGCGTGCCTCCTGCTCCTGGTAGCAGTCCGAGATTGACCTCTGGCAAACCGAACTTTGCTCCCGAGACGGCCACCCGGTAGTGCGCGCACAATGCAACTTCGAGGCCTCCACCAAGGGCAGTGCCGTGGATCGCGGCGATCACTGGGATTGGGGCGTTCTCCATCGCATCTTGAACCTCTTGGAGGCTGGGGCCCTGTGGAGCCCCACCGAATTCGCTGATGTCGGCACCAGCAATAAAGGTGCGCCCCTCACAGACGAGAACAATGCCGGCTGCTCCGTTGCTCACCGCAGTGGTCATGCCGTCGAGCAACCCTTGGCGGACATGCCAACTCAGCGCATTTACTGGCGGATTGTCGACAATGACAAGGGCGATTTCGCCGACAGTCTCAAGACGGACAGTTTCAGTTAGTTGCGTCATGCCTTAAGTCAAACAGTTTGGGGCTGGCATCACGGCATTGGGTTTGACCTGACAACCGGTGAGAAAGAAGCACGCCGCCGACCTTTCTCAACTAACAACTGGTGGGCGAGGGGGGACTTGAACCCCCACGTCCTTACGGACACTGGCACCTGAAGCCAGCGCGTCTGCCATTCCGCCACTCGCCCGAGTGAGCACTGTGAATCTATCGCCTTGATCACAACCGACCCACCGAGGCGGTTGCGTCGATAACTTGGAGTCTGTGAGTGTCCTTCGAGTTCAACGCTGGTCAGAAATGGATGTCGCTGCCCGACAACAGATTCTCCACCGCGGCCTCGACGACATTTTTGAGCCGTCGCTACGGGCATCGATCGGAGAACTCATCGATGACGTTCGTGAACGAGGCGATGAGGCGGTATGCGATGCTCTCGATCGCTTCGATGGCATCACCGTGTCTCCTGATGCTCTGCGTCTCAGCGATGACGAGTACGAATCGGCAACGGTTTCACAAGAGGTTGCCTCCGCTATTGACGATGCGATTACGCACCTGCGCATCTTCAATGAGCGACAACTCGAACACTCGTCGTCATGGTCATTCGAGAGTGAACCTGGCCTCACCATCGGTGAAAAGATCACGCCGATTACCTCTGCCGGACTCTTCACGCCGTCAGGTAAAGCGTCGTATCCGAGCGTGACGTATCAACTCGCCGTTCCTGCGATCGTCGCTGGTGTTCCTGAAATCGCTGTTGTTGTCCCGCCGGTGCCAGGCGGTCAGGGTGAGGTCGATCCCGCAGTCGTTCACGTCTGTCGCACACTTGGCATTCGCAATATCTTTCGGGTGAATGGCCCCGCCGGAATCGCCGCGCTTGGCTTTGGCACCGAGTCAATACCTCGGGTCCGAAAGATCGTTGGGCCAGGGTCACCCGCTGTCACGATTGCGCAGGTCGAGATGCAGCGGCACGGCGTCTCGACGATGATGTTGCTCGGTCCAACCGAGTCGCTTGTCATTGCCGACGACTCGGCTGATGTCATGCGACTTGCCGCTGACCTTCTCATCGAGGCCGAACACGGAACTGACACCTCAGTCGTTCTCGTCACGCCATCGTCAACGCTTGCCGAGAGCGTCGATGCAGAACTGCATCGTCAACTCGCTGATCTACCCGAGGTTCGAGCAACGGCTGCTCGAGCTGCGCTCGGCCCGAACGGTGGATGTGTCGTTGTCGACAACATCGACGACGCATGCACCGTTGCGAATGCCTACGCGCCAGAACACCTTCAGATCGCAGTTCGCGAGACCGATGTCGAGCACTGTGTCGACCAAATTGATCACGCTGGTGAAATGCTCATTGGCCAGCACACACCGTTCTCTGCAGCGAATTTCGTGATCGGCTGCCCAGCATCACTGCCCACCTCTGGATTCGCTCATGTCTCATCGGGCATCACCGCTCAGGCGTTTCTGAAACGAACTGCGGTTGCGCGAGCTGATGAACATGCTCTCGAACGGATGGCTCCCTCGATCATCGCTCTTGCTGATCACGAGGGGTTTCCTGCTCATGCGGCTGCGATTCGTCGTCGCCAACACTGAACATGACACGCCGTCCGCCCTATGAGCCTTGGCGTGAGACCACCGGTGAGTTTCGGTGGCGTCTCGGTGTTCGACCGCTCGACCTCGAGCGATGGATCGAAATTGGCGACAATGCTGCTCACGAACTTGCGCTAAAAGCAGAGATTATGTCGTCGCATCCGTCGACGGCGTTCTGTGCGCTTGAGCACACTGAAGACGAAGCTCAAGAAGTGCTTGAGGTACTCGTCGCACATCTCGAAGAAGTGCATCCTTCGCACGCGGCGACTGTCAAGGTCGACGCAGATCTGCATCCTCTTGATGCAGCAGGTCGACTCATTCAAGAAGATCTCGTGCTTATGGTGGAACGTGACGAGAGATTGGTCTTTGGTGCCGGCAGCGTTTGCTTTCCGAATCGGTGGGATCTCCAATCGAAACTTGGTCTCAGCATGTCGGAAGTTCATGAACCGGTAGCGCTTCTCAATGAGCAGCTTGGCCCGGTGATCGATGACGTGCTTCGCCGACTCACACCTGATCGCCCGATGTGGCGCCTGGGGTGGGGTGTTATCGACACCGATGATCTCTATCAAGCAGTTGATGGCACTGCAGCTCCTCGACCTGTCGATGCACCTGCGAGCGCCCACCACTTGAGAATCGAACGAGAGACACTGCGTCGATTCCCACGAACGAACTGCGTGCTGTTCACGATTCGAACCCATCAACTGCCTTTGCCTGATCTGGTTGATATCGATCAGATGTCGGCAGTTGCTCTTGCTGATGCAATCGAGTCGATGCCGATACCGATCGCTGAATACAAACAGCTCGATCGATCGGGCAACGACATTGCCGACTGGCTCCGGTCGTCAGCCTGACACTGTCTAACCTTCGAACATGAGCGACCCCGAAGCCCTCGTTCGACGTTTGCTGCAATTCGACCGAGTCTTCAACATGTTCAACATGGAGATGGTTGAGTTGAATCACGAGCGGTGCGTGATCGAGATGACCGTGACCGAAGAGATGACGAACGGTGCCGGCGTTTGCCAGGGCGGCGTTGTCTTCATACTCGCCGACACGGCGATGGCGATGTCAGCAAGTAGTCACGACGAGATGGCACTTGCGACAAACGGGTCGATCGAGTGGGTGAAGTCGGCCTACCCGGGCGATCGCCTCACCGCTATCGGCACCACTCGGTGGAAAGGCAAGCGCCCGAGTCTCCATGATGCTGTCGTCACCAATCAAGATGGCGTTGAGATCGCCCACTTTTATGGTCGAATGCAGCGCGTCGGTGGAACAATCAGCGAATTTCTTCACGAACGCGAGCAACGACCGTAACCATCGAAACCTTCCACTACTTAGAGCCCTGCAAGCGAATAACTGGCAGAATGTAGGTCATGGCTGACTATCGCGCTCCCATTGCCGACATCGCACACACGCTGACCAACGTTGCGGGACTTGACCAGGTTCTTGACCAAGAACTGTTCTCTCATGTTGATTCCGACACCGTCATCGGCGTGCTCGAAGAGGTCGGACGGTTCATGTCCGAGGTCGTTGCCCCAACCAATAAAGATGGCGACACCGTAAAGGCCCAGTGGCATGCTGACGCATCGGTGACCATCCCTGAGTCGTTTAAGCCGGCCTACAAGCAGTATGTCGCATCGGGATTTGGAGCGATGCCATTCGATGCCGAGTACGGCGGAGCCGGGTTTCCATGGATGACAGCACTCGCGGTTCAAGAAATGCTGAACAGTGCCAACATGTCGATGGCGCTGTGTCCTCTCCTCACGCAAGGTGCCATCGACGCTATTGAGGCTCACGGATCGCAGGAACAGAAAGAGACGTATCTGCCAAAGATGCTCACCGGTGAGTGGGCAGGCACGATGAACCTGTCAGAGCCACAAGCAGGTAGCGATGTTGGCGCGGTACGAACAAAAGCTGAACCAAATGCCGATGGTTCATGGAAGATCACCGGTACGAAGATCTGGATCACCTTCGGTGAACACGACATGACCGACCAGATCATTCACCTCGTGCTCGCACGCACACCTGGAGCGCCTCCCGGAACTAAGGGAATTTCAATGTTCCTTGTTCCGAAGTTCCTTTTGAATGCCGATGGCTCAATCGGTGAAAAGAATGACGTGAGTTGTGTATCGATCGAGCACAAACTCGGTATCCACGGTTCGCCGACGTGTGTGATGTCGTACGGCGAAAACGACGGAGCCATCGGGTGGCTCGTCGGGGAAGAAAACGAAGGCATGCGCAACATGTTCACGATGATGAACAACGCCCGCCTCTCCGTCGGTCTGCAAGGTCTTGCCATCACCGAACGCGCCTACCAAGATGCGGTGCAGTACGCGAACGAACGTCGCCAGGGTCGTGCAATTGGTGCTCTTGCTGGCGAGCAAAGCCTCATCGTTGAGCATCCAGATGTTCGCCGTCTGTTGATGACACAGCGTGCATGGATCGACGCAATGCGGGCACTGACATACACGAACGCGGCCTTTCTCGATATGGCGAAAGCCGCTACTGATACCGAGGCGGCTCGCTCATGGCGAGAAAAGGCTGACCTCTACATTCCACTTTCGAAGTCGCTGTGCACTGATGTCGCCCAAGAGTGCACTTCTTCAGCCGTCCAGATATTCGGTGGCATGGGCTACGTCGAAGAAACCGGAGTTGCGCAGCACTATCGCGACGCTCGTATCCTCCCGATCTATGAGGGAACAAATGGCATCCAAGCGGCCGACCTTGTTGGCCGCAAGCTGGGAATGCGTTCAGGTGGAGTCGTGCATGACGAACTCGATCGTTTCGAGTCAATGCTCGATGATGTTGTCAAGGTCGACGGCATGGCTACCGCCGCAGAAAATATGCGCCAAGCCATTTCCAGCAGTCGTGAGGCGACTGAGCATCTCGTCAGCGTTGCAAGCAATGATCCCGCAAGCCTGCTGGCGTCATCGACGCCGTATCTTCGAATGCTTGGAACGACCGTATGTGCGGGTCTCCTTGCCGGAAGCGTTGTCGGACTCGACCCGTCAAATGAATTTGAGGCCGCGAAAATTGCTTCCGCTCGGTTTTTCTGTGAGCAATTGTTGCCGGCGGCGCAAGGCTGGGCAAGTGCAGTAAAGATGTCATCTGAGACTCTCTACGCGATTCCTGCGGATGCCTTTTAAGCTAGCATCGATAACGAATTCTGCGTTTTCTCAGTCTCTGAACTAAGAAATCTTTAGTCGAAATGACTCAACATTTGTAGGTTTCTGCAAAATGGATCGATAAGTTATCCACATGGCACTCGATCCAAAAAAATGGACGACAAAAACCCAAGAAGCGGTCGCAGAGGCCGGCGACCTTGCACGGTCACTCGCCAACCCTCAACTCACCGCCGATCACCTCCTGTTCGCAATCGCATCACAGGAGGGCACCGTTGCAGCCGCTCTTCTCTCAAAACTCGGCCAAGCCCCCGGCATGGTCGCCAACCGTGCCAACGAGGCGATCTCAAAACTGCCACAAGCACAAGGAGGCGACGAGCCTCGCATGGATCGCGAACTGTCGAACGTCTTCGACAACGCGGACTCCTATCGAAAAGATCTACGAGACGACTACCTCTCAGTTGAGCACCTCCTTCTCGCCATGAACCAGCGAGTTGGTGTTGGGTCAGAAGAAATGTTGCAAGCGCTAAAAGATGTTCGCGGCAACCACCGCATCACCGATCAAGACCCTGAAGCAAAATTTGCTGCACTCGAAAAGTATGGGCATGATCTCACCGCCCAAGCCGCGGCAGGAAAGATCGATCCGGTGATTGGCCGCGACGACGAAATCCGTCGTGTCATTCAAGTGCTCAGCCGACGCACAAAGAACAACCCAGTGCTCATCGGTGAACCAGGCGTCGGAAAGACCGCCATCGCAGAAGGGCTCGCACGACGAATTTCCGACGGGGATGTGCCTGAAGGGCTGAAAGGAAAGCGTCTGATCTCACTCGATATCGCCTCGATGCTCGCCGGCGCAAAATACCGAGGTGAATTTGAAGAACGCCTCAAAGCCGTTCTCAAAGAGATCACCGATGCTGCTGGCGAAATCGTCACCTTCATCGACGAACTCCACACCATCGTCGGCGCCGGCGCTTCAGAAGGCGCAATGGACGCCGGAAACATGATCAAACCAATGCTCGCCCGAGGCGAACTTCATCTCATCGGCGCCACCACCCTCGACGAATATCGCAAATACGTCGAAAAAGATCCAGCTCTCGAGCGTCGGTTCCAGCAGGTATACGTCGGCGAGCCAACGGTCGAAGACACGATTGGCATCTTGAGAGGGCTGAGAGAGCGCTACGAGGTTCACCACGGCGTACGCATTCAAGATTCTGCCCTTGTCTCTGCGGCCGTGCTCTCAAACCGTTACCTCACCAACCGATTTCTTCCCGACAAAGCCATCGACCTCGTCGACGAGGCTGCGTCAAAACTGCGGATCGAAATCGATTCGATGCCGACCGAGATCGACATTGTCGAACGACGCATCCTGCAACTCGAAATTGAACAAGTCGCTCTTGAAAAAGAACACGACGACATCAGTCGAGAGCGCCTCGACCATCTGCACGACGAACTTGCATCACTCAATGCAGAACGTTCAACCATGAAACAACGTTGGGAAGCCGAGAAGCAGGCCATCGAGGCGATCCGCAACCTCAAAGAAGAACTTGAGCAACTGCGGAGCCAGGCCGAACGAGAAACGGATCTCAACCTTGCCGCCGAAATTCGCTACGGCAGAATTCCCGAACTTGAACGTCGCATCGACGAAGCAACAGCACACCTCGACGAACTTCAAGTGGCAGCCCGAATGCTGAAAGAAGAAGTCGACGCAGAAGACATCGCTGAAGTCGTCGCGAAGTGGACCGGCGTCCCGATGGCAAAATTGATGGAAAGCGAGATGGCAAAACTCGTTCATCTCGAAGAGTCGTTACATCAACGGGTGATCGGCCAACACGACGCAGTCACCGCTGTTGCCAACGCAGTTCGACGCAGTCGAGCCGGTATCAGCGACCCGAACCGACCGATCGGTTCATTCATGTTTCTCGGGCCCACCGGAGTCGGCAAGACCGAACTTGCTCGGGCACTTGCCGAGTTTCTCTTTGACGATGAACGGGCGATGGTGCGCATCGACATGGGTGAATACATGGAAAAGCACACGGTGAGCCGGCTCATCGGTGCACCTCCTGGATACGTCGGCTACGACGAAGGTGGCCAACTCACCGAAGCTGTTCGGCGGCGCCCGTACTCGGTGGTGCTGCTCGATGAAATCGAAAAAGCACACCCCGATGTGTTCAATGTCTTACTGCAGGTACTCGACGACGGACGTCTCACCGATGGTCAAGGTCGAACCGTCGACTTCACGAACGCTGTTCTCATCATGACCTCGAACCTTGCCGGAGATCCGTCATCGTTCTTCAAGCCGGAATTCCTCAACCGGGTTGACGACATCATCAGATTCAGTGAACTCACTCAATCAGATCTTCGTCACATCGTCGACATTCACATTGAACGTCTTCAAGCTCGACTCATGGACAGCAAACGAATCGAACTGAAGGTGACCCCCGATGCTCTCGATGCTCTCGCTGAAATTGGGTTTGACCCGGCGTTCGGTGCACGACCCCTCAAACGAGTGATTCAACGAGAAATCGGTGACCGTGCCGCGATCATGATCCTCGAGGGCAAGGCCGCAGAAGGTAGTTCACTCACCGTCGAAATGAACGGCGACACCGTCGAACTCACAACGTCGGGATAAGCCGCTCTTTCAACTCGCGCTTCAAAAATTTGCCGTTCGCGTTCTGCGGAAGTTTCTCATCGAGAATCCAGACGTAGCGAGGCACCTTGTGCTTTGCAATGCGCTCACCCAAGAACTCTTGAAGGGCTTCGGCCGACAGCGAGGCGCTCGGGTGCAAGTGAATAGCGACACCAACCTCTTCTCCAAGGCGGTCGTCTGGAACACCAAACACGGCAGCCTCTGCAACCGCTTCGTTCTGATAGATGGCCGCCTCAACTTCTGCTGAATACACGTTCTCACCGCCGCGCAACACCATGTCTTTGGCTCGGTCAACGATGTAGAGAAACCCGTCGTCATCAACCATTGCGACATCGCCTGTATTAAACCATCCGTCGCGAATCGCATCGGCTGTTGCGTCAGGTCGATTGATGTACCCCTTCACCACGACCGGTCCACGCACGCACAATTGCCCGCGCGCCTCTGGGGTGATAGCGACGTCGTTTCCGTCGTCATCGACGAGCTTGACATCGCAGACCGGTACGACGCGACCACATGACGCAGGCTTCTCAATGAAGAACTTCGCTGCGTTGGCGGTCACGATGCCGTGTGTCTCGGTCAGTCCATAGCCGGTAGACGGTGCGCCTCTCGACAGGCTCTTATCAATCTTTTCGACAAGGTCGGGTTGCACTGCTGCACCGCCACCGCCCATACCTTGCACCGTGCTCGTATCGCGGGTCTCCCAGTCTGGATGCGAAATGAGTTCTCGACTCATTGTGGGCACACCGGAGAAGGTGGTGACGCCTTCGCGTTCAATGAGTTCGAGGGCACGACCTGGATCCCATTTGTAGGTGAGCACGATTTTTCCGCCGACCAGCGTGCATGGCTGCAAGAGGCAGTTGTTCGCCGTGACGTGGAATAACGGTGTCGGTGCCATGTACACCGGTTGGCTAGCAGGGTCGGTGAGATTTCCCATCTCTTTGCCTTCAATATCGCCTGCAGCCTTTGCTTTTGCCTCAGCAGCAGCAGCAGTCAGGCTCATGAAGACAAGATTCATCACATTGTGTACCGAGCCTCGGTGGGTGAGTTGGGCGCCCTTCGGGAAACCAGTCGTTCCTGAGGTGTAGAAAATGCAGGCATCATCGTCGGGGTCGATATCGGCCGGCGGCAGCTCTGCCGGTGCGTTCGACGCATCAACAACGTCACTCCAACGTGAACAGTTGTCGGGAAGGTCGCGGTCACTGCGCACCGACATCACATGAAGGGCAACGTCGGCGCGAATCTCGTCAAGCACCGGCAACAGTCGCTCAAGGCGTTCATCATCGACGATCACCACCTTCGGCTGAGCGTCGTTGAGACCAAATTTCATCTCTTCTGACGTCCACCATGCATTCATGCCAACAACGGCTGCACCAAGTGACACCGTTGCCCAGTACGTCATCACCCACTCGGGGAAATTTCGCATCGAGATTGCGACCCGATCGCCACTGCCTACGCCGTGGGCGTCTCGAAGGTGATGGGCGAGCGAACGAACCGATGCCGCAACCTCGGCGTAAGTGAAACGCTCATCTTCGTAGACGATGTACTCTCGGTCGGCGTACCCGGCGGTTAGCTCCCAAAAGGCACGCATTGTTGGTGGCGCATTCTTGAACACGCGCATCGGAACCCCGCGAACGGTGATGTCGGTCATTTCGAATTGGCTGCCATCGGCCGCCATTTCTTCCCATGTCGACAAATAGTGCTGCATCAGTGCGGTAGGCATAGAACGCCTAGTTTTACCGATGAGACAGAGCAACTTGTCATCGGTGGCGACCCGTTTTCGCCACCGAGGCACTCAAGTTGTCAGGTGGCTGATGACGAGGTCACGCAAGCGCTCAATGCCGACGTTTTTTGACGCCGACGCCCACACGATGTCGCCTTGTTCAAGCATGCATCCCTCGGCCAGATCACGTTTCCGGCGTTGGCGTTTTGCCGACTTCACCTTGTCGGATTTTGTCGCGACCACGGTGTGAGGGACGTCGTTGTACCTCAACCACTCAAGCATCTGCACGTCAAGCGGGGTCGGTCCGATCTCCCCATCGACAAGCACAAACACCATGACGAGTTCTTCGCGTTCAAGAAGGTAACCCTCGATCATCGACGACCAGTCACCACGAATGTGGCCAGGGACTTTCGCATACCCGTAACCCGGCAAATCGACGACTGCTCCCCCGGCGACGTGCGAGAAGACATTGATCAACTGGGTACGACCGGGAGTATTCGACACTCGTGCGAGTTGACGCTGATGAGCGAGGGCGTTGATCAGCGAACTCTTTCCCACGTTCGAGCGACCAACAAAGGCGACCTCCGGGCCGAGTTCTGGCAGTTGATGAGCCCTCGTAGCTGACTGCACGAACTTCAACTGCAGTGGTTTTGACCCCATGGTGAACTACCCGGAGATCAGAGTGGCAAGTGACCACACTGAGGCAATGAAACCGAGCACTGCGTAGAACAAGCTGCGAAACAGTGGAGGTCGAGGAGGCGGACCGTCGGTCAATGCTTCGACCGAGCCTGCTGGTGGTGTCGGTGGTCGAACGAGCGCGAGCAGGTTTCCAATACACAACGCGCCACCAAGCGCGAGCAGCAACCACGCAATGAGGTCCTCTCCGAGGAACATCTCAACAGTCTGCCGTGCGACACTGCAGTATGGCATCCATTCGTGAAACAACTTTTCAGAACGTGGCAGATCTGTTCTCGATGTCTGATGCTGTTCTCGTCTTCGACAACGGAGAAGAGATTGAAAGTAAAGAACTTGTTCGTCGTGCCGAACAGCGCCTCGGTCAACTGCGAGCTCAAGGTTTTGCTCGAGGAGATCGACTGGCCTTACACCGCGGAAATGACATCGAAGCGCTTGAGTTACTTCTTGCGGCAGCGCTTGGAGGAATCGTCATCGTCGCGGTGAACACAAAGTATTCGCAAGTCGAAGTTGATGACCTTGTCGCTCGATCAGGAGCCCGCCATCCACAGCTCTCTCATCACGGCGATGTCGAGCCCGATGTGTGTGCAGATGCGCAAGATCTTCCGTTCATCATCTTCACGACGTCGGGTACAACATCGAAACCAAAGATGGTCTTGCATCATCAACGCTCGGTGATTGAACACACCGTTGACATCGTCGATCATTTTGAATACTCGGACGCCGACACCGTTCTTATGGCACTCCCGTTGTGTGGAACCTTTGGCCTCAGCAGCCTCATCGCGGCGGTTGCCTCTGGCGCCCGAGTCGTCGTCAACCAGTTCTCTGTTGATGGGACATCCGCGCTCACCCACCGTGAGCAGATCACCGCGATGAACGGAAGCGATGACATGTTCCATCGGCTCCTACTCGCCGACGCTGATCTCTCTCATCTCCGCATCAGCGGGTACGCCCAGTTCAACACGTCGTTGAGTGACATCGTCTCCCGAGCGGAAGCAAAGGGTGCAACCCTGACCGGGCTGTACGGAATGAGTGAGGTGCAAGCTCTCTTTTCGCTCCGCGACCCACAACTCGATAGCGACGGAAGGTCTCGTGCGGGTGGCATGCTCGTGTCGCCTCGAGCCTCAGCGCGAGTTGTTGATGGCGAACTTCAACTTCGTGGGCCAAGTCTCTTCGCCGGCTACCTCCAAGAGGGTGGTGACGCCGTCGACGACGAACTCACCGCTCAGTACATGGTGACGGACGACGACGGTGTCGTGTGGTTTAAAACAGGCGACCTCGCAGAGATGGATGACGACCGAACCTTCCATTACATCTCTCGGCTCGGCGACATTCTTCGACTGGGAGGATTTCTTGTTGCGCCGGCAGAAATCGCTGAAGCACTGTGCAGTGCTCCAGGAGTTGCCGATGCCCAAGTCGTAGCCGTTGGTCTTGAGACCGGGTCGCGGCCAGTGGCATTCGTGATTCCCGAGGAGGGTGCCACCATCAGTGAAGACGAGGTCATCGAGCATTGCCGCAGTCGACTTGCCCGCTACAAGGTGCCGGTAAGGGTCGTATCGCTTGATGAATTTCCCATCACTGATGGGCCAAACGGGGTGAAGATCAGGTTGACCGAACTGCGCGATTGGGCGACAGAACTGTTGAGTTAACCGATGTCGCGCTCGCTATGAAGATGTCGAACGCGAAAACTTTCGAGTCGCAATCATTGAAAACACAACGACGAGGCCAACCGACCAGGCAAGAGAAAGCCAGGCGTCATTTCCGACAGGAAGCCCGTTATACAGCGACCGCGCTGCGTTGGTCACCACGGTGAACGGGTTCGCATTCGCTACCGCCTCTAGCCATCCCGGCATTGTCGATGGGTCAACGAATGCTGACGACACGAACGTCAATGGAAACATCCAAATGAATCCGGCCGAGTTCGCAGCCTCGACCGATGAGACCGCAAGCCCAATCAGCGCCTGTACCCAGCTCAACGCATACGAAAACAGCACGAGTAAACCGGTCGCAAGCACCGCATCGGTGACCGAACCTCCGAACCGAAAGCCGAGCAAGAATGCGGCTACGAGCATCACACCAAACGTGAGAAGGTTGCGCACGAGGTCGCTCACCGTGCGACCGATGATGACTGCCGAACGGCTCATCGGCAGTGAACGCAAACGGTCGACAAGGCCTTTCGAAAGATCTTCTGCGAGACCAATCGAGGTGAACGCTGACCCGAAGACAAGGGACTGGCTGAAAATTCCTGGCATGAGGAACTGGTCGTAGTTATCGAACCCGGGAATCGAGATCGACCCGCCAAACACATACGCGAACAGCGCAAGAAACATAATCGGCTGGATCGTCGCAAAGATCAGCAATTCGATATTGCGAGGAATCACACGTAAGTGACGTTCGGCCTCAACGAATGAGTCGTGGAGAGTTGCCTGAAGCCGATTCATGATGTTGCCTCCTCTGCCGATGCAACGTGTCCGGTCAAGGCAAGGAAGACATCGTCGAGCGATGGTCGACGAACAACGACATCGAGCACGTCGACGCCGGCATCATCGAGCGCACGAATTACGGTCGGTACAACTCGGTCACCGGCAGTAATTGGTGCTTCGAAGGTTCGGTCGTCACGCACTTCAACGCGACCTGTGCACAGCGGGGTCAACACAGACATCGCAAGCTCTCGGTTTTCGGCGCGTGCAATCGAGACCTGGAGTAGTGCTCCGCCCGTCCGAGATTTGAGTTCATCTGGAGTTCCTTCAGCGATGACCCGGCCCTGGTCGATCACGACGATCTGCTCGGCGAGCCGATCAGCCTCTTCGAGATACTGGGTCGTGAGTAGAACCGTGGTTCCATCGGCTGCAAGATCTTCAATGACATCCCACATGCCAAGACGGCTTCGTGGGTCGAGGCCAGTGGTGGGTTCATCAAGGAACAGCACTGACGGATTCGCAATGAGGCTCATTGCGATATCAAGCCGGCGGCGCATGCCTCCTGAAAACCCCTTCACGACGCGGTCTGCAGAATCGGCTAGGTCGAATCGATCGAGTAGCTCGCCGGCGCGCAAACGCGCCTTTGCCGTGCCGAGGTGAAAAAGTCGACCGATGTACACAAGGTTTTCGCGGGCGGTGAGTCGCTCGTCGACAGCGGCGTACTGCCCGGTGAGCCCGATACGTCGACGAACATCGTTAGGATTTTCCACGACATCAATGCCGTCAATGATGGCTGTGCCGGCATCTGGCCGAATCAAGGTCGTGAGCACTTTTACCGATGTTGTCTTGCCCGCTCCGTTCGGGCCAAGGAGCCCGTATACCGCTCCTGCTGGTACTGCGAGGTCAACCCCGTCGAGCGCAAGGGTGTCGCCGAATCGCTTGACGACCCCTTGCATCTGTACTGCGTGGTCTTTTGTCACCAGACGAGTATGCCTGCATCGAGCAGTTGTTTAGACACCACCTCGGGCGGCATTCTCAAATCGGGTGTATTGCCCAAGCCACACGAGTTTCCTCGTTCCGATTGGCCCAGCGCGATGCTTCGCAACGATGACTTCAGCGCTGGCGCGATCGTTTGTTTCCGGGTTGTAGACCTCATCGCGATACAAAAACATGACGACGTCGGCATCTTGTTCGAGTGATCCCGACTCACGAAGATCAGACAACATAGGACGCTTATCAGAACGCTCTTCGAGACGACGACTGAGCTGGCTGAGCGCGATGATCGGCACTTCAAGTTCACGGGCGAGAATCTTCAGGTTTCGGCTGATCTCCGACACTTCTAGCTGTCGGTTCTCGGCAAAACTTCCCGAGGTCATGAGTTGGATGTAGTCGATGACGATTAATCCGAGTGCTCCGTAACGAGCTTTGATTCGACGGGCCTTCGCCCGTATTTCCATCACCGTGACACGAGGGTTGTCATCGAGAAACATCGGGACTTCAAGCCGGCCGATGGCCTTTCCGATTTTCGTCCAATCGGTGTCTTGGAGGTTGCCCTTGCGCATCTTCATCGAGTCGACTCGAGCTTCGGAAGAGAGAATTCGGTGCGAAAGTTCGGTGTGACCCATTTCGAGTGAGAACACGAGCACCGGCGCCCCGGAGTTCATCGCTACGTGCGACGCAATGTTGAGACCAAACGCACTCTTACCCATCGCCGGTCGCGCACCAACGATATAGAGCGCACTTGGTTGCAACCCTGAGAGCAATTCGTCGATGTCGACGAAGCCGGTTTGCACGCCGGTGACGACGTCACCGCGGTGGAAGGTGTCTTCAAGTTGTTGGAAAATTTCGGGCAGCAAATCATCGAGGCTGCGCGTAGTGTCGGCAACCCGATCTTCTGCGATCTCAAAGACGCGGGTTTCAGCTGCGTCGAGTGCCTGCGCAACATCGTCTGGCTCTCCGTAAGCGAGCTCTGCAATATCGCCGGCGACAAAAATGAGTCGGCGCAGTAGCGCTGTGTCTTGGACAATCTTTGCGTAGTGCCCAACGCTTGAGACCGCGGGCGTCATATTCTGCAGTTCGTGCAGGCTTTCTGATCCGCCAATTTCGTCGAGGAGCCCACCTCGCCGAAGTTCATCGGCGACGGTCACTACGTCGACTGGTCCGGCACTTGCGTAGAGAGAGCGCACCGCATCGTAGATGTGACGGTGCGCCGGTCGGTAGAAATCGTCGGGCAGGAGCCCGAGCTCGGAGACCGCTCCGATGGCTTCTCGAGAGAGCAGCAGGGCACCGAGCACGGATTCTTCAGCTTCAAGATTGTGAGGGGGAACTCTTCCCGCCGACCCTAAACGCCGGCGACTTCCTCGATCATTGCCTCGCCCTGGGTTTCTGCGCGACGGCACACTGTCAAAGGCCGACTCTGGAGCAGATTCGTCGGGTGGCAATGGTGGGAACGGGGCGTCGTCGGTCATGAGGTCTCTACTCTCTCACGTCAAGCCTGTGGGAAGAAAGAGGTACAACTTTGTGGAAAACCATGTGGATTGTCTTGTGGATAAATATGGGGACAACTCTTGCTCGGCCCGCATTTTTAGCAGTGAGGACAACACAGCCGGCCTGATGTGTAACCAGGCCGGCTGAATTCACAGAACGAGTGTCTCCGAGACTTACGAGGCAACGACCTCAACAGTGATCGGAAACGACACCTCGGGGTGAAGCGCTGCGGTAACGACGTGCTGTCCAGCCGTCTTAATCTGATCGGCGATCTCAATTTTGCGACGATCGATCGCAACCGACGACTGCGCCTCAACTGCATCAGCGATATCAGCTGCAGTCACCGAGCCGAACAACTTGCCTTCACTGCCAACCCGGGCCTCAATGGTGAACACCATCGGGACGAGCGTCGACGCAACGGTTGTTGCCGCCTCGCGATCGCTCGCGTCACGGAGGTCACGGGCACGGCGCATTTTCGCGGCCTGCTCGACTGCTCCAGGTGTTGCAACCATCGCCTTGCCTTTTGGAAGGAGATAGTTTCGAGCGTACCCATCGGCGACGTCGACAATGTCGCCGCGTTTGCCGAGGTCTTGCATGTCATTGCGAAGAATGACCTTCATCTCAGGCCTCCTCTCCGTCATCGGTCGTGTCATTGGTGGTGGCCTCGACCTGGTCTTCTACCTGATCGTCCGTCACCTCGTCGTTTTCCGTCTCATCGATTTCGGTCTCATTGTTCTCGACTGCGTTGTCGTCATTACGTGGGCGGCCAACGTCACGCGATGGACGACCGCGGGAAGCCGATGCAACTCGACGCGCATACGGCAAGAGCCCCATTTCGCGTGCAATCTTGATGGCGTTTGCCACCTCGCGCTGCTGCTGGACATCGTTGCCATTGATGCGCTGACCGCGGATTTTGCCGCGATCACTCATGAAACGTGAGAGCAAGTCGACATCTTTGTAGTCGACATACTCAACTTTCCCGATAACGAGAGGGCTGGTCTTTTTCTTAAATTTGCGGGGAGCGGCATCTCGTGCGCGCTGTCCGCGGGCTGGGCTTTTCGCCATTGTTCTTGGTCCTCCTGGACAAATGTCGTGAAACTACGGATGTTCGTGTGAAATCAGAACGGCTCTTCGTCGCCGTACACCGGATCAGGTGCTGCTTGTGGTGACTGGCTTTGGGCGCCTCCGCCCCCAAAGCCACCTGAACGCTCGGTGCGCTCCACCTGGGCGGTCGCCCAGCGCAGGCTTGGTCCGATTTCGTCGGCCACTACTTCAAATACGGTGCGCTTCTCGCCTGCATTGGTCTCGTAGTCGCGTTGTTCCATGCGACCTGCAACGATGCAACGATTGCCCTTCGTGAGGGTGGCCGCGGCATTTTCACCAAGGTCACCCCAACAGACGACGTTGAAATAGGACACTTGTTCTTGCCACTCACCGTTGACCTGATATCGGCGATTAACCGCAAGGCCAAAGCTTGCAACGCCGCGGCCACCAGTGGTGTACCGAAGTTCAGGATCACGGGTGAGGTTGCCAATTAGAGTGATGGTGTTTGTTGCCATCTAGGACTCCCTTCGTACGCTGCTCTTAGGCAGCTGCTCCGGCCATACCGCGACGCTCTGCTTCAGCCTCGGGAAGACGGATGAGCTTGTGGCGGACGATGTCGTCTGCGAGACGGAGGGAACGCTCAAGTTCATCGAGAGCGCCTGCTGGTGCAACACACTCGACAACGAGGTAGTACCCCGATTCTTTCTTATTGATTGGGTAAGCGAAGGCACGCTTGCCCCACCAATCAGGCTTGCCATGGAGGGAACCTCCGGCTGCGGTGATGCCATCGGAGACGGCTTTAACCCAGGACTGAGCCGCTGGATCTTCGACATCGCCATCGACGATCACCATGAGTTCATAGGCACGATTCATGTGCTAGTTAACTCCCTTCGGACGTGGCCACCTTGTGTAGCCGTTGGCCCCAATGCATCAGCAGCAGCCGATGAGATGGAGCAGGGTGGATATGGAAAGGAAGACGCTATCGCTAACGGCACCAACTTTGACATACGCGTCATCTTGTATGAGGGGTGTGTCACTCCTCCATTGTCGACGCCGAACAACTCCGGTCATTCAGTGCAACAGTGCTTCCCTCGCCAACGCCAAACCGCTGAAGTTCGCCTTGCTGCACCTCAAGCGCGAGCAGATAATTCGACGGAGTTGGATAGCTCAGACAGTCCGAGTCACTCTCTGACGTACACGGCGACATATCGAGAGCATCGATAAATAAGCCATCACCACCAAAAAACGCAATCGACAATGGAAGAAACGTGTCTTTCATCCAAAACGTCCCTGAGGTTGGCTGGTCGTAAACGAACACCATTCCATCTGCGCCACCCATGGAATCCACGTTCATAAGGCCCTGACGTCTCTGCTCGGCGGTCGATGCGACCCACACGCATCGCTCGAGCGGCAGGGAACTTGATGCCTCAACGTCTTTTGAACTCACCAGCAATACTTGGCGAGGAAACCCGACCGGGCCTGACGGCGTATTCACGGAGTGATCGTCAGTTGATGCGGCTCCGCATGCGGCTACTAGGGCTGCCACCACTACGACTGCGCTCTGCGCGAAGCGCCGGGTCATCACACCGGAACAACGCGAAGCAGGTGATGCCATCGGCAGCCACAGCACGCCTCGACCACATATGCCCTCAAATCTCTTCCCGTCACCGACAGTTCACGTAATTCTTTTGACGACGACACGCACCGACCGTGGGCCGGCAAGCGGTGACCGAATACGTACGTCACCAAGCGGAGATTGTCCTTTTCGCAGATTGGACATAACGCTTCGGTTTCGGTTCCGACGTTTGCTGCGGCACGGATGAGCTCAGGGTGGGCATCGCACACCTCATCTCGGCGCAGACGCCCAATGCGCACTTGATTGATCAGCATTCGGCGAGCAAGCCGATGATCGACAACCCCGCCACCATCGGTTGAGCCGCGCATTGCGCCAACCGAGAATGAGCCGACAACCGACATGCCATGACAATAGCGGTCGTTACTCAGCCCGTCGCTTGGTGACACTCAATTACTTGCGAGCTCGGTTTCGATGAGGTTTGCCGGCCTTGGACGACCGAACAGGTAGCCCTGACCTCGATCACAGTTGAGGTCTCGTAACCGCTGCAATTGCAAGGGGCTCTCAACGCCCTCGGCTACCACCGTCAGATTCAATGCCTTTCCCAACTGAATGACGGCTTCAACAATCGTTGAGTCTTCGTCTTCAATTCCGAGACCGCTCACAAAACTGCGGTCGATCTTGATTGCTTCGACCGGGAAGCGTTTGAGATACGTCAATGATGAGTACCCGGGGCCGAACTCGTCAACACTGAGGTGAATACCCAACCCTCGAATTTCTCTCAGTGTCGAGGTTGCTGCGCGGGCGTCTGCAAGCAAAGCCGACTCGGTGATCTCGAACCAAACCGAGTCGGGGTCAACACCTGTCTCATCGAGAATCTCGACCACCGTCGGCAGGAATGAACTGTCAACAAGTTGACGGCTTCCCACGTTCACCGCAACCGAGCCCTTCGCAAACGAGTGCCCTGCTGCGCGCCAGCGCGCCATCTGCGACAGTGAATTTCGCATCATCGACGCGCCAAGTGACACCAATAGTCCTGACTCTTCTGCGAACGGGAGGAATTCCGCCGGCGATAAGAGCCCTCGATCTGGATGCAGCCAGCGTGCGACGACTTCGAATCCGACGATGCGTCCGCTCTGTAACTCGACGATCGGTTGAAAATATGGAACGATTTCGTCGCGTTCGACTCCTCGCCTTAACTCGCCCACCGTTCGGAGTGCCTGCATTCCCGACTCGCGGCTCCCCACCTGGAAGGCCTCGACACAATCACGCCCGCGGCTTTTCGCTCGATACATCGCTGCGTCGGCGTCCCGCAACATTTCGTCGGGCGACATTCCAGCGTCATGGTTTGTTGACCAGCCGATGCTGACCGTCACAAAGAATTCGTGATCGTCAACGGTCACCACCGGGTGGACAGCAGCTCGCAAACGCTCCGCTGCGGTCGCAGCATCAACTGGACCACCTCGACCATCTAGGACCACGACAAATTCGTCGCCACCAAAGCGAGCGAGAAGATCACCTTCACGTACCGCCCCCTCAAGGCGCTGGGCGACCTGTCGAAGAAGTTCGTCACCTCGAGCATGCCCAAGGCTGTCGTTCACCACTTTGAAATGGTCAAGATCGATAAAGAGGAGCCCCACAAGCCCAGGGCGAGACCCGGTGAGGCGTTGTTCAAGTACCTGCATGAAGTACGAACGATTCGTAAGCCCGGTGAGTTCGTCATGTCGGGCGGCATGAGTGAGTTGCTCAGCAGTACGTCTCTCCTCGGTGACATCTTCAATGTGGTGAATCGCAAACAAGATGCCGTCATCTTCAGAGACAGAAACTCTGGTTCGGGTTGTGAGGTAGGCCCCATCGCGTCGCCGGAACCGCTGATCTATGAGATACGAATCGGTCACGCCGAGTTCAAGTTGAGCCCGATGCGTTTGTGCCGCCCGAACGTCATCGGGATGGGTGATCTCCCGGAGTGTTCGACCAACAAGTTCTTCGGATGAGCGCTGCAGCATCGCTGCCAGCGACTCGTTTGCCTCAACAATGCGTCCGTCATCAAGGCGAACAAGCACCATGCCAGTTGGGGCCGAGTGAAAGGCCTGGTGAAAGCGATGGCGTGCCTCATCAAGTGCCCGCCGATGGCCAGCGACCTCGTCGCGATCGGTCAATCTGACCAAAATTGGTCCGGTGTCGTCAGGTCGCTGCACCGTCACCTCAATCGGCACTGTTCGACCATCGCTGGTCGTTACAGAGACTTCGACTGCCGAGTGCGGCCCGCCATGACCTTCTGACACATCCTGCGGAAGGCGTGAAATCCACGGCTCTAGAGCTCCACGATCTGCATGGTCAAGCCAGTCGTCAAATGAAGAGCCGACGAGTGAACTCACCGGGCAAGAAAGGAGGTCGCTGCCCGCACGATTTACCTCGATGATGACACCAGCATGATCGACGTGCAGCACCGCCTCATCGAGGGCGTCGAGTAGGGCTCGGGCAGTTAAGCTGTGGGTGAGTTGCAGGTCGTTCTTGGTTTGCGAGAGCCCAACAGTTGGACCATCAGAAATTGTTACTGGTGACGAGCCACGACGCTCCCGAATGAGCAGCAGCACACCGATCACAATGACGCCAATGCCAACTGCGACCGGGGTTGCGATAGTCGAGATCGAACCTACGTCCACACCTAGACGCTAGTGATCACAAGATTGCAGGAACCGGATCATTGCTGTAGGGCGTACCACTCATCGAGCCGCTTCAACAGCGCTTCTTCCCCAATGAGGCCCTCTTCGAGGCGGATTTCCATCAAGAACGCGAGTGCCTTACCAATCTCAGGGCCAGGCGTGAGACCGAGATGTTCCATGACCTGTTTGCCATCAAGCTCAGGCCGAAGTGCCGCCAATTCCTCTTCTGCTGCGAGTTCAGCGATTCGTTCTTCGAGTTCATCCATTCGCTTCGATAAGGTGCGAGCTTTTTTCTCGTTGCGAGTCGTGCAATCGCAACGGGTCAGCACATTGAGTTCATTCAGTAAGTCACCGGCGTCTCTCACGTATCGGCGCACCGCCGAGTCGCTCCAACCGAGGCGGTAGGTGTGAAAGCGCAGGTGAAGGGCAACGAGTTCTGTGATCGCCTCAACATCGTCATTTGAAAATCGCAATGTGCTCAAGCGTTTTCTTGTCATCTTTGCGCCGACCACATCGTGATGGTGGAAGGTGGTGCCTTTGCCTTTTTGGAACCCACGCGTACGAGGCTTCCCAATGTCGTGGAACAGGGCAGCCAGCCGAACAATACGGAAATCAAAATTGCACAACGCCTCGTCAAGTTCATCGTGTGGCCGAACGTTCTCGACAACTGCGAACGTATGCGTCAACACATCCTTGTGCCGATGAATCGGGTCGTGCTCTAGACGCATTGCCGGAAGTTCCGGCAAGAAGAGTTCTGCGAGCCCGGTCTCGACAAGAAACCACAGCCCCGCCGTCGGGTGGGAAGTGCAGATGATCTTTTCGAATTCGTCGCGAATGCGCTCGGCTGAGACGATCTCAAGTCTCGGCGCCATCTCAGTGACCGCAGCGAGCAATCCCTCTTCAGGAACGAGTTCTAGCTTGGTAATGAATCGAGCCGCTCGAAGCATTCGTAACGGGTCATCACTAAAACTCTCCTGCGGTGACAACGGTGTCCGAAGCACTCTCTGCAACAGGTCAACAGCACCGTTATGAGGGTCGACGAGTGTCGGTGTGTCATTCGTCAATTCGAGAGCCATTGCGTTGACCGTGAAATCTCGTCGAGAGAGATCGGTTTCGACATCATCGGCGTATACGACGTGTGGTTTCCGGGAATCGTCGGTGTATGACTCGGCGCGAAAGGTGGTGATCTCAAGTACTCGATCTCCGAGTCGCGCCCCCACAGTGCCGAACTTCTCGCCCTGATTCCAGACTGCATCAGCCCACCCGTCGAGACACGCATGGATTTCGTCCGGACGAGCAGACGTCGTGAGATCGATGTCGTCAGATACCCCGAATGATTCATCGCCGAGCAACAAATCTCTCACCGTGCCGCCAACGACATATAGACGATGGCCCGCGCTTCTAAAACGCTCCGCAAGTGGAGAAAGTTCTTGAAGCACGGGTTCAAACCGGGCAGGGATCACCCATGCGAGGCTACCGCCGACACCGTCGCCAGAAAGTCACCGATGGCGACTACCGTCAAAGACGATGCAACCCGAGCGCTCCCAACCTGTTGACGATGAACGTCGTCGACACGCGTTCACTATGGCCTCGGCACCGCCAACTTTGCGTCTCACCGAGTGGCCCTTCGACCCAACGATCGCCATGTTGGTGCAGGCCGACCACACGATCGATATCAACACTGACGAACTCGTATCACTCATCGATCGGGCGTCGTCAAAGGGGGTGCGGAAGATTCGCACCGGTGCACTTCGTGCGACCTCCGTTGAACGAGTCATCTCGCATGGGTTTCATGTCATCGACGAACTCGCATTGCTGAGGTTTGACTTTGCAGCCCCACTTCCACAAATAAGGCCTGAAGGTGAGTTACGGCATCTTCGCCGGCGACACCTTCGCAACGCTGAAGCCGTTGACCTTGATGCGTTCGGTCCGAAATGGGGACAACACCGTGAGGCGTTGCGCGAGACACAACGAGCGACCCTGCATTCGCGCAGTCGCCGTTGCGGCGACGACCAAGATGTCGTTATTGGGTTTGCGCTATCGGGTTACACCAATAATGTCGGCTACCTACAGCGCCTTGCCGTCGCACAACGCCATCAGGGGCGTGGCATCGGATTTTCACTGTCGTGTGACGCCCTGCATTGGATGCACCAAAGAGGTTGTGATCACGCGCTCGTCAACACCTCACTGCAGAATGACACTGCGTTAGCGCTCTACAAACAGATTGGATTCTCTCAACTCTCCGAGAGACTCACGATCGCAGAACTCGATGTGAGTACAGCTTCATGACCTTGCGTGTGTCTCGATGTGGAGCCGGGGTCTGCATTGCCTCTCTCGGACTTATTGCGTTGATCGCACCAGCAGCAGCGGAACCGCCTCAACGTGACGCATCAATCACCCATGACGCAGAGGCATCAGGATTACGGCTGGCCACATCAGAATTCTTCGCCAACAACACGATCAAACTCTCGTACGACCTCACCACACGGGCACCGGAGATCACCGAACCAACTGTTGTCACCACCGTTCCATCACTGATTACCCCCATAGAGCAGGCTGAACCCGACTCGTCTTCTGGCACAGATGCCAGCGAAACAACCTCGTCGTCAGATACAGAAGAGCCCGCTCCGATCGTCATTGCCGTACCTGGGGTCAAAGAACCGGCACTCATATTGCGGGTCGCTATTCACCGACCACTCGATGGGCAACCGCTCACCGATGTCATCGATGGTAACCCTGGTGATGTCATCGACGTCATCAGTGGGCCTCTCAACCAGTTCGCCACAAGAGATGCTGCAACAGAAGAGGTCACCGTCAATGTCGATGTTCCTCTGCAGCAACGATTGAGTTATCGCGCTCACCTCGACGATGTCCTCGAATATGTCGATACAGGTATCACTCCGGTGTCGGTTTCAGTGATTCGCGGAACAGCCGTGATCGCTCATGACGTCACACTCATCGATGTCGGCTGGCAACAAGCCAACCCTTCGCCCCTCTCGGTTGCGATGACCACGCACATTGCTGGTCGATCACAATTGACCGTCCCTGGTGATCATTCTCTGTCGACCAGCGACGGTTCACGGGCGGCACAAGACGTTGAGTTACTTGTTGACCTACTTACACACAGCGAGGTCCCGCTCTCTGTCGCTCTCTCACCTGAACTTGCTGAATCGCTTGCGAATGAGACACTTCCGACCGCGATCGCTGCTCGCGACATTGATCGTCTTATCTCAACAGTTGGAGGAGAAGTTCTTTCGCTGCCGTATCGATCGATTGATCCGTTCGCAGCGGGAACAGCCGGCCTCGACGAGCGATTTATCTCCGAACTCGACGCCGGTGACGCAGCACTACAAGCGGCGTTCCCTTCGCTCACGCCGGTTCGTTCTGTGTGGCTCGCCGATGACGCCATCACCTCGTCTGCGATCACCACGGAGGGTGTCAACCTTCTGAAGTCTCAGGGCGTCGAGCGCCTCATCATGACCGATGACAGTTACGCCGGGGGCGCGCTGCATCACGGTATTGATGACACCCAGCCTGGTCTCTTCGCCGTTGAGGCCACTTCTCTACCGGTGATCATCACAGGAACGGTTAGCGAAATTGCTCCTCGCCCCGACGTTGCGCTAGAAGACCAAGCTGTTCTCTTCGTTGCGCGCATCATGCAACTCCGTCGCGAACAGCCAGAACTCGCGCGCGTTGTGGTGTTCTCCGCACCCGACCTCGACATCCCTGACGTTGAGACCGTTCAATCGATCGAACGGCTCCTGTCGAGCGATCCGACGGTGGAGTTCATGCGGGTTTCAGAACTGCCCGACCAGATCACCGCCAACCGGGCGATCGTTACGCCATCGGTGCCACAAGTTGATCTTGCTCAACGCCAACTCACAGCCGACGCGCTGCAAGTGCTCATTGATGACACCGGTTCAATGCTGAATGAAAATCATGAATATGTGGCTCAGTGGAACGCGCTCATCAACGATCTCTTCGATCAGCGCGGCAACGGACAGTATGTTGTCGACACCATCGACGTTGTCACCAATGAGACGTCTGCAGTTCGACAGTGGGTATCAGTACCAATGAGCGGCACAGTCAATCTCACCGGTCGTGAGACGCCACTTCCTCTTGTTGTCAAAAACAGCGGGCCTGAACCTCTACAGGTGCTCATCCGCCTCAATGCACCTCGTCTCGTTGTCCCCAGTGAGCCGCTTGTGATAGCGCTTCCTCCTGGAGTAAGCAACGTGCAGGTGCCTGTCGAGGCCCGATCAAACGGCTCATTTGATGTCGAAGTGGAAGTGCTCTCTCCCGCCGGAACACCTGTCGTCAGCGGCGTCACAATTGTTGCCAAAGCAATGACGCTGTCAGGTTTTGGACGCCTCATCGGCTTTGGTCTCATCCTTACCCTGATCTCGTGGTGGGTGAGTCACCTCCGTCAACAGCGCCAACGCACGGTCGCACCACCCAATCCGGTTGAGACACAGGTGCCGTCATCTGACGGCCAATGAAAGATGACCGTGTGTTGAGATTCCCAAATCACGGGTGGCTCTGGCACTAGCGTTCCTGTTGTTCATGACCTCACTTAACGACTCCCACGGCACACCTGGCCAGCTCGACGACGCCCAAGTGCTCGCTGATCGTTACCACCTCGACCGCCGCGTTGGCCAAGGTGGAATGGCAGAGGTCTGGGTAGCGGTGGATAAGCAACTCGATCGCCGAGTCGCAGTGAAATGGTTGAAATCCAATCTTGCAACCGACGCAGTTGTTGCAGAACGTTTTCGCCGCGAAGCAATCGCCGTGGCGCGTCTCAATCACCCAAATATCGTTTCAGTTCACGATGTGTTCGAACATGACGGTCGTCAGGCAGTCGTCATGCAACTGGTAGAGGGACGAAGTCTGCGACAAGTCCTTGATAGCCAGAAACGCCTTGGGCCCGAACTCACCATTCACATCGGTGCGTCTGTGGCAGCGGCTCTTGATGCTGCCCACGCTGCGGGCTTCGTTCACCGCGATGTCAAACCCGGCAACATCCTCGTCACCGAAGATGGCAGAGTTTTGCTCACCGACTTCGGAATTGCAAAGGGTCTCGATGGGGTTGACGAAGACCTCACCAGTGACAACGTCATGATGGGTACCGCCAAGTACCTCTCTCCTGAGCAGGTTCGGGGTCACAAACTTGATGGCCGCGCCGATCTCTACTCACTCGCTTTAGTTCTCTACGAGTGTCTCGCAGGTCGAGTTCCATTCCTTGGTCAATCAGATGCCGACACCGCTCTTGCTCGTCTGCAACGTGACCAGACCGACCTTGCGCATCTGCGGCCCACGCTGCCAATCAATTTGGTGAATCTCATTCACCGGACACTCGCAAGGAATCCCGCACATCGCCCAGCGACCGGCGGAGAGTTGCGTCAAGAATTGATGAGCGTCGATACAACGCCACCTCTTATTGACGGGACTCCCACCGAACCTCCTGCACCACGAACGCAACCGGTGCGACCAGGTGAATCGGGTCGACTGCCTCGTGTGACTACGACGGTGACGCCACCACCGGTTGAAGCAACCACTCCACCTCAACTGTTTGACGATCCGTCTCTGGCAAGCGCCCGGCCGGTTCGTCGACCTTGGCTGCCGATCGGGCTCGCCGCATCGGTGGTGGTGCTTCTCCTCGGTGCGCTCATAGTGTCCAACCGAGATGGCGACTCGTCATCGAATGTCTCTCCATTGCCCGCAGTTACCTCGGCTCCAGCTGTCGAGCGAGATAGTGATGACCCCATCATCCTCGAAGACGTCGAAGACTCACTGTCGCCAGAAACCCAAGTAGTGATGAGTTCGACATCAATCGACGTTCGTGCCTGGGATCCCTATGGAGACAACGGATCAGAAAATGACGCGCAGGCTCCGCTTGCAATTGCCGATGGAAGTCGAGACACCGCGTGGTCAACCGAGTGCTACAGCGATCGGTACTTGGGTGCCAAGCCCGGAGTCGGTCTCGTCATCTCACTTCCCGAACTTTCAAATGGGCGACTTGAATTTGAAACGCTGAACGCCCCCTTCCAGATCGAGGTCTATCGAACCGACGCGGTGGAACCTCCGCTGTCGCTGGAGTCGTGGACTCAGGTTGGATCGATGAGTTACGGAGTTGATCCGGGCGCGGTTGCAGTGCCCGTGAATGAAGCCTCAACCCATCTTGCGGTATGGCTAAAAGAGCTCGGTCCAGATGACGCATGTTCTTCGGCGAATCCTTATCGCGGACGAATCGGTGAGCTGCAATGGCTCATGAACTCCTGAGCGATTCGCGACTCTTACAGAGAGCCCAACAGGGTGATCGCGCTGCACTCAGCACGGTCCTTGGCGAGCAGTACCAACGGGTGTTTGCTGTATGCCTGCGGATGATGGGGTCGCGGACCGCAGCCGAAGACCAAACGCAAGAAGCTCTTCTGCGAATCGCTCGAGGCCTCTCCTCGTTTGAAGGTAAATCTACATTTGGTACCTGGTGCCATCGGGTTGCGGCCACGACCTGCCTCGATGAACTTCGTCGACAGCGTCGGCGGCCAACAACCACAACACTCACTAACACCGACGGGACTGACGTTGAACCAATCGACAATGTCGACGTCACCGCCGGTATCGAGTGGAGTGACGTGCGAGCCGACATTCGTGAAGCACTTGACGCGGTGCCCGCCGAATTCGCCCGGGCGGTTGTTCTACGCGATGTCCTCGAGTTGGAGTACCAAGAGATCGCCGATCTCACCGGTGTGGCAACGGGAACGGTGAAATCAAGAATTTCTCGTGGCCGAGCGCTGCTCGCCGAGCAGCTTCGTGGGAACCGAAACGATGATGTTGAACGTCTAACCAACGGAGACAACGAATGAGTGATGACGACGTCAACCAGTTGACGCCAGATGATGGCGATCTCGACGAGGTGGTCGTCGCGCGTCTTCGCTCGGCTCTTCTCAATGACGTGGTCATCAACGACACCGAGCGAGATCACACCATTGCATCAGTGCTTGAAGCCCTCGACAACGAATCTCAGGCGCCAGTTGTCAACATTGAGTCGCAACGCCGATTCCGATCACAGAGGGTTCTCCAGTTTGCAGCCGCCGTCCTCACTGTCGCCATCGGCGCAGGAGCGTTATTGCAGCTTCGCAGCGGTCAGAGTGATACGGCACAACTTTCCATCCAAGAAAGTTCTCGAGAACGATCAGAAGAAAATCTGCAATCTGAATCTGAAGAATTTGCGTTTGCTGAAGAGTCAGCGATGGAGGAATCTGCGGTCGAAGCGGCGCCCGAAGCTGAGTCACTGGGCGACATGGCGCTGAGTTCTGACCTCTCGGATACCGAAGATGAGTTGATGGCAGACGACATGGCGACAGTCGCCGAATCAGCGACTGAGGAAATGGCCGGAGACGTCTACGAATTGGAATCGATCAGTCTCGACGAGTTGCCGAATTTCATCCGCAATGCTCTCGAGCAGGGTGCGACAACGATTCCCAGCGCAGCATTCTGCGAGATCGACAATGTTGAACTGCTCACAGAGGTCATACTCGACGAGATCATCGTTGTGGTGGCAAGAATGACGGGGCTCAACAAATACCTCGCCATTGATGTCGCAACCTGTGAAGTTCTTGCCGAGATCGATCTTGGCGACGATTAGTTTCTTGGCGTCCTCTCATCGAGGACCCGTGTCACTCAACCAGGGAAGAATCGCACCGATTTCTTTGTGCAGGGCGAGGAATGCCCAAAGATTTCACTACAGTCCACTGGGTGATCGGAAATCCGTTCTCCAATGATGACTGGGCGGTCGATACCGCTGATCGTGTCGAACAAGTCGTTGGGACAGTTCGCGACCGAGTCACCAACAACATTGTCAAACTTGTCCGAGGCATCGTCTTTGGCCTCATTGGCTTCATCATTGGAGTCGCCCTCATTGCAATCGCCCTCATCGTGTTCACTCGAGGGTTGCAATCACTCATCAGTCTTGCAACTGGAAACACCGGCATTGACCACAGTCGGTCGGTGTATGTGAGTTATCTCATCTCCGGCCTGACGATGTTGACTCTTGGCGGCCTTGTGATGCGTCGTCGTCGGTCACCCGACACCTAATTCTTGAGATCATCGTATTGGAGATATCAGGTAACCAGCCAGGGTACGGGTCATCTTGTGTTTTTTTTTTTATGATTGGGTGACCTCAGAGATCTACACCGCCCGAGCGAGCCTTGAGCCACTTGTGATTGAAGGTGAGCCATCGTCAACAAGTGACCAGCCTGGCGGCCAGTTGATGCTGACGACTGAGGTAGAAAATTTCCCTGGCTTCCCCGACGGCATCATGGGACCAGAACTCATGATGAACTTCCGCTCACAAGCCGAACGGTTTGGCGCAAAGTTCCTCACCGAGAAGGTCACCAACATTGATTTCTCCTCTCGCCCGTTCAAGGTGTGGATACGTGACACCGAGTATCACGCCGACTCCGTCATCGTTTCTACAGGTGCCCGGTCACTGATGTTGGGGCTTGAGGAGGAGCAACGTTTGATTGGTCACGGTCTTTCAACGTGCGCAACCTGTGATGGTTTCTTCTTCCGTGATCAGCACATTGCGGTCGTCGGCGGTGGCGACTCAGCAATCGAAGAGGCGTCCTTCCTCACGAAATTTGCATCAAAAGTCACCTTGATTCACCGGCGCGATGAATTCCGAGCATCGAAGATCATGCAAGATCGTGCCTTTGCAAACCCCAAGATCGATGTGCTGTGGAATCACACGGTGACCAAGATCAATGGCGACGACAAGGTTGACGGTATTGAGGTGACCAACACTGTCGATGGGTCGGTTTCGACAATGCCCGTGACTGGTCTTTTCATTGCGATTGGCCATCGACCAAACACAGATCTATTCGCTGGTGTGCTTGACATGGACGATGCCGGCTACCTCCAGACGCAACCTGATTCGTCGTACACCAATATCGAGGGTGTCTTCGCCTGCGGTGATGTGCAAGACCACACGTACCGTCAGGCAATTACTGCTGCCGGCTCGGGTTGTATGGCTGCCATCGACTCAGAGCGTTGGCTTGAGGGCCAGCATTAACTCTTCATGCCAAACAAGACCGCATTCGTCGCGGTAGTCTCGAATCACGCTCTCTCAGTTCGCGGAACACAAAGGAAATGACATGGCATCCATCAATTTGACCACCAGCACGTTTGACGAAACCGTGGGAGCATCGAATGTTCCAGTTGTCGTCGATTTCTGGGCAGAGTGGTGTGGTCCGTGCAAGATGGTTGCTCCAATTCTCGACGAGATCGCAACGGAGAATGCCGATCAAATGACGATCGCAAAACTCAATGTCGATGAAAACCCTGATATCGCCATGCGGTATCAGGTGATGAGTATCCCAACAATGATCGTGTTCAATGGCGGCGAGGCCGTTCACCGAATTGTCGGAGCGAAGAGCAAATCAGCTCTCCTCGAGGAGTTCGGAACATTTCTGGGCAACTCCCACTAACCCACGGCGAGCGCGGCGAAGCCGTCAGGGATCTCCAACGGCGACTTATTCGATCGTCATATCCGATTCGGGCCACCGAAAGCGGTTGGTTTGGTGATTCGACGAAAGAGGCGGTGACCTCTTTTCAGGCATCGCAAGGTATCCCGCCTACCGGCAGTTGCGATGAACTCACCTGGTCGCTTCTTGTGGAGTCTGGCTGGGCACTTGGTGACCGGTTGCTCATGCTCACGGCTCCAAATCTTCGAGGCGAGGATGTCGCCGAGCTACAACGAATTCTCGCCCGTTTAGGGTTCGACTGCGGGCGGGTCGACGGCATTTACGGGCCTGATACCACTGCCGCTCTTCAAGATCTCCAGCGAAACTCAGGGCTCCCCGATGATGGAGTCTGTGGTCCTGACACGGTCTCAGCACTTGATGTGCTGTCTCGAAATACTGGCTCCGGCCCTGGAGTCGTCATGGTTCGCGAAGTTGCTGCCGTGACTTCTGGGCGCCGCTCTCTAGGCCACCTGAGAATCGTGATCGGTGAATATGGCGGTCTCGGTGCACTTGCCCGGCAGGTCACCACTGCTCTTCGTCAACATTCCGCGTCAGCCACTGTCATTGGTGACCCTGATGCATCAACTCATGCAGCCCTTGCGAATCGCTACCGAGCAGATGTGTACATCGGATTCGAGGCCGCGAACGAGCCGGTATCGCTCATCCAGTATTACGCCGTACCTGGTTTTGAATCTGCTGCGGGTCGCTCGCTCAGTGAGCAACTCGCTCATGATGTTCGGTATCCGCTGAGGCGGGAAGATATTGAAGTGATTGGAGCGCGCCTTCCGGTCCTGAGGGAAACTCGTATGCCGGCTGTGTTATGGCGTCTCGGCCCTACCTCAGAGATTGTTGCCCAGACGCCGACCATTGTTCGGGGTGTGGTTCTTGCGGTCGAACGGTGGGTTCACGACCTAAATGAATAATATTCATTAATACGACTAAAAGATGTATAAATATTGATTATTCAGTCTGCGGGTGAATTATCCACAGTATATTCATATTGTTGTGGATGCGATGATGCTCAGCAAGAGGTTGAGGTTCGCAGCCTCAAGACGCACTTGGGGGTTCGTCCCCAAACACGATTCGGTGGATGCGTCGAAGGTCATCAAGGTCAGCGAAATCGATCGCGATTCGCCCCTTTGACGCTCCGAGTGACACGCGAACACGGGTGTCGAGCCAGCGCGCAAGTGCTTCTTCAACCTCGATAACACCCGCCTCGCGCAGCCGCATTCCTTCGACAAGCCCGGCCCCATCTGCGGGTTGCGGTGGTTGCGTCACTGGCTGTTGAGAACTCTGACCTGAAATGAGTGCTTCCAGCTCCCGCACCGTCAACTCATTGCTCACCGCCTCATGCGCATACCGAAGTTGTGATTCTGCATCATCAATGGACAGCAACGACCTCGCATGTCGGGCAGTGAGACGGCCATCACCCAAATACTGCTGAATCTCAGTGGGCAATGCCATCAGCCGCAAAGCGTTAGAGATTGCTGATCTGCTCTTTCCCACTCGTTCTGCAACCTGCTCGTGAGTGAAGCCAAAATCTTCAATGAGTTGGTGATAGGCGGCCGCTTCTTCGAGTGGTGTGAGATCTGCGCGATGGAGATTCTCAACAAGTGCTTGTTCCATCGATGACATGTCATCGGTGGTTCGAACAATCGCCGGAATCACGTCAAGGGCAGCAATTCCTGCTGCACGCCAACGCCGCTCACCAGCAATGAGTTCATACCCGTTATCTGCAGGGCGAACAAGAATGGGTTGCAGCACGCCGATCTGGGCAATGGAAGTTGCCAGTTCCTGAAGGCCATCTTCGTCAAACAGGCGCCTGGGCTGGTGCGGATTCGGCCTGATGGATTGAAGTGGAATATCGCGGAGAGCAGGAGCGTCATCACTCCGCCCGAATACTTCGTCCATCCCGCCCGGGATGAGTGAACTTAGACCTCTACCCTGTCGTTGGTTACGAGCCATTGTGCACCTCCCGTGCAACGTCGGTATACGCAATTGCGCCACGAGACATTGGATCGTATGTGATGATCGGCATCCCGTATTTCGGCGACTCAGAGAGTTTGATGTTGCGCGGGACCACGGTCTTGAGAACAGTTGATCCAAAGTGTTGGCGGATTTCATCGACCACTTCTTCACCGAGGTTTGTCCGTGCGTCATACATCACGCAGACGATTGACGACACTTCAAGGGTGGGGTTCAGACCACTTCGTCGAATACGAAGCACGTTTTCGAGCAATTGTCCGACGCCTTCGAGCGCAAAATATTCGCATTGAATCGGAATTAATACCTCTCGAGCAGCACACAGCGCGTTGAGTGTCAGCAATCCCAACGACGGTGGGCAGTCGATGATGATGTAGTCGAATTGGTCAACAACTGCGTCAACTGCGTTCTTCAGCCGTGTTTCACGTGCCAACATCGAATACATCGTCATTTCTGCGTCTGCGAGACGAAGATTCGATGGAGCCACTTGCAACCCGTCAATTTCGGTGGTGCAGAGGCATTCAGCCAGCGGGGCATCATCAATTAAGACGTCAAGAACTGAGCTGTCGAGAGAACGAACATCGATACCCAGGCCGCTTGTTGCATTCGCCTGAGGATCAATGTCGATAAGGAGCACCCGAAGCCCCAATTGAGCGAGTGCGGCTGCCGTGTTAATCGAGGTCGTGGTCTTACCGACGCCGCCCTTCTGGTTCGCAACTGCAATCACTCGTGGCAAGTTGCGTACTGGTGTCTGCGAAGGTGTTGACGACGGTGAGATATCGCTCATCGACGACACTTTGCCTCGTATTACCCGATTACGCAACCCATTGCGTGCGGAATTGTTTCCCGGGAAACAATTTCTGACTCAACCTCAAGTTGAGGCGCGCAGTTTCATTTATGAAATTTCAACAGTGTTATCCACAGCCTGTGGTTTCCCGGGAAACATTGGTCTCATCGAGTGATGACAGCAACTGTTCCTGCGTCTTGCGGAAACAGTTCTACGGAGGCCGACGTCTCACTCAACAACACCTCACGCCAACGGGTTCCATCTGAATGCGGTGGTTCTGACACCAGCAGCCGCCCGTTCGATGTGAGCAAAGGAAGCGCACTCTCAACAACGACCTCAGGTGACCCGAAACTTCGAGCCGTAATCACGTCAAATGTGCGCTCACCCTGAAGGTTGCGGACATCTGCGCACATCACATCAATAGAGAGTCCAGGTTGATGTCGGCGAAGGCGAGTGACTTGACGTTGTAAAAGGTCGGTTCGTTTTTCGCGTCGGTCAATCAGTGTGACGTGGACATCAGGCCGGTCATGAGCGATCACAAGACCCGGCAAGCCGCCCCCTGAGCCAATGTCGAGCACCGCTGCGTTGCTTGGACAGGCGCCAAGGGCAGCGACGAATACACGCGCTCGAGTGATTTCTTCAGAGAGATCTGTGTTTCCAATGACACCAGCGTCTTGTGCGAGCTGCAGCACGCCCAGGAGGTGTTCATCCATCGTCATTACATTGCCGCCCTAGACGGCGGAGCTCAACTTGGTGAGACGATGACCCGACGGTTCGGATCCTCACCCTTGGATGCTGTCGACACACCCTCTTCGCTGGCAAGAACATCATGAATGACCTTGCGATCAGGTGATGCCATCGGCTCGATTGCGAGGGCTTTGCCAGATTCGCGCACCTGCTGGGCAATCTTCCGAGCAAATGCTTCGAGTGACGCTTTCCGGCGCTCGCGATATCCCGCAATATCAAGGCGGAGATGGGTGTCATGGTCTCCAAGGCGGCGCTGCGCAGCGACCCGCACAAGGTCTTGAACGGCGGTCAACGTGCGGCCCCCAGGCCCCACTAACAAACCAAGGTCGGAACCACTCATGGCTACCTCGATCTCAGTGTCTTCTCGCTCAATAACGACGGTGGCTTCAACACCGAATGCGGTGGCCAGACCAGTCATGAACGTTTCTGCTGCCTCACCAACTGCCGCTGGATCAACCGGATCACGTTGTTCATCATTCATTGGTTTCTCATTCTTTGCATTGCGAGTATTTCGTTGTCCGCCATTCTTGCGCGATTGTGACGGCTTGTTATTACCCGACGCATCAGATCCTTGACGTTCGCGCCGCTGTTGGCCCCCGTTTTTGTTTCCACGTGAGCGGCGATTGTCGCGCTTGGGCCGCACTTCTGTCGGTCGAACCCGTCCACGAACCTTCGCTTCGCCGCGTGTACGGCCAAATAAACCGCTTTTTGGCTCTTCTAACACTTCAATGTCGGCTTCATCAGCTGCAACACCGAGTTGATCGAGAGCTACCTCGGTTGCGTCTTCAACGCTCCGACCTGTTGTTGTCACCCATTCCATGAAAAGTCTCTTTCTGTCGTAGTTTCAGCGCTTGCGCTGCCCGCCAGGGCGACCTAAATCGCGTCTCTGGCTGTTCTTCGATGACTGTGGACGCCCCTTGTTGCTCTTCGAGCCACCATTCGTTCGAGAATTCGAACCTTTTGGAGAGGGGCGTGTTCCACCTGAATTTGTGCTCTTCTTCTCTGAAGATGCTCCGGTCGCATCTTCGAGTTCACGCTTTGCCCGAGCGATAAGCCCGCCACCACCACTGTCTTTCTCAGAAAGCTCTCGAGCCTTCGCACTTGCGGCTTGGGCTTGGCGACCAAGCGATTCGTCGTCAGCGTAAAACCGTCGCGTGATGTAGAACTGCACAAAGATGCGGATAATCGACTGAATGATGTAGTAGATCACCAACGCGAGAAGGAAAAAGATCTGAAACACTGCGAAGACCACCGGCAGGTATTGCATGAGTTTCTGTTGTGATTCTGACATCGTCGGGCTGATCGAGGCCCTCGCAGCAACCATCCGTTGCTGGTAGAAGTACAACAAGCCAAGAATTACCACAAGGCCGGCATAAATGAGGCCTTGGCCAAAGTTGCTACCCAGCATGCTCGCCGGTGATTTTGAGAGGTCAAGTCCCCATGACGACATCTCAGTTTGGCGAGCGAGCGCCTGGTACATCTCTGAATCAAGAGAGAGATACCGGGGGAGGAAGCCAATTGTTTCTTGACCCCGGCCCACTGATGTCAACACGGCCCGGGCAATGGCTTCATTACCGCCGACCGGGGTGTACGTTGCGTCATACAGGATGCGAAACATCACGATGAACACTGGTGTTTGTGCGAGCAACGGAAGACATGAGGCCATTGGGTTGACCTTGTGCTCCTGGTAGAGCTTCATCATCTCTTCGTTGAGTTTTTGGCGGTCGGTCTTATATTGCTGCTGAAGGCGGCGCATTTCTGGCGCCAAGCGCTGCATCTCCAACATGCCCTTCGTGCTTTTCAACGTGAGGGGGGTCACAATCGCCATCACGACGAATGCCGACAACGAAATAGCACTCATGTAGCTGCCGGTGAGTGTGTACAGCCAATTCAGTACAGATGCAGGAACTTCAAACACTCCAGCAATCAGCGAAACTGTTGTCATTGGGACCTCATTGGTTCATGGTGATGGGAGACTGGCTCGTGTACGACATCTGGGACCGGGTCGTAGCCCGATGGTCCAAATGGTCGACATCTCAACAGTCGTCGAATAGTGAGCCACAACCCCCGAAGAGGGCCGTGCATGGAGATGGCTTCATGTGAGTAATGCGAACATGTCGGTGAGAATCGACATGGAGATGGGCGCCACTGAAACGCCTGCTGATACCACTCAATTGCCCGGAGCATGCGTTGCTGAATTCGTGACGTCGTCATTGCGTCGACAGCCCTTCGACCAACTGCTGCACCTGTTGTGCGAGCATTTCCGGAGTCATATCGAACATATGTTCGCTTTTTGAACGGATAATGCCGACCATTAACGCCCCGGACGGCAGCAGGTTCAATTGCGCCTGCCTGCGAAGAAGTTCCCGTAAGCGCCGTCGTGCCAGATTTCGACGAACGGCGTGACCGTGGGCGCGACCGATCGAAAACGCCACCCGAGGCGGCGACATCGCTGGATCGGCAAGAAATTTGCACCACAAGACATCAGTCCGCACCTGAATTCCTTCAGCATCGAGTCGAGAAAACTCGTGCGCAGTGCGGATTCGGTGAATCAAGCGGAAAGGCGAGCGCGGCCCTTTGCGCGACGTGATTTCAACACGGCGCGGCCAGCGCGGGTACTCATCCGAGCTCGGAAGCCGTGCTTCTTCGCACGACGATGTTGATTTGGTTGAAAGGTTCGCTTCACTTCTTCGTCACTCCTCAATGAACCCGCTCTGATCGAGATACATGGTGACCACGATCGGGCAATCGGCTACACGACGGCTTCATTGATATGAAACCAGACTCCCAAAGACTACGGTTTGTCGCGAGCGGAGCCAACCACACCTACGCTTTTACACAATCGTCGGGTTTTCCACAGGTGACTCCGCGTGATAGCGTGCGATTTCCATACAGCGCGCCAATATGTCGTGCACCTACAATAAAATTTCTGTTTTCCACAGATGTGGATAAACATGTGGGTAGTTACATCGATGTAATGCACAAGTGAATCCCCAGTATTTATCAGCAGATTTAGAGGACCAACCCAACATGGAACGTGAAGCGACTACCAACCTGTGGGAAACCGTCGTTCCACTTCTTCGCGATCAACTCACCGAATCGGTCTGGTTCTCCACGTTCAATGACGCAGTAAACGTCGGCGACGAAAACGGAATCTTGCTTGAGGTGTCAAACACTGTTGCCGGCGAACGAATCATGTCGCGTTACCGGGGAATGATCGACGACGCACTAACCGAACTTGGTCACCCCGGTTTCGCGTTTGCTGTCCGCGTCGCGACAACCGATGACGCACCCGTTGAGATCGAACACGAAATGCCAACACCTGCCTCTGAACACAACCCGCCAGAGGCACCCCTTACCGGAGATGAACCTGGCGGACTCAACCCTCGGTATGCGTTTGAGACATTCGTGAAGGGAGCTTCGAATCAATTCGCTCTCGCCGCGGCACAACGGGTGGCGGAAACACCGGCACGCTCGTATAACCCATTGTTTGTATACGGCTCAGCTGGCCTCGGCAAAACCCACCTTCTGCACGCAATTGGGCACTATGTCGAATCTCACTACCAACATCACGTTGTGAGATATGTTTCGACTGAATCGTTCATGAACGAATTCGTTGATGCGATCCGTTCAAACTCGATGGCCGGGCTTCGACGTCGGTATCGCGAAGTTGATGTTCTTCTCATCGACGACGTGCAGTTTCTCGAAGGTCGGGAAGGTCTGCAGGAAGAGTTCTTCCATACATTCAATGCCCTTCATGGGGCGAATAAGCAGATCGTCCTCTCAAGCGACCGAATGCCAGATGCGATACCAACCCTTGAAGAACGTCTTCGTGGGCGTTTCAAGTGGGGTCTTATCACCGACATTCAGCCTCCTGATTTAGAGACCCGCCTTGCCATCCTTCGCAACAAGAGTGAACGCGATCGAGTTGAGGTGCCCGCCGAGACCCTTGAATTCATTGCGTCAAACATCACGTCAAATATTCGTGAGCTCGAGGGAGCGCTCATTCGTGTGACTGCCTACGCCTCACTCAATGGTGTGCCGATTACCACCGACCTTGCGAAATCTCAATTGTCCGATTTGCTCTCGGACTCTGTTGCGAAACCACGTACCGACATGGAGTTGTTGGTCGAAATGGCTGACATCCTCGGATACGAAGTCGACGCGTTGCGTGGGAAGAGTCGGCAACGCCCGCTGGTCACCGCTCGGCAGATCGCAATGTACGTGTTCCGTGAACTTACCGATCTCAGTTATCCGAGCATCGCCCGGCTCTTTGGAGGGCGAGACCACACCACCGTCATTCACGCTGTCGAGAAAATCCAACGACAAATGGGCGAGCGGAAACAGATCTATGAACAGGTCACCGACTTGCTGCAACGGTTGAAATCATGATGGCTGTGGATCACGCAGTGGATGACATGTGGTCAAGCCGTGGAAATCTGTCGCACAAGGTGGACACATCCACCGAATCACATCTGTGTGATCATCGCGCGGGGGATACCGCTCGGAAATCTTGTGACGACAAATATGTGCCGTGTGCTGGGGTGATTCACTCTTTTCCCCAATCCACAGCACCTACTATCACTAACACTCTGTATCTACCCTCTTTGGGGAAAAGGACCACGCTGTGAAATTTCGATGTGAACGTGAAATCTTGGCCACCGCATTAGCCACTGCTGGTCGAGGAGCAACAAACTCAACCGGTACCTCACCGGTGCTGTCGGGTGTTCGACTTGATGTCGCTGATGACACGCTGACCATCACCGGCACCGATCTTGAACTGACCATCAAGGCATCGGTCCCAGTTGGTATGGAAGAGCCAGGCTCAACCGTCATTCCTGCTCGCCTTACTGCTGACATCGTGAAGTCGCTTCCGGCAGGCAGTGTCGATGTTGAACTCACCGGCGACAACGTGTCGATTTCTGCGCAGCGCAGCCAGTTTGCAGTTCGTCCAATGGCAGTAGCTGATTTTCCTTCAATTGGGGCGCCGTCAAGCGAGCCATTTGTGTTGTCGGGTTCAACGATGTCGGCTGCGCTCGGCCAGGTGGTCCGCGCCGCAAGCACCGATGAAGCTCGTCAACAACTCACCGGTGTGCTCATCGTGTCGGAAGACGACGCAGTGCGCATGGTGGCGACCGATTCATATCGACTTGCTGTACGTGATCTTGACGAAGGGGCGTTGCTCGGAGCCGGTCAGCAGGTGCTCGTACCGGCGCGTGCACTCAATGAAGTGCAACGTCTCGTGAGCGGTGCAGAAGATCTCAAGGTGTATCTCGGAGACAACGACGTCGTGTTCGAAATTGGTGACGTGCACCTCACCACTCGCCTCATTGCTGCTGACTATCCGAACTATCGAAACCTGTTGCCAAGTTCGTATCCAAACGTTGCGACGATCGGTCGTGACGCATTGCTCGACGCGTTGCGCCGTGTTCGTCTTCTCGCTCAAGGGGGTGCAACCCCGGTTCGCTTACAACTTGAACCCGATCACGTCATCCTCTCGGCGATCACCACAGATGTGGGCGAAGCGTCAGAGCAAATCGATGCCAGTTTTGAGGGCGAACCGATGACGGTTGCGTTTAACCCTGACTATCTCGCTGCGGGAGTTGATGCAGTTGATGGCGACGAAGTTCGTCTCGCAGTCGTTGACCCAATGAAGCCAGCTGTCCTTCGCGGAGTTGGCCACGACGAGTACCTGTACCTGTTGATGCCAGTACGGGTGCCGTGATGTCACGTCATGCTCGTTGAGCATCTTGAACTTGTTGATTTCCGAAATTATCGGCAAGCGACGTTTGACCTCACCGCCGGTACCACTTGTGTCGTTGGTCAAAATGGCCAAGGGAAAACCAACCTTGCCGAAGCTCTTGCGTACCTGTCTGGCCTGACATCATTTCGCCAAGCTCCATCTGATGCGCTCATTAGGGTTGGCGCCGACCAGGCCATTATCCGAGCACAGATCATTGATGCCGATGGTCGTCAATCGTTGGTCGAGGTGGAAATCTCTCGGGTCGGTCGCGGTCGGGTTCAAGTAAACCGACAGCGGTTACAACGCACAAGAGATCTCCTTGGCACCGTGCGGACGTCTGTCTTCTCACCGGACGATCTCACGTTAGTGAAGGGAAGCCCCAGCGAGCGCCGGCGATTTCTTGATGACACCCTTGTTGCGTTGGCGACGAAGAACGATGCGCTTCGCCTTGAAGTTGATCGAGTGTTGAAACAACGCAACACCCTGTTGCGTCAATGTGGCGGTCGACTCGATGATGATGCGTCAACGACGCTTGACGTGTGGGATTCCCGCCTTGTGGACGTCGGCGAACGACTCGGCCGTGGACGCGCCGCGCTCGTCGAACGTCTTCAACCGTTAGTAGCCGAGGCGTATCAGCAACTCGCTGGCGAGAGCAACACTGTGTCGTTGGCCTATGACCCTCAATGGCGTCATGAGGGGTTGGCCGCGGCTCTCGCCGCCGCTCGTCGTGATGATGTTCGAAGGGGTGTGTCGACGGTGGGCCCGCATCGTGACGATGTCGACCTTTCGGTGAACGAGTTGCCGGCGCGGACCCATGCATCTCAAGGCGAACAACGCACTCTCGCGTTAAGCCTTCGCCTTGGCGCACATCGGCTTGTGACCGATCATGTGGGGTCGAGTCCAATTCTCATCCTCGACGATGTCTTGTCGGAACTCGATAACGATCGGGCAACGGCGCTGTTGGGGGAACTGCCGGCAGGCCAAGTGGTCATTACGACTGCGGCACCCTTGCCACCTGCTGCCCAGCCTGAACGCGTGGTGAAAATCGACGGCGGTACGGTGATGTCCGATGAGTGACGATGACGAGATCATGTCGCTGTCAGACTCTCTTGACTCGGTGGTTCGTTCACTTCGCGGACCAAGTAGGGCAGAGGTTGGTGGCATTTTCGGTCGGTGGGAAGAAGCTGTTGGTGACTACGTGGCCCGACATGCCCGACCATCACGTTTTGAAGATGGGGTTCTTGTCATCGATGTCGATGAACCAGCGTGGGTCACCGAGATCGAGTTCCGGACCGAAGAGATATCCCAACGGTTACGAGACGTCGCTCAGGTCACGATCAACCAGATTGAGGTCAGGGTGGCGCGCCGACGCTAACGATTCCGGCATGATGTGGCATGGCTTCTCAACTCCTTGAGCAACTTCGAACTGACTTGAACACTGCGATGAAAGATCGCGATCAATTGAAGACATCGACGATCAGGATGGTGTTGTCGGCAGTTCAGGTGGCGTCTGTTGCAGGAGACGAGGCCGCAGAACTCACCGATGCCGAAGTCACGGCAGTGTTGAGGTCGGAGGCAAAACGTCGAAATGAGGCGGCCGAGCTTTACGAGAATGCCGGACGAGCCGAACAAGCGGCATCAGAACGAAACGAACTTGCAGTGATTGAGGCATACCTCCCAGCGGCGATGGATGACGCAACACTGCAGGGCATTGTTGATGAAGAAATTGCAGCTGCACGCGAGGCAGGAGCAGAAGGCTCGAAAGCGATGGGGCAGGTCATCAAAGCGGTGAAAGATCGTGTCGGCGATGGTGCCGACGGCGGCCGAATTGCCGGTGTCGTGAAGGCCTCGTTGGCCTAAATTCCTCCCGGTTGGCGGTATCCGCTGTCGCCGACTTGCGTACGTGTCGCAACCCGGCGTGTTAGTTGTCGTTACCGGTCGGATTGACCGGTTCAGCGAACACCCGTTTGGTAGAATTTTCCAGTGCTCATAGGCGTTTCAGCCTGTTTGCACGTGTGGGAAGAGCACGGTGCTTGACCCATATTGCGACGACAACAGATGAGGTACTGAGTGTCCAAAGACACCAAAAAATCAAAGAGTGAATATGGCGCGAAGGACATCCAAGTCCTTGAAGGGCTCGATCCCGTTCGCAAGCGGCCCGGCATGTACATCGGCTCGACCGGTTTGGCCGGGTTACATCACCTCATTTGGGAAGTTGTTGACAATTCCGTCGATGAAGCAATGGCGGGCTACTGCACTAAAATTGGGGTGACGCTGCGCGCTGACGGAGGATGTGAAGTGAGCGACAACGGGCGCGGTGTGCCTGTTGACCCGTACCCATCAGGTCCTCACAAAGGAAAGAGCGCCGCTGAGGTTGTGCTCACAGTGCTGCATGCCGGTGGAAAATTCGGCGGTGAGGGATACAAAGTGTCGGGTGGACTCCACGGCGTTGGAGTCAGTGTGGTCAACGCACTTTCTGAGCGCTTGACCATCGAAATCGATCGAGATGGCAAGCGCTATTCACAGGAGTATCAAGACGGCGGCAAGCCCAAAAACAAACTGTCGTCGAAAGGCGAAACTCCAAAACGTGGTCGCACGTCAGGTACGACGGTGACGTTTTGGCCAGACTCGGCGATATTCCAGGCAGAAGGAACAGAATTTCTTGCCCGCACGGTGCTCGATCGCCTGCAGATCATGGCATTTCTCAATCGTGGGCTCGAGATTTCGTTTGTTGATCAACGACCTGAGCGTGAACAAGAAGTCACCTTCCAATATAAGGGCGGAATTGTCGACTTCGTAAAGCATCTCAACCAGTCGAAAGACCCACTGTTCGCGAAAGTGTGCCACTACGAAGACGACGACGGAGAAGGCCAAAATCTCGATATCGCTCTCCAGTGGAACACCGGCTACCACGAAGGCATTCACGGCTATGCAAATGGCATTTCCACTATCGAGGGCGGCATGCACGTTGAGGGCTTCCGCACCGCATTGACCTCGGTGATGAATAAATACGCACGCGGCAAAAACTTGCTGAAAGAAAAAGACGACAATCTCACGGGTGAAGACATTCGAGAGGGTCTCACCGCAATCATCTCAGTGAAGCTGCGTGAACCCCAGTTTGAAGGCCAGACAAAAGCCAAACTTGGCAATGTCCCCATGCGGTCATTCGTGCAGAAAGCAACCAACGAACGCCTCTCAGAGTGGTTCGATGAAAATCCGACCGAGGCAAACAAGATCGTTAAGAAGGCAATCGCGGCCCAACAAGCACGTGTAGCGGCGAAAAAAGCTCGTGAAACAGTGAGGCGCAAAACCGCTCTGTCTGGGGCAGGCATGCCGGACAAACTTCGTGACTGTTCATCACGGAGCCCAGATGAATCAGAAATCTTCATCGTTGAGGGCGATTCGGCTGGCGGTACAGCAATTAACGCTCGAGACCCTCGAACCCAGGCGATTTTGCCGATCAGAGGGAAAATCCTCAATGTCGAGCGCTCCCGAATCGACAAAATGCTAAAAAACAATGAGATTCAAGCGTTGATCACCGCAATCGGCGCTGGCGTTGGCGAAGATTTCAATGTCGAGAAAGCTCGATACCACAAAGTGATTGCGCTGTGCGACGCTGACGTCGACGGCAGCCACATTCGCACCCTGCTGCTCACGTTCTTCTTCCGGCAGATGCGTGACCTCGTTGAAGCTGGCTACATCTACATTGCGCAACCCCCGCTCTACTCCACAGAGGTGGGCAAGGAAAAGGTCTATCTCAAGGACGACCTTGCGAAAGATCGGTTCCTCACAGAGAAACCAAATCACCGAAAAGAGTTCCAACGCTTGAAAGGTCTCGGTGAAATGGACTGGCAGGAACTCAGAGAGACAACCATTAACCCGGAGACCCGCACGCTGCTGCAGGTCACCGTCGAAGAGGCCGCCGAGGCCGACATGATCATGAGCGTGTTGATGGGCGACGACGTCGAAAGCCGTCGCAACTTCATCACCACGAACGCCCGCGATGTGAGGAACCTTGATTTCTGATGAGTGACGATCAAACCCCAGTCGACCCTGATGATCAGCACGATCCGGTTCAGCCGATCGCACTCCAAGATGAGATGGAGAACTCATTCCTGGAGTACGCGATGTCGGTCATCATGTCGCGAGCGTTGCCCGATGTTCGCGACGGTCTCAAGCCAGTCCACCGTCGCATCATTTGGGACATGGAGCAGCAAGGTTTCCGCCCCGACCGACCATTTGTGAAGTGTGCCCGCGTGTCGGGTGACACGATGGCGCGCTACCACCCGCACGGTGACAGCGCGATCTATGACGCTCTGGTCCGTCTCGCCCAACCGTTCTCCGTGCGCCATCCACTGATCGATTTTCACGGCAACTACGGGTCGCCTGACTTCGGTCCGGCCGCAAGCCGCTACACAGAATGTCGGTTGCACCCACTTGCAATGCAATTGCTTGCCGATATCGATGAAGACACCGTTGACATGGTGCCGAACTATGACGGCAGCACAGAGCAACCTTCTGTATTGCCCGCAAGATTCCCCAACCTGCTCGTCAACGGGTCTCAGGGAATTGCTGTTGGCATGGCGACCAACATTCCGCCACACAATCTTGGCGAAGTCATCGACGCAACTGTGCACCTCATTGACAACCCAGATGCAACATCCGACGACTTAATGGAATTTGTGAAAGGGCCTGACTTCCCAACGGGCGGTTCAATTCTTGGACGCGCCGGCATTATCGATGCGTACCGCACAGGACGTGGCTCTGTGAAGATGCGCGCAACTGCGACCATCGATGAGGGCAAGTCGGGGCGAATGGAAATCATTGTCACCGAACTGCCGTATCAAACGAGTTGTTCTGCGATTGCGGCTCGCATCACCGAATTGGTCGACAACGGAGACATCGAAGGAATCGCCGACATCAACGACGGGTCATCCGGTGGCGAGACCTCCCTGGTGATCACGTTGAAGCGAGACGCAAATGCAAACGTTGTGCTGAACAACCTCTTCAAACTCACGCAACTTCAGACCAGTTTCTCGATCAACATGGTCGCCCTCGTTGACGGTGTGCCCCGAACGCTGAACTTGCGGGATGCGATCGATGGCTATGTTCGTCACCAGATTGAGGTCATCACCCGTCGGTCGAATTTCCGTTTAGAAAAAGCGAAACGGCGTGAACACATCCTCGATGGCCGCATTAAGGCGCTGAACGTCATCGACGAGATCATTGCGCTCATTCGAGGTAGCGAAGACGCGCAAGCAGCAAAAGCCGCGTTGATGGAAAAGCCCTATGAGTTCTCAGAGGCTCAGGCTGTTGACATTCTCGACATGCAACTGCGTCAACTCACGCGTCTGAGCCGTATCGATATCGAGTCAGAACTCGAAAGCATCCGCGAGAACATCAAAGAGCTCGAATCAATCTTGGCCGACGATAAGAAACTTCGTGGCGTGATTAAAGACGAAATTGGCTCTGTACGCAATGACTTCGCAGCTGATCGAGTCTGTGCAATCACCTATGACGAAGGCGAAATGAGTATCGAAGATCTCGTTGAAGATAAAGAACTCGTCGTTGTCATGACAGAGGCACAGTACGTGAAAGCAGTTTCTGCCTCGTCGTTTAAGACGCAGGGCCGCGGCGGCCGCGGTGTGTCCGGAGGCAAACTCAAACAAGACGACATCATCCGACATGTAATCTTCACCACAGCCCACGCACATTTGCTGTTTTTCTCAAATCGTGGACGGGTGTATCGATTGCGTGCCCTCGACATTCCTGAGCGTGAGCGGACCGCAAAAGGCATGCCGATTGTCAATTTGCTTCCCCTCCAAGCAGACGAATTCATTCAGGCGATCATCGACACTCGTGACTTCGCTGGAGAACGCTTCTTGTTCTTCGCAACCCGAAAAGGAACCGTCAAGAAAACGGCGTTCGATGCCTACAACTCGAGTCGACGCGACGGCCTTATTGCCATCATTTTGAACGAGTATGACGAATTGGTGAGGGTCATTGAGTCAAGTGGCACCGACGACATTTTCATGGTGGCGAAGTCAGGAATGACGATCCGCTTTAACGAAGGCGACGTTCGAGCGATGGGGCGCTCAGCGGCCGGTGTTCGCGGTATGAAGTTGAAGACCGGCGATGACGCAGTCGTTTCATGTGATGTCGCCCGTGATGACACTGCGATTCTCCTCATGACTGAAGCTGGGTTTGGCAAGCGGACGCAACTCGACAAATTCAATACCCAGGGCCGTGGTGGCCAAGGCGTGCGTGGCATCAAACTCACCGGCAAGAAAGGCGTCGTTGCTGCGGCGTTCATGGTCGGAATCGAAGATGAGATCGTGGCAGTTTCTTCGGGTGGCGTGACCATTCGCATGGAAGTCCGCGAAATTTCTTCCCAAGGACGTGATGCCACCGGGGTTCGCATCATGAACCTCGACGACGGTCAGACCGTTGCCTCCGTTGCCCCGATTATCGCCGGCGAATAGTCACAGCTCTATCCGCTCACTCCACGCAGGTGATGGTCGAGGATTGGTGTTGAATGTTGCGCTCATTGGGGTCATTGAGTGTGGTTATTGGTGAACCTATGCCGTATCGGCTGAGCGCTAACAGGCGAGGGCCCCTGCTGATGCAAGCGCACTCGCCGTCGAATCTCGTGAACAATTCGTTGACGGAGGATGTCGTTCGGTGGTGACGGTTCAAGTTGGCAGCGCAGGTGCTCAGGCGGCAGCGAGTGATGCACTTGACAGCTGAACCGAACGATTGAGTCACGTTGCGTACAATCGATGACGTGGTCGAGCACACTCATAACGACGATGCTGAGGAACAGCCTGAGCAGGGTTCGGAGTCTGACAGTCCGCCGCGCACCACGCCTGTGCAGGTGCCAGAGAAGTCCGATGAGGTGAGCGAACCAACAAGTGAGTTCGTCATGCCAGACATTGTGACGGCCGAACCATCGGGCGAGGTTCCCCAAGTTGTTGAGGCTGAGAGTGCGACGGCAACAACCCACTCATCTCCAGCTTTTCTTGGAGTTCGCCGCCAGGTGGTGTTACGGCGGGTTGGTGGTCGACCGCGAGTGCGACGGGTGTCGCGGGTACTCCGCCATATTGACCCATGGTCAACGTTCAAGGTGGCGGCGCTGTTTTCGCTGGTGTCATATGTGGTGCTGTTGACCGCTGGTGTGATGTTGTGGAGGGTCGCTGATTCGACAGGAACGATTGCGAATGTCGAACGTTGGTTCACGCAGTTTGGTTGGGAGACCTTTGAGCTACATGGTGATGAGATTTTCAGTGCTGCGTGGGTGATCGGGCTGTTTCTCGTGGTTGCCACGACAGGGGCAGCTGTTCTGATGGCGACGATCTTCAACCTCATTAGTGATGTCGTTGGTGGCATTCGGAGGTCTGGGCTGGAAGAAGAGGTCTCGGAGCGCCCGTTT
>JAAXJF010000088.1 GCA_012269985.1 Acidimicrobiaceae bacterium
TTTGAGTGTCAGTCTTAATCAAGACAAATTCAGTAACCGCCTCACCCCACTTCTCGTCTGGTGCTCCGATAACGGCAACCGAGGACACCGCCGAATGCTCACTGATGACGTCTTCGATTTCGCGCGGAAAAACATTGAATCCGCCTGAAACAATCATGTCTTTCTTTCGGTCAACGAGCGTGATAAACCCATCGTCGCCGCGCACACCGATATCACCGGTGTGAAGCCACCCGTCAACCAATGTTTCAGCAGTGAGCTCGGGTTGACGCCAGTATCCGTCCATGACAGACGCCCCTTGCACACACACTTCTCCAGGAGTGTCGATCGGGCACGTGTTTCCGTCCTCGTCGAAGATCTCCACCCGAACGCCGGGCATCGGTAGACCGCACGCACTCAGTCGTTGCATGTCCGTTGGAATGTGATCAGAGCGGCTCATCGATGACGTGATGCCAGCACATTCGGTCTGGCCATACAGTTGAGCAAACACCGGACCCATGCGCTCGATGCCCTCGGCAAGCCGCGTCGGTGACATTGGTGACGCCCCATACATGACGGTCTCGAGCGTTGACAGGTCGGTCGTTTCAAGATCGGGATGGTCAAGAACCGCGTAAATCATCGTTGGGACAAGAAGTGACAGAGTGATTCGGTCACGCTCAACTGCAGCAAGCCAGTCAGCAGGAGTGAAACCGCGCAACAGGGTGACCGAGCCACCCGTTATGAGGGTCGGAACGATGAGCATTCCGGCCGCGTGAGAAATTGGAGCAACGGCGAGATACCGGCGATCGAGCGGAAGATCCCACCCCATCGACGTGGCAAACACCATCTGTGCTACCGAACGCTCCGGGAGCATCGCCGCTTTCGGCACGCCCGTCGTGCCGCCCGTGTACAGCAACCATGCGAGATCACCGGGGGAGCGAGTACCAAACTGCAACTCAACGGGCTCAGCAGCGGAAAGTTCTGAGTCGAGGTCAACAACGCCATCAGCTGGGCCGAACGAGAACACTTCCTCAACGCCATCGCAGGCCTCTTTCAGTGCAGCGCCTCGCTCGGCGTAGGCAGGGTCGACAAACAAGAACCGAAGTTCGGCCTCATCGCAGGCGTACTTGTGGTCGTCGAATGATCCCATCGGGTGAAGCGCCGTGTAGCGACCGCCAGCGAACAGGGGAGCGGTCTGCACGTAAAACACCTCAGGACGGTTGGGCGACAGCACGCCAACTCCGTCACCGTGTTGGAAACCTCGCCGCTGAAGTAGATCAACCATGCGAGATAATGCGTCTTCAACTTCGGCATTGGTGATCGTCTGGCCCTCGTACCTGAAGGCGTCTTTAGTGGCATGACGCCGCAGAGCAGTGAGAACGAGATCGCAGAATGTGACGTGATCATGCAGGTCGGCCATACGAAGAAAATAGTACGGACGACATTCTCCAGAAGAGGCGCTGCAATTCTTGTGGTCCGAGATGATGTGGGTTGAATGGCTACGGGGCAACGACGAGACGCCCCGTCACCGTTCGGCTTTCAAGAGCGTCTAATGCATCGAGCACATCCTCAAGCGCGTACACCTTGGTGACATCGGCCCGGATAACGCCGGATTGAAACTTCTCCATGAGGTCAGCGTGAGCAGAAAGCACAATGTCATGGAAACCGCGGTCAGAGTAGGCACCCCAGGCCAGCCCGCGGACGGAATAGTTCTTCGCAAGAAGGTGGTTGCCCGGGTATGAGGGAATCTCGCCTGAGGCAAACCCAATGACGATGAGGCGACCCTCCCATGCCATCACCCGACGGGTGACCTCACCGACTGTTCCACCGACCGGATCGAAGGCAACATCGACACCATGCTCCTCGGTGATCGCCATGATGTCGTCGCGAAGGCTGTCAGAGCCGGCATCAAATACGACGTGTGCTCCCAAGTCTGTGCAATGTTGACGCTTTGCCTCCGTGCTTGCGGTTGCAATCACCTTCGCTCCGGCAGCGGCACCGAGTTGCACGGCGGCTGCTCCCACTCCACTTGATGCTCCGTTCACAAGAAGCCATTCGTCAGCTTTGAGTTGGCCTCGGTAATGAATGCCAACATGAGCGGTTTGGAACGTTGAAAACAGCACGGTTGCTGATGGAGAGTCAACATCATCAGGCACCGGCACCGCCGTGTGAGCCTTCACAAGTGCTTGTTCTGCATAACCCCCGTAAGGAAGGGCAGCCATGCCAGCGATACGGGTGCCGACTTCGAGGCCAACTCCCGGGCCGACAGCATTGATGCGACCGCAGGTTTCAAGCCCTGGCGTGAGCGGCACGCCGGGACGTTCCTGATAGATACCTTGGCAAAGAAGAATGTCAGCGAAGTTGATGTTGCCGGCCTCAACAGTGATGCGAACCTGACCTTCGCCGGGCTCTGGCACATCAACATTGTCACGCAAGTGAAGTGATTCTGATGGGTGGCCGAGCTCATCAACCCGCCACGCTCTCATCGTTGCCATTTCAGGCTCCAACAATCATGTCGCGGAGCTTAAATTTTTGGATCTTGCCTGAAGGGGTTGTCGGCATTGCATCTAAGACCTCGAGTCGCTCTGGCAGATAGTTCTTCGCAACACGCTCGCTCGTCAAGAACTCGATCATTCCATCGAAGTCGATCGAAGTATCAGGCTTTGCAACAATCACCGCACACGCGCGCTCACCAAGACGTTCATCTGGGTACGCAACGATGGCAACTTGGGCAACCGATGGATGCCGATACAGCAAGTTCTCAATCTCGACGATGGGGATGTTTTCACCGCCACGAATGATGACGTCCTTTGAGCGACCGGTGATGCGGATGTATCCCTTATCGTTAACTCGTGCGAGGTCGCCGGTATCGAACCAGCCGTCGGCATCGGTTGCAGTGAGATGGGGTCGCGTCAAGTAGCCGCCAAAGTTTGAGCACGCCCGTGTAAGCAGACGGCCAATTTCGCCGGTTGGCAGCGTGTTGCCGACATCATCTGCGATGCGAACCTCTACGCCGGGCAGGGGGCACCCGTCGGTTTCAACGGCTCGCGACGGGTCATCATCGAGCATGGTTGTGGTAACTGCGCCGTTCTCGCTCATGCCCCACGCCGACACGATCGTGGTACCAAGTGTCGGTTGGGCTCGCTCAACGAGCGGACCAGGGATCGGCGCCCCAGCACACAAGAACGTCGACAGGCTCGGAACTCTAGTGCCTCCAGTTGCAACTGTGTCGGTGAGGTCGGCGAGGAAAGGCGTGGACGCCATGGTGAAGGTCGCACCGTAGTGCAAGACGATCGATATGGCAGTTGAAGCGTCCCACACATCCAAAATCACTGCTGGGCATCCGAGAACTACCGGCATCATCAGGCCGTACATGAAGCCCGTTTGATGCGCCATTGGCGACGCCATCAGCACAACATCGTTGCTGTCAAGGTTGAGGCGTTCGGCGTAGGGCAAGATGTTCGAATACATCGTGTTGGCGCTGTGCATCACACCTTTGGGTTCACCGGTCGTGCCAGAGGTGTAAATGAGTTGGGTCACATCATCAGCACTCGGTCGATTCCCGGTGAGGATCGACTCAGCGTCAGTTTCGTTCTCCCATGTAGGTCCGCTCAGCAACGCCTCGAACCCAGATGAGCCATCGTCACCAATCGCAATGATGTGCTCGAGGGACGGCACTTTTGAACGAATGTCGTCATACATCGCTGCAAAATCATGACCCCGGAACGTTGACGGGATGATCGCCGCCACTGCCTCGCCATGATTCAACATGAACTCGAGCTCACGCTCCCGGAAAATATGCATCAGTGGGTTCGTCACTGCGCCGATCCGTGCACAAGCAAGATGCGTAACGGTGAACTCCCACCAGTTCGGAAGTTGCACCGCAACAACATCACTTGGACGAATACCGAGACGGTAGAGGCCAACGGCGACACGGTTCACCATTGCGTTCAATTCGTTGTATGTGAACGACCGCACGTCGCCGCTGTCGAATTGCGTCGCTGCAAGGGCGAGCCCGTCGCCATTGGTTGCAACCGCTTCGTCGAGTGAATCGTTAATGGTGATGTCTCGCCAATGCCCGGCAGCGACCATTGACGGTCGACGGATAGGCAGATTGTCGGCGTCAAAGTGCATGCGTTCCCCCTTATCGCACTTGATGTCTGTTCTAGTTTGGTACGTTCTCGCGCCCTGCCCGGATTCGGGATACTCGGAAGTGCTCCGATGTATTGCTGGTAGTGAGCCGGAGATAGTACGCGAAAAAGCGTTAGCCCGTCATGGTGAGGCCACCAGAGACGCTCAGCACCTGGCCCGTTACGAACGAAGCCGCATCACTAGCGAAGAACAGGATTGCGCCAGCAAGGTCTTCAGGTTGCCCGAGACGCCCAATCGGAATTGAGCGTCGGAACGCCTCACGAAGTTTCTCTGGGTTTGCTGCAGCGTCGGTCACGGTCGTAAGAAGCGCCGTGTCGGTAGGGCCAGGGCAGACAACGTTGAACGTGATGTTGTGTCGTGAGTGTTCGCGAGCCAGCGTCTTCGAGAGGGCAACCATGCCGGCTTTGCAGGCGGCATAGACGGCCTCACCCGATGATCCAACTCGAGCGGCATCCGATGAAACGTTGATGATGCGACCACCACCGTTGTCGATCATCCGGGGGATGACCGCATGGTGCATGTGAAGTGCCCCGATGAGGTTGATGTCGATGAGGCGTGACCAGTCTTCGGGTTGGGTGTCAACGAACGGTACGAACAGATCCCAGCCTGCGTTGTTGACAAGGGCGTCAATGGCGCCGAGTTCGCTGTTCACACGGCCGACACCGGCGTCAACGCTTGAGCGCTCGGTGATATCGCAACCGATGGCGATAGCAGTTCCACCTGCGTCGGTGATGGCTTGGGCAGTGGAGGCCGCAGCTGACTCGTCGCGGTCAAGCACAGCAACTTTGGCACCCTCTTCAGCGAAAGATGTGCAGACTGCGGTACCGATGCCGCCTCCACCTCCGGTGACAACGACGGTTCGATCGGTGAATCTGTTCATGTTGCGCCTCCAAGCAGTGCGTTGACTATCAACATGTATAACAAGATGCCGTCAGCGGTGGCGAAACACGATTCAGCCGGAGTTCCGCAGGCCTGTAGCGATTGCGTTCAACGTCAACTGCAGACCTCGGCGAACTAATTCGTCGTCGTCGCCGGCACGTAACCGCTGCAACATCTCGACCTGCAACACGTGGAGCGGATCAAGATACGGGAATCGGTTCTCGATACTGCGAGCCAACACCGGGTTGTCGCCGAGAAGGTCTTCTGACCCGGTGAGAACTGACACCCAACGAAGAGCATCTCGATGGTCGTCCCGCAGGCGGGCCATCACATGACGAGCATGCTCGATGTCGGAAGCCAGATTCGTCACGTAATGATCAGCAATTTCCAAGTCGACCTTCGCAAGAACCATTGCCATGTTGCTGACCACCGATTGAAAGAACGGTGATCGTTCATACACACCGGTTATCGCATCGACACCAACATCTGTCGACACCTCAGTGAGAGCAGAGCCCACACCGAACCAGCCGGGAATCGACAGTCGACATTGGCTCCACGCAAACACCCAAGGGATTGCTCGAAGATCTTCAATTCGGTTCGATGCTGTTCGCGATGCTGGCCGCGACCCAACGTTGAGAGAACTGATTTCTCCGACCGGAGTGACCGAGCGGAAAAACGAGGTGAACTTCGGATCGTCGTAGACCAGCGACCGATAGTTGCTCATTGCTGAGGCCGCAACAGCATCGATCACCGCTCTGCCGTGAGGTGTTTCGGCTACGTCATTTCCGTCGTGGGCGTCACGAAGCGATGAGATCAGAGTGGCTGCCACCAAAGTGTCGAGGTTTCGATACGCGGTGACCGGGCGGGAATATTTCGCGGCCACCATCTCGCCCTGCTCGGTAATTCTGATCGCCCCTCGAACTGACCCTGGTGGCTGAGCGAGGATCGCGTCATGTGCGGGTCCACCGCCGCGACCAACGGTGCCTCCACGACCGTGGAAAAGCCGCAGCACGAGGCCGTGACGATCTGCGACTTCAGCAATTTCGTGCTGAGCGGTGAAGAGCGACCACTGTGAGCGAAGATATCCACCGTCTTTATTTGAATCCGAATATCCAACCATCACCTCTTGGACGCCTCCGCGTTGCCCAAGGTGATGCCGGTACCAGGGAATGCTCGCAAGGTCATCAACGATTCGCGGAGCATTCTGTAGGTCATCAATCGTTTCGAACAGTGGCACGATGTCAACGTCGCCTATTCCTGCTTCGCGGGCGAGCAAGAGAACCTCAAGTACATCAGACGCCGACTTGGCCATCGAGATGATGAGGTGCCGAATGACGTTTGCCCCGAAACGGCGAACTGCGTCAGCTGCCGCGGAATACACCTCGAACTCTCCAGCGGCTTCGTCTGAGTAATCATGCTGTCCGTCGTGCAATGCCTCCGGAGACTCGATGGCCGACAGCAGAAGTTCAACTCGATCTGCTTCGTTGCGGTCGAGATAGTCGTTGCAAATGCCTGAAGTTCGTAGTAGCTCATCAACCACTCGTTCGTTGACCGCCGAGTTTTGTCGAAGGTCAAGCGAGCACAAATGCCAACCAAATGTCGTAAGAGCGGCTCGCACCGGTTCAACCTTTGCGTCTGCGATTTGGTCGGCACCGTGAGAGCGAAGAGATTCACTGACAACGGTGAGGTCGGCAATGCATTCGCCGACCTGTTCATATGCCGGCAGCTCGGTGTGGGGGGCGTTGCCCGGAATGTCATCGATAAGGAGTTGAGACGTCGTCGCGAGCCGGGCGTAAATTCCTTTTACAGCCCGCCGGTATGGCTCATCAGCACGAAACACCGAATCGTCCTGTGAGCGCTCAGCAAGGGCGATGAGTTCAGTAGTTGGTTGGACGAGTCTGGCCGACATAGAGAGATCACGCGACAACTGCCACACCGCAGCGAGATGATGGGCGAACGCTTCGGAGGCGTTCGCCTGCACCGCAAGCCGGAGAACGTCGGCGGTCACAAATGGGTTGCCGTCGCGGTCTCCGCCAATCCACGACCCCATATTCACGAGATGTAACGAATCAACACTCGGATCAAGGGTGGCTTTTGCCACCGAGGCCACTTCAGCCTGAAGTGCCGGAATGACCTCGAAGAGGCTCGAACGATAGTGACGGAGCGTTTCATTGATTTCGTCACGTACGCGAAGTTTTGAGAGCCGCAGCACCGCCGTCTGCCACAACGTCAAAATTTCAAGTCGTAACGTGTCATCAACTTCTGCAACAACGCTCGGACTTTCCGCCCTGAACGATCGTCGGTCGAGCAGGTCCGCAATGCGGTCGACGACATCGAGAACGGTCTGGCGACGGACTTCTGTCGGGTGCGCCGTGAGCACAGGTGTGACCGACAAGGTGTTCAGCACCGATGCGATCTCTTGTCGGGGAATTCCCGAAGAAGTGAGTCGCTCGATAGCGCTTGCAGTTGAGCCTGGGCGGTGTCCATCGCCAGCATCAAGATGAGACCGCCGTCTGCGCTCAGCGTGAACATCCTCAGCAGTATTCGCGAGCAGAGCGAGCCAGCCGAACGCCCGAATGACGTGAAGAGCATCATCGATGTCAACCGACTGCAGTTCAGTTGTGAGGTCTTCGATCGAAGAAGAGTCTGTGCGGCGACCATCAACAGCGAGACGCCTCACGTTCTCGATCAGGTTGAACGTCTCATCTCCGGCTTGCTCACGTACCACATCGCCCAACAGTCGGCCGAGGAGGCGGATGTCGTCACTTGGAGTGCTGGCGTCGTGTTCGGCCACCTCTCAATTGTGCAGTAAGTGGCGCGGTATCACTACCCAGCGCTACGAGAACTCCGTCGCGTCAGATCGACATGCCGCCATCAATTGCAAGTTCAGCACCGGTGGCGAAACTTGCCTCAGGTGAGGCGAGGAACAACACTGCCTCGGCAACCTCACGTGACTCACCCATTCGACGAAGCGGCGTCGTTTTCACTAGGACGTCATTCATTCCCGGAGGGTTAGGGGCGTTCATCGGAGTGTCGATAACGCCTGGGAACACTGCGTTGACGCGAATTTTGAAGCGGGCAAGTTCGAGTGCCGCAGACTGCGTCATGCCACGTACCGCCCACTTCGATGCGGAATACGCGAACAGGGTCGACGCTCCGCGAAGCCCTGCAACCGACGAAATATTGATGATGGAGCCACCTCCGACTGCCTTCATCGGCTCAACTACCGACTTCATTCCGAGATACACGCCAAGTTGGTTGATGCGGTAGAAGAGATCAAAGGTGTCGACGTCGGTATCGATGAGTTTGATGGCTTTCGAGATTGCTGCGTTGTTGACAAGCACATTCACTGAGCCAAATGCAGAGAGCGCCGTTTCGATGACGGTGTTCCACCCTGATTCAGATGACACATCATGGGGAACAAATACTGCGGATTTACCAATGTCGTCGGCGATGGCTGTTCCTTCGTCGGCGCGAACATCGGTGAGCACGACGTTCGCTCCTCGCTCAGCGAACATGCGGGCCTCCTGTTCACCCATTGCGCCGGCAGCTCCGGTCACGATGGCGGTCAGTCCAGAAAACGAGGTCATGTGTACTCCTAAGGTTTCATGTTGAACATATTCAGCAGGTCTGGATGTCGGCTCGGAAGGGTCGCTCCACCGTCGATCACAAGGTTCGCTCCGACGATGAACGGAGCATCTTGAGAGGCGAGAAACAGAATCGCAGCCGCAACTTCTTCAGCAGTGCCGTACCGGCCACCGGGAATAGCCGAAGTGAATGCTTCTGCGTTGCTTTCATCGCCAGCAGTAGAAGATGACATGGGTGTATCGATCGCGCCCGGCGATACACAATTCACCCGAACCCCCGACTCGATGAGCTCGAGGGCCATGCCTTCGGTAAGAGCGATGAGGGCAGCCTTGGCTGACCCATACGCACTCATGCCGGGGTCAACCCGAAGTCCGTTGAGCGACGACAGGTTCACAATCGACGTTGATGGTGCTTTGCCATCAGCAACCGTCGACCGCAGAAGTGGCAGTGCTGACTGAGAGACGTGAAACGCTCCAGTGAGGTTGGTGTCAATCATCTCATGCCAGTGACGCGTCGACATTGAGGCAAATGGTCGTGCGTTGACGATGCCGGCCGAATTCACCACCACATCAAGACGTCCAAAGGTTGCCTCAATCGTCGTCACGAGGGCGTCGATCGCTGCGCGGTCGGTGACGTCAACATGGTGAAATTGAACATTGTCGTGTGACGACGCAATCTCTGCACCTCGCGCATCATTTCGACCCGTTATGAGAACGTGCGCGCCTTCTGCAGCGAATTGCATTGCGGCTGCGGCACCAATGCCTGAGGTGCCGCCGGTGACCAGAACGACACAGCCGTCAAAACGGCGCCGTGATTGAGCGACCGGTGTCATTCAACACTCGCCAAAGCGAGGTCAATCTGGTTATGGAAATGAATGAGCGGAGGTTCAATTCGGCCGTAGACGACGCGGTCGAGCCCTCCTGATGCCATGCTCTGCTGAATTTCAGCCATCAGCGTGAAGTCTTCTTGCCCAGTCACCGCAAGAAGCAGATCGAGGTTCCTTACGAAGTAGTCGTGCTCTTTCTGATTTGCCGGAGGCCCGGGCGAGTACACGGCGGTGTGAGTGCGAGTGCGATTCGGTGAGAGCGGCTCAACAATCCACACCTCGAGGTGGTCAAGCTGGTGACAGATCAACGCATTTGGCACCAAGAAATATTGGATGGTGCCGTAGGGGAGCAGGTTCCACTCTGACTCGGGCTTATCGAACTCGTCGGCCACGTTTGCCCGAAGGCCGACCGACAGCAGGTTCTTCCCAAAGGCATCAAAGATGACGCAGTCAGAGTTGAACGTAGGGGCAAGAGTGTTCTTGTGCAACGTGCGGATGTGGTAGCTCTCCGCAAACGTGTCGAAGAACAACTTCCAGTTCATATCCCATTCGTTGGTGCGGGTCTCAATGTGCACGTACGAACCGATATCAAACGACGAAAGGTCATCTTCGGCTCCACCAAGCGTCTCATCAACATCAATGGGTTCATCGCCTTCGGGTCGAACGAAAATGAGTCCGTACTTTTCGGCGACCGGGCGACGCAGCAGATTGCAGGTCATTTCGACATCATCGAAGGCACCAGCCGACAGAGGCCGATTACGAAGCGTCCCATCAAGGTTGTAGGTCCACGAGTGGTACGGGCAGGTGAACGCGTTCAATCCCTCGCCTGTTGAAGAGGTGTCAACAAGTGGTGCTCCCCGGTGGCGGCAGGCGTTGATAAAAGCGTCAAGGCTTCCGTCTTCTTTTCGAACAACAACGAGAGGCAAGCCGTCTACTCGTAGCGCCCGATACGAGCCGGTCTCTGCGAGATCAGCGCTCAGGCCAAAAAAGATTGGCCCCTTGCGGAACAGATGCTTCATCTCTTTTGCGAATTGCTCCGGGTCGGAATATGACGAAGTCGAATTAGTGCGGCTTGCATCGGAATGCAGACCCTCGAGATGTTTTCCGCTGGCCTGCACTCGCTTGAGAAGTTCTACCTGTCGTTCATGACGCATGATCAGCTTCCAGTCGTGCTCGAGGTCGAATGTGGCGTGGTGATGAAGTCTTCAAGTCCCCGCTCGTTCGTCATTGTCCAATAATCGACTAGACGGAACGGCATTGGAGACCTCACCTTTCCAGCGGCGGTGCGGTAATAGGTGGGAGTCCCCGGGTGGGCCCAGATGAGATCAGCATGCAGTTCGTCGATGCGATCGGTGTACTCGTCGCGGAGTTCGCTAATGCATTCAACGGTGGCCACGTTGTTCTCAACCATGTCGCAGATCCGTTGGGTGATGTAGTTGCTTTGCGTTTCTGCGAGCCACATTCCGCTTCCGCCGTGACCCATGTTGGTATTCGGTCCGTACATGATGAACAGGTTGGGGAAGTTCGGCACGTTGATGCCGAGCAGTGCACGCGGGTTTTCATTGGCCCAGTCGTCGGCAAGGGTGACGCCGTTTTTCCCTGTGATATCGATACGCGATGCAAGGGTGGTCACGTCGAAACCGGTGGCAAGGATGATGACATCGGCTTCGAACACCTCGCCCTCATTCGTCTGCACACCCGTTTCACAGAATTGATCGATCGGGTCGGTCACGAGGGTGACATGCTGCTGACACAGCGTGTCGAACCACCCGTTATCAATAAGGATTCGCTTGCCGAACGGCGGGTATGAAGGGATGCACTTATCAAGCAGGTCTGGTCGACCCTCAAGCTTCTCGGTGATGTACGACACGATCTCATTGCGATGACGCTCGTTGATCCGGTTGAGTGAGCGGTCAGGGTGCTCCCACTCGGGATCGACTTTCAAGAATCGCAGGAGGCCATCTCCGTAACGCCACAACTGGGCGAAGCGATACCACTGGCTGTACATCGGGAGATAGCGGAATAGCCATGAGGCATGCTCGTCGACGGCGAGATGGTATTCGGGGACGTTGCGTGCCCATTGTGGGGTGCGTTGGAAGATTGTGAGCGCGGCAAGATCATTCGCAATTGTGGGAACGAGCTGCATCGATGAGGCACCGGTGCCGATCACTGCGACCTTCTTTCCAGAAAGATCAAGATCGGTTGGCCATTTCGCAGTGTGGACAATCTGCCCGGCGAACGAGTCTTGACCATCGAAGGTTGGCGTAACCGGTTGGTGGAAGTGGCCGGGCGCGCTCACGAGGATGTCAACGGTGTCATGACGAGATCCGCTCTCGTCAAAGAGTTCGATATCCCAGACATTGTTGAGGTCATCCCAGGTTGCCGATTGAACTCGAGTGCCACAGGTAACTCGGTCCCGAAGGTTGTTGTCATCGGCGAAGCGCTCGAGGTAGTTCAGTAATTCACTGCTGCCCGAGAAGAAGTGGGTCCAGTCGGGGTTCGGAGAAAACGAGTAACAGTAGAAGTGGTTTGGCGTGTCGACGCCGCAACCTGGGTAGCGATTTTCATGCCAAGTTCCTCCGACATCATCGTTCTTTTCGTAGAGATGCCAGTCGAGCCCAGCGATGTCGAATTGGTGAGCGAGGCATAGCCCTGATGCGCCGGCACCGATAATCGCAATGCGGGGTCGCCGGTTGGTTGTGGAGGTGATCTTCCTCGGGGCAGCTTCGGGGGAGTACCCGAAGTCTTTGCGGATCATCGGCACATATTCCGGTGGAACTTCTTCTCCGAGAAAGAACGACATCATTTTGCCAAATGTGTCAGGCCCGGGGTCGGTGATTGCAGGCTCTGAGGTGTCAGACAGCAACCAGTCGCGAGCGGCGTTCTTGATGAAGTCTGCTGTTTCTTGACTGAAGCCTGCCATGGGGTCAGCAACAAGTCGAACATCTCGTTGTGGTCGCATCTCATCGCTCAGCCATTTCTCGTCACCGGTGAGGTGGTAAAGGCAGGCAACGAGCACGCGTAGATCGGCGGTGTGCAGAGCCTTGTCGACAGTGTGAGCGGAGTGTTGGACGGAGGACGCCATGACATGATTAAATCTAGTACACACTAGAAAAGTCAAGTCCGGGGATGTCGCCGGGCAATAGGTGAACACCCACGAATGAAGAAATCTGATCGAACCCGCCAAGACATCCTTGATGCAACTGCGTCGTCACTTGCGACGGCTGGCTATACGGCTACGACCGTTAAGTCGATAGCCGAAACGATTGGAATGCAGGATGCATCGATCTACTACCACTTCTCATCTAAAGATGAGCTCGTTGGAGAAGTACTCGATATCGGAACCGCCCGCGCGGTGACTGCAGTCGATCAAGCACTGGCCGAATTACAGGACGATCACGATCCGAGAGAAGCGCTGCGGGTTGCGATCATTGCTCATGCTGAAGCAGTTCTCGGAGGTGGTGACTACCCAAGAGCGAACGTTCGAACATTTGGTCAACTCCCACCCGACCTCACGCATCGGCACCGACAAGGTCACCGAAACTACGGCCAGATATGGACACGGCTCATCGATGACGGGGTTGAATCGGGAGCGCTTCGGGGTGACCTCAACCGTTCAGTCGCCCGCCTCATCATTATCGGCGCGCTGTGTTGGGCGATCGAGTGGTTCGATGCCGGCGAGGAAGTGTCCGCTGCAGATGTTGGGGAGCACGTCTTTCAGATGGTCGTGAATGGGCTGTCGATTGGCGAGCACGAATCACCTGCCGTTTCGGTGTAGACACAACGAATCAATTAGACACAGTCCAAAGGGGGAAGTTGTGATGTCACTGTCACCGCAGTCGACCAATCTCGCTGAACTTGCGCGTTGGTCATGTGAAACATATTCAGAAGTCGTAGCAATTCGTGATGGAGACACATCGTTGACGTATGCCGAACTCGGCGAGGTGACGAAGAATGCAGCGGCCGCAATCATTGCTGCTGGAGTTGGCCCCGGAGATGTTGTTGCGATCTGGGCGCCGAACTGTTGGCAGTGGCTCGTGGCATCAATGGGTATCTGTCGCGCTGGTGCGGTAGTGCTTCCGGTGAACACACGGTTCAAAGGTGCAGAGGCCGCCCACGTGTTGAACACCGCTAAGGCGCGCATCGTGTTCATCGTCGACGGGTTCCTCGACACTGATTACAGCGGCATGCTTGCGACTCAAGATCTCCCGACCGTTCAACAGGTCATCGATCTGTCAACCTCAGCATTCGATGATTTCTTAGCAACCGGTGACGAAGCGCTCTTCGACGAAGTTGAAGCCCGTACCGACGCAGTGACCTATGACGATATCGGTGCGATCATGTTCACCTCGGGCACCACAGGACACCCGAAGGGTGTGCTCGTTCGAGGTGGAGCGATGGTTCGCTCATTCAGCGGGTGGGGTGCCGCAATGGACGTGCGGAAAGGTGACCCGTATCTCATCGTCAACCCGTACTTTCATGCATTCGGATTCAATGGCGGCATCGTCATGTGCTTGCTGTTCGGTGCAACAAACATTCCTTTCCCGGTGTATGAACCGGTCGCGGTGATGCAGATCATCGAGCGCGAACAGGTAGCGATCTTTCCTGGCCCGCCAGCGCTGTATCAGGGTCTGCTCAACCACCCTGATCTCGGCAGCTACGACGTGTCATCACTTCGGGGCTGCATAACAGGTGCGGCGTCGATTCCGGTTGAGATGATCGAGGCGATGCGCACCCGGCTTGGCTTCAAGGACATTTCAACCGCCTATGGCATGACGGAAACATCGGGCATTGTGACGTACACCCTCAACGGCGATCCGGATGAACTTGTATCGAACACCTCTGGGTGCGTGATTGATGATGTCGAGGTTCGCATCGTCGACGAAGAAGGAAATGACGTGCCTCGTGGTGAGCCAGGGGAGCTGCTCGTTCGCGGATATCAGGTGACACCCGGTTATCTGCTCGGCGATGGCGGAGTTACGAAAGCAACAGATGACAACGACTGGCTACATACCGGCGACGTCGTCGTGATGAATGAACTCGGGTACATCGACATCACCGATCGCATCAAAGACATGTACATCGTTGGTGGTTTCAACGCCTATCCGGCGGAGATCGAACGAATGATGGTCGAACATCCAGACATCGGAATCGCGTCGGTCATCGGTGTGCCGGAGGCTCGCTTAGGTGAGGTTGGAGCAGCATTCGTCGTGCGAGCCCCTGGCAGCACCATCACCGAAGAGACCGTCATCGAGTGGTGCCGCGAGGAAATGGCAAACTACAAGGTCCCTCGGCACGTGTGGTTTGTCGATACCTTGCCACTCACTCCGTCGAACAAAGTGCAGAAGCCTGTGCTTCGTGAGTGGGCCGCTGAACGCATGGCGTGAGTTGTCGTTGGTGAATCCGACTCTGGGGCGATTGACCCCTGCAAGTACCGTTCAGACCACATCGCAGTAAGGGGGAATGACAATGGCAGGACGTGTAGCAGGCAAGGTCTCGATCGTGACCGGAGGTGCCTCTGGTATTGGGCGGGCATGCTCGATGTTGCTCGCAGCTGAGGGCTCAACAGTCGTGGTCACCGACATTCAAGACGACGCCGGTGCAACTGTCGTCGCAGAGATCGAAGCAGCCGGTGGCTCGGCGTCGTACCTTCATCACGACGTCACCTCTGAAGATGAATGGAAAGCTGTGGCGACATCTGTCTTGGAGGCCCACGGTCGTATCGACGTGCTCGTCAACAACGCCGGCATCGGTATTGGTGGAAGCGTCCTCGACTTTGAACTCTCTGACTGGCAGCGACAGATGGCGATCAATGTCGACGGTGTGTTCTTAGGAATGAAGCACTGCATTCCTGGTATGCGCGATACCGATGGCGGCTCAATCATCAACATGTCATCGGTCGCCGGCCTGAAGGGCTCCCCACGCCTTGCCGGGTATCACGCCTCGAAGGGTGCCGTTCGTTTAATGACAAAGAGTGTCGCTCTTGAATGTGCCCGTGAACGCTGGAACGTCAGAGTGAATTCGGTGCATCCTGGGATCATCGAAACTCCGATCTGGGACACGGTCGGTGCCGCGTTAACACGATCAGAAAACGCTTCAATTGATGTCGACTCGATGGCGCAGGTCGCAGTGCCAACCGGTGTGCTCGGCCAACCGACCGATATCGCAAATGGCGTGCTGTTCTTAGCGAGCGATGATTCGAGCTACATGACAGGTAGCGAGGTTGTCATCGACGCCGGCATGTCGTGCTGACGATTAACTAGTCGTTTGGCTGAAGTTACTTCGACGCTCCGAGGCGACTGAGAGCGTTGTGGGTGACTTGCTCGACCGCTCGGTCGGTTCCTAACCCAAATGACCAGTCGGTAGTTCCGACGGTAATGACGGTGCCACCGTTTGCTCCGAACGGCCGTGTTTCCACTATCACGGCATTGCCGTGACGTACACGGCGTTTGTTCGCTTCATTGACTTCACCGTGAATGCGCTCGGCGATGAACTCTAAGTCACCCTGGTCGCTCAACGCAGAGATCGATTTCGGATAGTCGCCGACCCCAAGGTTCGATGATGGGCACATCGCAACAATTGTGTGGTCGCTTGGTGTGCCATCGTTGCCGGTACTGACCGGCAAATGTTCGTCGTCGAGAGCGATGTGGCAGCCAAGGGTCTCATATCCAACCACGCCATCACGAGCGCCGAGCACGTCGCCATACCGGAGGGAGGTGCCCTCAAGTAGCCAGTGGTCATCTCGGTAGACGATGAATCCACCGATGCCTCGAGCGTTCGCATTGCCGAAGCGGTGGTAGAGCCCCCACGCACTTCCTGCACCAAGAATGGAGGCTTCTGGACGATTCACAAGTGGGTCTGCCCACATGCCCGACATTTCACTGGTGCGACCGTCAGTGAGTGCGGGGTCTTCGGTATGGCCTTTGTACTTGTAGCAAATCATTGACCCGATGTCGGTGAGGCGAACCTGCCAAAACATCGTGTTGCCAGAAAAACTCGTGAGATTGCCACCACGTTCGATGAACGCCTCAAGAGCGGTGCGTTGACCGGCCGACCAATACTCGTCGTGGCCAACTGAAACCACGAGGTCATAGCCATCAAGTATGCCGTCGACCTCGGCGAGATCTGACGAGATCGCGTAGTCGAAGGTGTACCCAGCGCCTTCGGCCCACTCAACGAAACGTCGCTCATGGATGAACCATCCAGATGAGCCGATTGCGGCAGGTAAGGCACGGTCGCCACGGTATTGCTGGTAGATCTCACCGTCAGGATCAGGTTCTTCATCCCACCGAACCGGGCGAGCTTTGCGGTCATCACGCTCTGTAACTTCCCGGCACAGGAGGCCGCGTGTGAATGGCCGACGAAATGACACTTCGTGCCCACCGGTGTAGAGCGAGCAGCCACCCCAGGTGTTGTAGGCGTTCCACGTGTTGGTGCCAAGAACAAACAGGGCTGACGCTGCAGGTTGGGTTGAGCGGACGACGACGCCGGCGTGGGCAATGTTTCTGCCCTCTGGTGCACCGAGAGATGTCAGCGTGATGAGGTGGAACCCGCTTTTCCAATCGGCCGTCGTAGGAATCTCAAGGCTGACTGGCCAGTTACAGCCCTGGCTATCAGCGTCGTCAGGAGCAGGGTGGTAGGCGCCGGCTATGGGACTCGAAGAAGACCACACCAGTTCGCGTGTTGCTCCCCAACGCTCAACGGTGACCGTGAATTCTGACGACTTGGTCGAAACGTGAAGTCCGATCGGTGACCCTGCCACCACACTGAGTGTTGAGCAGTAACCCTCGATGTCGTCATAGAACGTCAGGTCGTCAAGTGGTGCTGCCATGGGTCGATGGTATGCGTTGGGCGGTCGACTCCTCGGACGCGAGCATCGGCCTCGCCACGATCTCGTTATCAGTCGGTCACGGCAGCGACAGGCTCACCCCACCACGTGGTGGTTGCCTTCAACACATCAGCGCGCTCCATGCCATCTGCGCCGAACATCTCGACCTTTTGCGCTCGAGCGACGCCACGGTAGCGGGGAGCGATCTCGGTGAAGACAGGACCGGCGACATGGTCGCCTAACGCCTTCTGCGATGCGTACTGTTCAAGCAAAACGCCCGACGTGCCGTCTTCATTCACGTACCAGTCGTACATGAGAGTGCCAGGTTCGGCACGGCTTGCAGCGGCCATTTCAGTGGCCATTGCCTCAAATTGCTCTCGGTCTTCGAACGACCAGAAAATGATGACAGTGACCCAGCTACGTTTCGCCATAAATCGGATCGTAGTTCGCTGCTAATCGCAATTAGATGTCGATGACGCCCGGCGGGGTTGGTCGGTTGTCATCTTGACGTGCGGTCGCAAATCGGCGAGCCCTTATTCGCCTCCTCAA
>JAAXJF010000065.1 GCA_012269985.1 Acidimicrobiaceae bacterium
CCGCCGCAATGAGGCCATAGGCAGGTTTTGAAGAGGCTGGGAGCGGAGGGTCGATGAGGAGGTAGCGAGCAGCCTCTTTCGCTTCTGGTGTTGCGCGAAGTTCCGACCGAAAGTCGTTGAGAAGGTCAGCGACACCCTGCTCGGTGGTTGGCACCGGGTCGGCTCCCAGACGAGCAGCAATCGAACCAGATTCGGCAACGTAGCGGTCGCGATCAGACCCTTCGAGTGGTGACTCTCCGTAACGATCGTGTGCACGAAGAAATGAGTCGACTTCGGCAACATGAACCCACGCAAGAAGGTGAGGATCATTGGCTCGGTAGTCGACACCGTCGGCTGTTGTGCCCGTCACCCGATCGTGGATTGCGGTGACGGTGGCGATTGCTTGATCTGCCGCTTCTGCGGGCCCGAACGTGGTTGTCGCAAGAAAGTCGGCGGTTCGCTGTAGTCGGCCCCACGGGTCGTTTTTGTAGTCAGAATGCTGAGCGACACCGGTCATTGCGAGTGGATGCAGGCTTTGCAGTAGTAGCGCCCTGATTCCACCGATGAACATCGAGGCGTCAAGGTGCACGGTGCGGATGGGGGCATCGTCATCAAACCAGCGTTCGCCGGGTGCATTGAAGAGTTCATTCGTGCGGTCTTCCGCGTTTGGCCCAACGACTCGATCACGAATTTGGTCGGCGAGCCAGGTTCGAACCTGCTCGGCGGGTTCTTGTTGAAACTCGGTCATCGGCACATGCTCTCACGATGCGTCACTAAGATCCTGATTGTGCAAAACGATGATTCTGATCTCACGGGGGACACAGACTCAGAAAACCGGTGGCTTCCACCCCGCTGGATCCTGTTTGCGGTCGTGTTGTTTTGGGTCGGATCGGTCGTCACCGATGTCGTGGTTCTGACGTGGGGACGGGTCGACGATCTCGTTTTGTTGCTGGTGTTGTCATTGTTTTTCAGTCTTGCGATCGAACCGGGAACCAACTGGCTGGTGCGACGAGGGTGGCGACGCGGTCGTGCGACGTTGCTCATCATTTTCGGCGTTCTCACCGCAGTCGGTGCGTTTCTTGGGGCGATGGGAACCCTCATCGGCACGCAGATCGCAGATTTGTTGTCGAACCTTGAGGTCTACATTTCAGACACCGTGACCCGCATTAATAATTGGTTTGGCACCTCGATTGATGCTGCTCAAGTCATTGAACAATTCAATGATCCAAATGGTGCCGTTCAGAACTTCATTTCCGCTCAGCGGGGCGATGCACTTCGACTGACCGGACGGGCCCTTAACGGGCTCTTTGCAACGTTCTCTATCGTGCTCTTCACGTTCTACTTCGTCGCTGACGGACCACGAATGCGACGTGCGATTTGCTCGAGGTTACGTCCAGCGTCCCAACTGCGCGTGCTGTCGATCTGGGAACTCGCAATCGACAAGACCGGCGGATATCTCTATTCACGCCTGTTGCTAAGCGCCGTCTCGGCAGTGTTCCACGGCATTGTGTTTGCCTCCGCAGGAGTGAGATCACCGATTGCTCTTGCGCTGTGGGTTGGTCTCATTAGCCAATTCCTTCCAGTGATCGGCACGTATTTTGCGGCCGTTCTTCCGGTCGTGATTACCTTTTTGGATTCGCCAATTCGGGCGCTCGTCGTCTTCGGCATCATCATCGTCTATCAGCAGTTTGAGAACTACGTAATTTCACCAAAGGTGACAGCGAGAACGATGGAACTTCACCCCGCGATTGCGTTCGGGGCGGCGCTCGCTGGTCTTTCCATCCTCGGACCGAGTGGAGCATTACTGGCGCTGCCCGTTGCTGCGATGGGGCAGGCGATTGCGAGCGAAACCGGCCGACGTCATGTTGTTGTCGACAGTGATCTGCTCGGTGGCGACTCAGGCGACGATGACGCCGCAGAAACGGAATAGCGACCGAACAGCGTCTTGCCATAAATGTGAACTACCGTCGTAGAAGTGAGTTCACCCACCTTTCTCCCTCTCGATGATGTTGTCTATGGCGAAGCGGTTCAGGTCGCTCCAGATGTTCGCCGAGTAATTGCTGAGAACCCCTCGAAGTTCACCTATCGAGGCACCGGCACGTACATCATCGGCAATGGTGATGTGGTCGTGATCGACCCGGGTCCGCGCCTCGACAGCCACCGTGATGCTCTGGCGGCAGCGCTGAAGGGTGAGCGCGTTCGAGCGATTCTCATCACACACTGTCATGCCGATCATTCCCCGCTGTCGGAGTGGTTGAAAGCGGAGACCGGGGCACCCACCTTTGCCGTTGGCCCGCATGAGACTGTTGATGAACCGGAGGGCATGTTTGAAGGTGAGGAAGAACTGGCTGTTCCTCCTGACCCTTCAGAAGAAAAAGAAGAAGAAGACGAAGTGAAGATGGAAGAGTCAACCGACGTTGATTTTGTTCCCGACGAACGAGTGACCGACGGTGAGGTCGTCGTCGACGGCAAAGGTCTGACCATGCGTGCGGTCACGACACCTGGTCACACCGCTAACCACTGTTGCTTTTCGCTTGAAGAATCATCGAGCCTGTTCACCGGTGACCACATCATGGGTTGGAGCACGACGGTTGTTTCGCCCCCAGATGGGTCGATGACGGCGTACATCGAGTCGCTGCACAAAGTCGCTGACCGCGCTGATGCCACGCTGTGGCCAACTCACGGGCCGCCTCGAACCGATGGTGCCGAGTACTCGCGGGCACTCGTTGAGCATCGACTGCAACGTGAGCAGCAGGTGTTGTCGTTCATCGACGAGCACGGGCCTTCAACTGTGCCCGAGATGGTTCGGGTGCTCTACGCCGATGTGAACCCTCACCTTCACCGGCCGGCGGCCCGTTCAGTGCTGTCACACCTCATCAAGCTGGTCGACGAAGGCCATGTGCATGTTGCTGATGGTGGAGCGATTCGTATCGCAGCTGCGTTCGCCCGCTAGTTGACTACGCCCGATCGTGGGCGATTCCTGCGAGTTGGATGACAGCGCGAGCGACGTCACCAAACCTCGTCGTGAGTGCAGAACATCCGAGCCGAACGAGATCAGGGTCTCGATAGTCAGCGATGACCGAACACTCACGTTCAAGACGTTCAACAACATTTTTCGCATGAGGGTGACGAACTGCGATATGGGCCCCTCGCTTGCTGGAATCACGGGGCGTAATTGATTCGAGATTCAGTTCGTCGCAGCATTCGTGAGCAAAGTCGGTGAGTGCTCTGCCTTTTGCCGCAATCGATGGCATTCCAGCCTCAGCACAGAGTTCAATTCCGCACCGTGCAGCCTCGAGCGCGAGTATCGAGGGCGTCCCGATCATCAAGCGGCCGATGCCCGGTTTTGGTGACCACGCTCCGTCCATTGCGAATTGGTCATCTTGACCGAACCACCCTCTGACGGGCTGGTCGATCTCTTCAATCAAGTTGGAACGAACGTATGAAAAGGCAGGAGCTCCAGGACCACCGTTGAGGAACTTGTAGGTGCAACCGATTGCGAGGTCGACCTGTGCAGCGTGGAGGTCAAGCTCGACCGCTCCCACGGCGTGGGAAAGGTCCCAAATTACAAGAGCGCCTGCATCTCGGGCACGAGACGTAAAGCCAGAGAGGTCGGCCACTTCTGCCGACCGATAGTCGATGAGCGAACGAACAACGACGGCGCACTCACCAAGATCAATTTCATCGAGTCGCTCGTTGGGCCCTGGAGAAACGACCGTGAGCCCATGTTGAGCGGCAACCGCCTCGACGGCGTAGCGATCTGTAGGAAATTCATGCGCGTCGACAGCGATACATGATCGGTTTGGTCGAAGTCGAACCGCGGCATGAAGTAATTGATGCAGATTCACACTCGTCGAGTCGTGCACGACGACCTCGCCATCGTCGGCACCAAGCAACGGAGCGAGTTCGTTCCCGACGATGAGCGGCAGTTCAAGCCATTTACGCCACGACCGAATGAGGCCCGAACCCCATTCTTCGTTCATCACCTCGTGAAGGCGATGAACAGTTGTTCTCGGCAACATGCCGAGCGAGTTGCCGTCGAGGTACGACAGGTCGGGATCATCGATGACGAACCTGTCGCGCCAATGCGCAAGTTCATCAGTTGAGTCGAGTTCAAATGCTCTCGTGAGCAGCTGCTCAGAGTTCATTGATTAGCGGCGCGGAACATGAGAGGACAAGACACCGTTTTCCTCAAGTTGAAGAAGGGTTGCGCTATCAAGACCGAGTAGTTCGCCCAGCACAGTCTCATTGTCTTCTCCCCGGTAGCGGGGTGTGCCATGAATGCCGACGTCGGCACCGTCACTGAACCGCCAAGGGGCCTGCGGAATTTTGACAACGCCATCTCCACGGTCAGACACCTCGACAATTGCTCCTGTCTCCGCGCACCATTCCGATTCTGCAAACTCACGAACAGTGCGCAGCTGGCCAACAGCGAGATTGTGCTGCGAAAGGATTTCCTCGTAGGCAACCGCATCAGGGATGGTCTTTGCGTGGTCGGCGAGCATCTGATTGATATCCGAGAGGTTCTTTCTGCGGCTCGCAATGTCGGCAAAACGCGGGTCATCGATGGCATCCTCGCGGCCAATTGCCCGCATGAAGAATTCAAACGTGCCGCCCTCTGCAGGGTGACCACTGACGATGACCGATGAACCATCGCCGAGCTCTAGCACTTGATAGTCACCCGGCTGAAATGAGCGAATGACTCCCTCAGGCACTGGCTCATCCCACAGAGCATCATGGGTGTGTTCGTTGACGTAGAGCATCGTCTGGGCCATGGTCACCTCAACCTGCTGGCCACGACCTGTCGTATGTCGATGGTTCAACGCAGCCAGCACGGCAACGGTGAGTTCGAGGGCGGTGTAGACATCGGCGTGAGAATGGCGGTCGTTGAAGTATTGGCCGTCTCGTGCGTCTCCCTGAGATTTGATGAGCCCAGTCTCTGCGCCGATGACCGGGGCATAGGCACGACGCTTTTCCCAACTTGTGCCGGTGCCGTAACCATTCGATGACGCATAGACGAGTTCAGGTCTGATGGCGGCGAGCCGCTCGTAGTCAAGGCCGAGTCGCTTCATTACTCCTGGACGGAAGTTCTCGATGACAACATCTGCGTGTTCAACGAGACCAAGGATGATGTCGGTCGCTTCCGGCTTTGAGAGGTCAAGCGAAATGTTGTCTTTACCGGTGTTCTGCTGGGCGAAGTAACTCGAGATCGAGTTGCGTCGCGGGTAGCAAAATCGGGTGAGATCTCCTGCCGGTGGCTCGATCTTGATGACTCGTGCGCCGAGATCGGCAAGGGCGCGACCGCAATGTGGGCCGGCGAGAACACGAGAAAAGTCGAGAACGACGATGCCGTCTAATGGTGCTGCCATAGAGACATCCTGCCCGATGAGCAGGCCGTGAATGGAAGCGGATCAGCCTCTGGGCAAGATTGTATTTTCGTTACTGATAGCGACTGCGTTTGTGCATATCGAATAACGACGATCAGATGCCATCTGCAGCTTCGTCAACCGCTTCATCAATGGCGGGGGCGGTGCGCTGTGCAGCGACGTTTGCGAACGCTGCTGGCGGTTCTCTCCAGGGGTCTGCGGGTTGTTGGATCGCTCTCCACACACGCTCTGGGGTGCACGGCATATCGATATGGCGAACACCGAGATGGCTGAGTGCATCGATCACTGCATTTTGGATGGCAGGCGTGCTTCCAATCGTTGACGCTTCGCCGATGCCTTTGGCCCCCAGCGGGTTCAGCGGTGACGGTGTTTCGGTTGAATGCACATCAAATGACGGCATTTCCGATGCTGCGGGCAGTCCGTAGTCAGCGAAATTCGCAGTAAGCGGATTTCCGTCAGCGTCGTACCTGACCTCCTCATAGAGGGCTTGGCCAACGCCCGACGCAATTCCCCCGTGCTGTTGGCCCTCGACGATGACCGGGTTGAGAACGGTGCCACAATCGTCAACCGCAACGTGATGAACGATCGTGACGCGCCCTGTTTCGGTGTCAACTTCGACAATTGCAACGTGGGCACCGAACGGGAACGTCGCACCCGGTTGATTGAAGACATGGTCGGCAGAAAGTTGCTCGCCATCGGCTTCAACTTGTTGTGCGATATCTGACCACGTGCGGACAGTTGCGGGCACTCCTGCGACGTGGAAACCTCCAGAGGCACTATCGAGTAGGACATCTGCGACATCGGCTTCGAGTTGCTGGGCGGCAATCGAACGGGCGTGTTCGATAACAGCATCACGTGCCCCGACGACAGCCGACCCGCCGAGTTGGAGCGAACGTGACCCTCCGGTGCCTCCGCCTCGAGGAAGTAGGTCGGTGTCACCGTCGATGTGGGTAATGCGATCGATCGGGATTCCGGTAGCGGCCGACACGATCATCGCGTATGACGTTGCGTGCCCCTGGCCATGAGCTGCGGTACCCGCAGCAACAGTTGCTGAGCCGTCGGCATGCACAGTGACCGCCGCATATTCCTCTGAACTGCCGCCGGCCGTGATCTCCACATAGCTGGCGACGCCAATGCCGAGCTGCATGCGGTCGCCTCTCGCTCTGCGGTCGCGTTGATCTTCGCGCCGTGCTTCGTAGTTGGCGAGTTCGGCTGCGCGCTCAAGCGTGTGGAGGTAGCGACCAGAGTCATAGGTGTTACCGGTCGCCGAAGTGAACGGAAATGCGTCATCGGCAAGCAGATTTCGCCGCCGGAGTTCAATCGGGTCGATATCGAGTTCATGGGCGGCCTGATCCATGAGCCGTTCGACCATCGAAGTTGCTTCAGGTCGACCCGCTCCGCGATAGGCGCCCACACATGTGGTGTTGGTGGTTGCGCTGATGGCATGCGCTTGAAATGCCGGCACTGAATAGGTGCCGGGCGCCATGCGCCTCGTGCCGCCGACGAGCGCTGCACCAATAGTTGGATAGGCGCCTGAATCACCGAGAATCCTGAATCGAAATCCGGTGAGCATGCCGTCATCCTCAAATCCAGCTTCCGCCCATTGGATCTGCCCTCTGCCGTGAGGCATGGTGAGCATGTCCTCAGAGCGTGATGGTGCCCAAAGGACAGGGCGGTTGAGATGCCGGGCAGCGGCAACGACTGCGGTGTACTCGTGGTGAAGACCCGCTTTGCCACCGAATCCTCCTCCGACTGCAGGTGTACGCACCCGCACCGAGTCACGGTCGATCGACAACGTTGCAGCAAGTTGATCTCGAAGCATGTGCGGCATCTGTGTGGAAGCCCAGAGCGTCAACTTTTCGTTGCCATCTGTGGGTTCAGCGAGGCAGGCATCGGGTTCCATCGAGCCGACAACGACGCGTTGATTCAGATATGTGCCACGTACGACGCGAGTTGACATCGCGTCGATATCGATTGGGTCATCACTGACCTCGATAAATGCAATGTTGCCCTCATCTCCGTCAAAGAGTGTTGGAGCGTCGTCGGCAACCGCTGCCTCCATATCGGTTACCGACGGGAGGACATTGATATCGGCCCACACCAGTTGGGCTGCATCGGCGGCTGCGGCACGGGTCTCGGCGATGACGAGCGCGATCGGCTCGCCTACGTACCTGACCGCATCGACCGCGATGGGATGTCGAGCAAACCTTGAGCCGATGGGCACGAAGCCGTGATGGGCATCAACTCCGAGTTCATCTCGAAGCGATGTGCCGGTGATGATGGTGACGACACCATCAACTTCAGATGCATCTTCGGTGTGCACTTCGAGAAGAGTCCCGTGCGCAACCGGTGATGGCACGAAGATGGCGTGGAGGGCCTGTTTGACGATGTGTTGAGGGAGATCGGCAGTGTAATGACCGCCCCCCGTGAGCAGTTTCGGATCTTCACTTCTCACTACCCGAGTGCCGAGAATCGACCCATGCAAGTTGGAATGATCCGAGGATTCCGCCATGCAATGACCGTAGTTTGTTGGCCGTGCGTAGGCCGACTCCTCTCTACCTTGTGAGCTTTGCCATCAGTGGGTTTGCGACCGCTCCGCAATTTCCCGTGATGATGGCCTACCTCGAACGACGTATCTAACTTTCGGGGTCTGACACGTCATGGTTCACGGCATCTATAGGTATGGGAGGACTGGCGTCTCCCTACCTCATCGGCCAAATGATTGTCATCTCAAGTTCATCCACGTTTCCGAGGATGATGCTGGGTCTTGCGGTGATTGCGTCGCCGTCGTTCGCACGAGCGAACACCGTGTTGGGGGTTGACGCTCAGTGCTGGTGGTTCGTGCTGTTCTCGACAACGCGAGCAGCAACGATGGGCAGCATCTTGGCGGCAACTGATGGAACCTGCTGGATGAGGTCACCGAACGCGCGGCCGTCGAGATGAAGGGCCTTGACGTCGCTCTTCGCTGTGACAGTGGCGTCGCGGCGAGCGTGAGTGAGCACGGCCATTTCTCCAGCGAAGCCACCAGGTCCGATGTCGGCGATGTGCTCGCCTGCACGGGTGACTTCGAGTGTGCCGTCTACGACGACAACCATCTCGTGGGCCCCTGCTCCTTCGTTCATCAGCGCGGTGCCGGCTGAGAAACTGAGTTCGGTCGTGATTGCTGCGACCGCATCGAGTTCACTCTCATCGAGATCTGCAAATAGCGGAACCGAAATGAGGTGATTGTGATATGCGTGTGCCATGGTGTTCTCCTTGTGGAACTCGCATCGAGCGAATTCCTCTGTAGTTCGACCGACATAACGTTCGGCCGATAATGCGAACGCTATCCCTCTCTCTGGAAGTCTTGAGTGTCAAATTCGACACACCTGCGCTGAAACGATTGTGTTTGAAATAACAGTGTGAGTAGTCGGTCATGGGAGACTTTTGCTGTGGCGGCCCCCTCTTTATCAGATCAATGTTTTGATCGATATGTAATGATCGATTGGAGTGCAAACTCCTCGCCGAAGCAAGGGAAAGATTCGATCTGGGTGGCGGTTGCCGACCGCAGCGGTGAGGTCGTATTCGTGCACAATCCTCGGACGCGAGAAGAGATGTCGAGCGTATTGCGCGAAATTCTGACAGACCGATTTGAGCGCGTTCTCGTCGGTTGTGATTTTTCATTTGGGTACCCGGCTGGTCTTGCGGACGTGATTGCCGACAACCCTGATGCCTCTTGGCGTGACGTGTGGTCGTGGGTTGGTGCTCACATTCTTGATGAACCGAACAACCGCAACAATCGGTTTGACGTTGCAGCAGAGTTAAACGACCGTTGTGATCGCTCGGTTGATGTGCGGCCGTTTTGGGGTTACCCGGGGGCCTCCTCTGCATCTGGGGTGTCTCGGTATCGCCCAGAGTCATATGCGCCCTTCGATGAGTTTCGTGTCGGTGAGCATCGCGTGCGTGCCGATGGGCATCGTCCTTTTAGTTCGTGGCAACTTGCGTATCCGGGAAGCGTCGGCAGCCAGATGTTGATGGGTATTGCGTGGCTCGAGCGTGTACGCGTGTCGACTGAATTCGGCGAGCGGATTGTCATCTGGCCATTCGAAACAGGTATCGGTGAGACATCGCTGCAGGGTGAACCAGGTGATGTCGTGTTCGCTGAAGTGTGGCCGAGCATGTTTGAGATCGATCGTGAATGTCATGACGTCCTCGATGCTGCTCAGGTCATGACGGTCGTTCAACTTATGGGTCGAGCAGATCGGGATGGCTCGATTCACAAGTGGTCGAACCCGACGTTGTCTGCACGTCAGCGTTCGCTCGTACTCCGAGAGGAGGGCTGGACGCTTGGCGTGCTCTGATGTGGTTCCGCCGCCGACTGGTCGAGTGGCACCCCATCGCCAATGCTGAGAAACCTGCGTCGCGAACTGCTCGACGACCGGGCGGTCTAGGACTGGGAGAGGCGTTCCGCTGCAGCGATGATGTCGCGAACCGGAACTCCGAGTGCTCGAGCAGCTGCCTGAGCATCGTCGAACTCGACCTTCACGCGATGTGCGGCCACCTTGACTCGAATACTGTGCCCGTCAACAACCACGACTTGTTCGGCACGTTGCTGCGGCCAGCGACGTACTTCTGATGCGCGAATACCGAGTGAGCCAGTGTGGGTGACCATCGTCGACCGAACGATCTCCAATCTCGCTAGGTCACACAACGCCCGCACGGTAAATGCGGGACGTCCCTTCTTCATGATGATCGGAGTGATCCAGGCATCAAATGCGCCAGCGGCGAGCAGTTGCTCAATGGCGTCGGCAAGTACTTCACCAGTGACATCGTCAACATTGACAGCGAGTTCGACTGCAACCTCGCCGTCGATTGTCGGTTGGGAGGCGAGGTCTCCCACAACGACCTGCACCACGTTGGGTCGATTCGGAGTATCAGCAGTGCCCGCTCCAAAACCGACCGATCGAGTGTTCATCGCAGGCATAGACGGGCCTGACTGCCCGTTTGACAGCACTGTCATCAGCGCAACACCGGTGGGGGTCGCAAGTTCCATGGTGGTGTCAACTCCGACGGTCGAAGAGTGATGCATTGCGAGTAGATGTGACACCGCAGGCACGGGGTTAGGGAATTGCCCGTGTGCGGTCGTCACGGTTCCATGTCCGACACCGATCGCCGAATGAGAGACCTGCTCGACGCCGAGCGACTCGAGAGCCGCGCACGAGCCGACGACATCGATGATCGAATCGAGCGCGCCAACTTCGTGAAGTTCGACCTCGGCGGGGTCGACGCCATGAATTGATCCTTCGACCTCGGCGAGCGTCTGATAGACGGCTACTGCACGGTCGCGGGTGACAGCCGACAAGCCGGACGACCCGATGAGGTCGAGAATCTGTTGTGCCGGCCGGTGATGATGTGGAGTGTCGTGCTCATGGATGACGACGTTTGACCACTTTGCGCGCACCCCACAGCGCTGAACATCTTCGAAGGTGATCGCCCAGCCATCGATCCCGAAAGAGCTAATGGCGTCGATAATTGCGAACTGATCAGCCCCAGCATCGACGAGCGAGGCCATCGTCATGTCGCCGGCAACACCGGCCGAGCATTGGAACCATGCACCAACGGTCATTGAGGGCCTGCTTGTTTGAGGTAACGCATGAGGGCAACAGCTGCTCCGAAACCGTTGTCGATACCGACAACAGAAATCCCCGATGCACAACTGGCGTGCATCGCTAAGAGCGCAGTGACCCCTTCGAGCCCCGCGCCGTAGCCGACCGATGTGGGAACTGCGATCACCGGGCACGAGGTGAGTCCACCAATCACACTCGAAAGTGCGCCCTCCATGCCGGCGATGACGATGATGGCATCGGCCGAGGTGATGTCATCGAGGTGGGCGAGGAGCCGATGGAGGCCGGCGACTCCGACATCATGGAGTCGGTTCGCGGTGATACCGTTCGCCGCAAGAGTGATGACGGCCTCGTCAGCAACAGGGATGTCAGATGTTCCTGCGGTGACGACCAGCACCTGTGGTTGGGGCTGAATCGGGTCTGGTGGTCGAAAGAGCATGCATCCAGCGGTCACCACCGGTGGTGCATCCGCCATGTCGATCGAGCTCAGTGATGCCTCCTGTTCATCGTTCACTCGGGTGATGAGCACCGGTCCATCGTTGTACTCCAGCATTTCTTGAACGATGGCGACACATTGTTCTGGTGACTTCCCCGGGCCGTAAATCACCTCGGGCATCCCTTGGCGTAGCGACCGATGATGATCGACGAGAGCATCGCCAGTATCGGCGAATGGAAGGCGCCGGAGCTGTTGCACTGCAGCATCTGGAGTGATCGAACCGTTAGCGATCGCAGCGATCATTTTGGCGAGGGCTGCTTGTTCCATGGTCACATCGTGCCATGTCTGGGGTCGAATCCCCCTAGCCTTGCGGACGTGACTTCTACGAATGGTTCTCCACGCAACGACGGCTCAGCTCTGCGCGTCGCGTTCTTTGGCCCATTCGGTACCTTCACCGAGCAGGCGCTTCGCACTCAACGCGACCTCTCGGACGGTGAACTTGTTCCGATGCGAACTGTTCCTGATGTGCTCGACGCAGTCTCTTCGGGTGAGGTCGATTGTGGTTTCGTACCGATCGAAAATTCGATCGAGGGCATGGTCAACTTCACACTTGACGCCCTTGCGTTCGACCATGACCTCATCGTGACGAGGGAAGTTGTCCTCGACATCCATCTGTGCCTTGCCGCGCCCGAGGGGACATCGCTCGCCGATGTCAGCGATGTGATGTCCATTCCGGTCGCAACGGCGCAGTGCCACAAGTTCCTCAGAGAGCATCTACCGAACGCGAATCTGCTTGCGGCAACATCGACAGCCGGTGCAGCAAAGTCGGTTGCTGAAGAGTCGTCAACAGGGCTTGCTGCAATCGCCCCACGTGTCGCCGCTGATCTGTACGGGCTCAGTGTGCTCGCCGAAGACATCGAAGATGAAGAGGGAAATCAAACCCGATTTGTCGTCGTCAGTCGAGATGGAGCTTCGGCGCCTTCGGGTCATGACCGAACCGGTCTTGTCGTGTTCCAGCGAGCCGATGAGCCGGGAAGTTTGATTTCAATTCTCCAAGAATTTGCGGCGCGCCGCATCAACTTGTCGAATCTCATTTCGCGCCCGATTCGCCAGGGTGGACTTGGCGAGTATTGCTTCATCATTCTTGCCGAAGGTCATGTCGGTGATGACCTGATGGCTGACACGATGCGAGCCCTTCACGCGAAGCAGGGTCTTGTGAAGTGGTTTGGCTCATGGCCACGAGCCGATGGGGCTGTGAGTGATGTTCGGTCTCACGCCGATGAGCGCTGGAAAAGCGCTGACGACTGGATTGCCGATATTCGCTCGCGTCTGTCGTGATGCGAGCGGTCAGTCGAAACTCACGCTGAGCGGTGAATCAGGATGATCCATCTTTGATTCACCGGCCTCGATCGCATCAAGAAGATGGATCGCAAGGTCCGCGACCTTGACTTCATCTTCGTCGGCGCCGGCTGCCTTCGCGCCGTCGTCGAGCATGATGTAGCAGAACGGACACGCAGTAGCGATTCGCGTCGCACCGGTCGAGAGTGCTTCTCGGGCTCGTTCGTCGTTCACCTTTGTGCCGATTGACTCTTCCATCCACATACGGGCACCGCCGGCCCCACAGCACATTCCCGTTGTGCCGTTTCGCGGCATCTCGACGATCTCGATGCCCTTGATTGCTCCAACCACTTTTCGTGGCGCCATGTAGACGTCGTTGTGCCGTCCGAGGTAGCACGAATCGTGGTAGGTGATGCGCTCCTCAAGCGTTGCCTGTGAGACGTCAAGGCGGCCGTCAGCGATGAGTTCTTCGAGTAGTTGCGTGTGGTGTACCACCTCGTAGTTGCCGCCGAGTTGTGGGTATTCGTTTTGCAATGTGTTGAAGCAGTGTGGGCATTGCGTGATGATCTTCTTTACGCCCATGCCGTCGAGCATTTCGATATTCGGCATCGCCAACATCTGGAAGAGGTACTCGTTGCCTGAGCGGCGAGCCGAATCGCCGGTGCACATTTCGCTCGGTCCGAGGATTGCGACGTCGATGCCCGCACGACGAAGCAGTTTCGCCATCGACTGGGTGACTTTCTTATTCTTGTCGTCAAACGATCCGGCGCATCCGACCCAGTAGAGATATTCAGCCGTGAGCGGTGAACCAGGGTCGACAATTTCGACGCCATCAATGTCGTTTGCCCAGTCGCCGCGTTCCCCTTGGTTCATTGCCCATGGGTTTCCTTGGTTTTCCATTGCGCGGTAGGCGTTGCCCAGTTCGGCAGGGAAGTTCGACTCCATGAGCGAGAGGTAGCGGCGCATATCGAGGATCTTGTCGAGGATCTCAATGTTGACCGGGCAAATTTCGTCACAGGCCTTACACGATGTGCATGACCAGATTTCTTCGGCGGTGATTCGTTCGAACAGGCTGTTCGCCCCGATTTTGATCTCACCGTCAACACCGATGGGGGGCGATACCTGAGGTGAACCCGTCGCCGCCATGACTTCGCCGGTCTTCAACACGATTTCGCGTGGGTCGAGCGGCTTACCGGTTGCGTGAGCGGGGCACACGCTCGTGCAACGCCCACACATGGTGCAGGCGTCAGTGTCGAGCAGTTGTTTCCAAGTGAAGTCTTCAACGACCGAAGCCCCAAAACTCTCGAGCTCGGTCTCCATGAGGTTTGGCATGGGCTTCATTGCGCCCTTCGGGCGATCTTTGTCACGCAGGTACATGTTGAGCGGTGACGTGAAGACGTGGCGCAACATCGTGACGGGAAGGATTGCCAAGAACACCACAAAGCTCACGACGTGGGCGATCCAGCTCCACTGATGCCAGGTGCTCACCGCCGAGGCTGACATGCCGTCGACAAGGGTTGCGAGTGGGTAACCCACGAATGAGAACTTCTCGTAATCGGGCATGCCGTCAAGGGCGATGCGGAACCCTTCGGCGATGAAGCCTGTTAGACCAATCGCGAGGAAGGTGCCGAGGATGACAGCGTGCTCGGTCTTTGTTTTGATGCGGATGCGATACGGGCGCTGGATGTAGCGGCGGACGATCGCCCAGATGACTCCAACTGTGAACACGGTACCGGCGAAGTCACCGACGAAGGCGTACGCCTTATAGGTGGTGCCGTGAAGAAACTTCAGGCTCTCGGGCATTTGGTGATCGATTTCGAGCACGGTTGTGACGCCCATCAGCACTAAGAAGCCGAAGTAGATCATCGAGTGCATGAGACCTGCAGCAGAGTCACGAAGGAGGGTGCGCATATAGACACCGGCGCGGAAATCGGCGGCGCGGCGCTTGACGTTTTTTGTGGTGGTGCGACGTTTCGCCACCGAACCGCGCTCCCAGTTCTTCATGCGGTCTGCGAAGCGGAATGCGCCCCACACCACCATCACTGGAATCAGGGTGTAAAACGCGATTTGGAGAGGCCCAGGAATGTTGCCGAACACGGTTCGGTGGACTTCATTTTCGTTGTGCCAGTGAGTGATCTGCGGCAAGACACCTGAAAGGAGAATGAAGGCGCCCATTCCGATGCCGAGCCCGAGCGAAAGTTGATGAGGCTTGAGCCGCTTGTCGCCGTTGGTCGTTGAATCCGTCTGCGTAGCCATGCGCCCTCAACGCTAGTTCGTTTTGCGCGCGGAACTACAGGTCGTCTTGGTATTCGGCCCGGATTATCAGTGGGTGCCGGCTTGGTGAGCGACACCCTCGATTGCGGCTGCGATGGCGTCTGGATCACCAAGATATTCAGCAGATGTAACGTCGAGGCCGTCATGGAAGGCGTACCGGCGTGGTACCCCGGTGGGAATATTGACATCAGCAATGTCGTCTGAGCTGACGTCTTCGAGGTACATGAGCAGCGCTCGAAGACTGTTTCCGTGTGCAGTAACGAGCACGTTTTGGCCTGCGAGAAGTTGTGGCGCAATGCGGTCGAACCAGTAGGGCAACACCCGGGCAACGACATCGCGAAGGCATTCGGCACTTGGAAGTACGTCGGCAGGAAGATGCTGGTAGCGCTGATCATTCACTGGGTGTTCAGGGCTTGATGTATCGACAGCAGGTGGAGGCGTATCAAAACTTCGTCGCCAGATATGTGTCTGTTCTGCCCCGTGCTGTTCGGTGGTGGCGACTTTGTCGAGACCTTGCAGTGCCCCGTAGTGCCGCTCGTTGAGGCGCCAGTGTCGGTCGACGGGTAACCACACCTGCCCCATTGCCTCGAGAGCGAGGTGCTGCGTGACAACTGCTCTCGTGAGCAGTGAGGTGTGGCTGGTGTCGAAGGTGAGTCCTTCTTCACGCATGGTCTGACCGGCTGCAGTTGCCTCGGCGAGGCCCTGCTCGGTGAGTGGAACGTCGTGCCATCCGGTGAACAGATTGAGACGGTTCCATTCGCTTTGGCCGTGGCGGAGGATGACAAGCGTTCCGGTCATGGGCCTCATCGTACGGGTTATTCGGCTCACAAAATGTCCTACAGTTCGTTCATGTCGTTGCGTTGGAAGTTGTTGCCAACTGCGGTCTTCGCCGCAGTGGTCTTCGTGTTGGTTGCGAACGGAACGCTTGGAGCGCCCAAAGACGTCGTTGATTTCGATGCAAAGACAATTGTGCTGTCGCCCACTGATGACGGGACGATGCGAGTCACCGAATACGTCGATATCAACTTTGGTCGAAACCAGATGCGCGGTTATTTACGATATGTCAGAACTGATCTCGGGATCCCGTCCGACATTTATGCACAGTCAGACACGATGTCATCACAACTGTCGACCGAATTTGATGGGATGGATTACGTCATGCGGGTTGGTGACCCAGACGAAACCTCGAACGGTCAGCACCGATTCGTACTCTCTTACGAATTGCCACTCGCGTTTGTTAACGGCTGGCCCCTTAACTACTCACTGATCGATCCCGATGAAGATCCTGTAACCGATCGGTTTCATGTGATTCTCGACGGGTTTCGTCTCAACAACTCGTTGTGCTCTGTCGGTGATTGGGGTGATATCGGTGGCTGTGAGCTCACCGATACTGCGTTCGGGCAGGAAGTCATCGTCGAGCCGCTCGAAGCCAATGCCGGGTTGAACATTTCAGGTACGGCAGTGCTGACCGATCAGCGCATGGGAGAGATATCGATTCCTTTGCCTGCCCGAGACGAACCGCCGTCGAGTGGTGTGTTGCCATTTACTTCGGCGTTAACTGCGGTTGCGGCGGCTGCGCTTGCGGTGTTGAGGAATGTCCGTCGCGGAATGAACACCGTCGGCGCAACCGATGCCGCCGGGGCGGCGATACCAGTTGCAGGGGGCCCAACAACTCGGGTCACCGACTCAGCGCTCTATGAAATGGCAACGGTCGAGTTTGCAGCACCTAAGGGAATTCAACCTTGGGAGGGCAACGTCATTCTCAACGAGCATCTCGGATCTGACCTTCAGTCGACATGGATCTCTTCGCTCATCGGTGCCGGGGTGATCAGCATCGAAAAGAACGGGCAGGCGGTTGATATCGAACTGTTGGTGAGTCGCGAAGAGTTGAGCGAGTTCGATCGACGCCTTATCGATATCCTCATGCCGGGTGGAGCAACCTCCCGCCGTGTGTACAAGAAGTACACCGAGAGTTTCGCGACCTCATGGAAAGAAATTCGTGAGGCGCTCACCGAAGACATCAAAGAAAAGAAGTGGTGGAATAAGCCGCTTCGGGCGTGGAACAAACGCACATCGATCATTGGCGCATGGGTATCGGCAGCATCGTTAGTTGGGGTGATACTCATCCTCGACTCAATCGAGATTCGTGACCCTGACGGAAACGTGGCGGCCTTCGCGCCAAATGCGCTCACCGACAGCGCTGTGGGCGTTGTGGTGGCAGTGGCAGTCGCTGGGTTTCTACTTGGTGCAATTTCGACCAAGGGCCGGATTGCGTCGAGAACAGCCGCGGGCTCAGCGTTGTACCTACAAACCGAATCATTTCGGAGATTCCTTGCGCAAAGTGAGGGTCGTCACGTTGAGGAGGCCCATCGACTCGGTGTGCTGCGCGAATATTCGGCATGGGCAGTCGTGCTCGGAGAGGCCACTGCGTGGAAGAAGGCCGCCGACTCTCTTGACGATCTGGCGATCGCAGGCGAAGTTGATCTCACCCAGTCCTCTCTCACCTACATCACCATTCTCACGGCAGCCTCGGTTCCTCCGTCGTCGAGCGACTCAAGCGGTGGCGGCGGCGGCGGAGGTAGCGGCGGTGGTGGAGGAGGCGGCGGCTCCGGAGGCTGGTAGCGACCACCTGATGTGCGATCCTTCATTTATGGAATTTGGTGTCGTCATCCCTCACAACGAAATTGGAACTGACCCTGGCGCAATTACAGCCTTCGCGC